>DASXNY010000130.1:0-12192 GCA_036494715.1 Thermoleophilaceae bacterium
CACAGCCGCGACGAGTCTCGCGACCGATGATAGGGACCCCGTCTCGCCTACAATCGCCCGGGCACGGGGCAGTAGTTCAGTTGGTAGAACGCTGGTCTCCAAAACCAGAAGTCGAGGGTTCGAGTCCTTCCTGCCCCGCTCCGCCGCAGCGCGCCATCACGCGCCAGCGGCCCGGGACCTCCGTGCACGGTCGCGGCGTGGGACGCCACGGAGCTACTCCGTCACAGGCGCCTCGTCAGCCCGGGTGGGCGGCGCTGATGATTCTACATCAAATCAGTCGAGATTAAGGGACGTGTGTCGTCGGATCGGACGCCGAGCGCTGGTCCGGCAGGTTGATGTCCACGCCGGGCGGCGGATCCACATAGCCCGCCAGCAGCGGATCATCCGTTTCCCGCATCCATTTCTCGAGGCGCGCCCGGAGGTCGGCGAGCACCGTCGCGTAGCCGAGGTCGCCGGCCACGTTGTTGGCCTCGTTGGGATCGAGCGCCAGGTCGAAGAGCTGCTCGGAGGGGATCTCCCGCTCCGCCCAGCCGTTGCGCAGCAGCAACTCCTTGCTCGGTCCGTCATCGGTGTTCGGCAGCACCGGCGTGCGGCGCTCGCCGAAGCGCCGGATGTACTTGTGCCGGGTCGTGCGGATCGCCCGCTGCGGCTCGTAGGCGGCGTGCCAGGTGGAGCCGGCGAAGATCTCGTCGCGCACCTCTCTCACCCCACCGCGCAGCAGGGGGAGCAGCGAGACACCCTGCAGGAAGGGCGGCCGCTCGATGCCAAGGTACTCGCAGATGGTGGGGTAGACGTCGATGTGCGACACGAGCGCGTCGAGCACATGGCCGCCGTGGAAGGGCTCGGGGCCGCGCAGGATCAGCATCACGCCGAGGCCGCGGTCGTAAAGCGTGGCCTTGGCGCCCGGGAAGGGCATGCCGTGATCGGTCGTGAAGATCACGAGCGTGTCGTCGGTCATGCCCGCGCTCTCGAGCTCGTTCAGCACGAGGCCGACGCCGTGGTCGAGCGAGCGCGCGCTGGCCTTGAAGGCGGCGATGTCGGCCCGTACCTCGGGCGCATCGGGCAGGTTGGGCGGCGGCTTCGAGTAGCGCACGTCGCGCAGCGAGCCCGGGCCGAGGAACTCGCGGTGGGTCTCGAAGAAGCCCACCGACATGAAGAGCGGCCGCTCACGGCGATTGCGCAGCACCTCCATCGCGAGCGGCGCGACCGACTCGACGCGCGTCGTCGGGATCTTCATCACCTCGTCGTAGCCGATCGCCGCCGGGTCTTTGGAGATGTGCTGCTCGCCGATCAGGATCGAGGTGTAGCCGAGGTCGCGAAGCGTATGGACGATGTGGTGGCTGTAGTCGCGCAGGGACCAGCCGCGATGAGCGAGGCCGAGCATCCCGTTCGTCTGGGTGTACTGGCCGGTGAGCAGGCAGGCGCGGCTCGCGGAGCAGGTGGGGGCGGCGCAGAAGGCCTGGCGGAAGAGCACGCCCTGGTCGGCGAGCGCCTGCACGTTCGGCATCGGCACCTGCTCGCCGTACGGCTGGATGTAGCGGCCGGTGTCGTGCGAGTGGAGGTAGAGGATGTTGGGGAGCCGTTCCATTTTCTATGTTAAGTCGATAGATTCACTGGAGATGGATTCGGCGCCGCGTCCGATGCTCTCGTACCTCGTCTGCGCGACTCCGCGAAGCGGCAGCACCCTACTCTGCCATTTGCTCGATCAGACGGGTGTCGCGGGCCATCCCGAGGAGTACTTCGAGGCGCTCAAGCACTCCGGCCTGCCGCGCCGGCCGCACGAGTACTTCGATCCGGACCGCCACCACAACATCGTCGAGCGGCTGGCGTTCCGGGAGATGCCGAGTGCCGAGCCCACTCCCAACCCGCTCTGGCAGCCGGAGACCTACGACCGCTATCTGCACTGGGCGATCGCCCAGGGGACGACCGACAACGGCGTCTTCGGTGCGAAGCTGATGTGGGGTTACCTCGGCGACTTCGCCGAGCTGCTCCGCGGGATCGAAGAAATGGGCGGGCTGGCGGTGCCGGAATTGCTCAACCGCTCATTCCCCGGGCTGCGTTACATCCAAATTACGCGCAAGGACAAGGTGCGCCAGGCGGTGTCGCTCTGGAAGGCGGTGCAGACGCAGGCCTGGCGCCAGGAGCGCGACAGCGAGCGCCGCTTCGCCTCCCAGCCGCAGTTCTCGTTCCGCGCCATCAACTATCTCGTGCGGCTGCTGACCGCACACGACGCGTCGTGGGATGCCTACTTCCTCGGCCTGAGCTACGAGCCCCTCAAGATCACCTACGAGGAGCTGGCGGAGGCCCCCGAACCCGTGGTGCGCCGCGTGCTCGACCACCTTGGGATTCCCGCGCCAGATGAACTTCGGCTCGAGGCGCCGCGCCTGTCGATCCAGGCGGACGAGGTGTCCGAGGATTGGGTGCGGCGCGTCCACGAGCACCTCGCGGCGCTCGAGACCGAGACGGACCGGCCGCCCGCCGAGGTGAGCTGACTACGCGGCCGGCACCGCCGGCCGATCGAGCAGCGGCCGCGGCTGCTTGAGTGAGCGCGCCGGCGGCCCGCGGCGTCGAGGCGCGAGCGAATGAGCGTCGACCGCTCGTCCGGCTGCTGACGAGGCGAGCCGGCCACCGCGATCGGGTGGTTATGTGATGCGCGAAAGAGGGCATAGATGGATAGATTCTCGAGTATCCCGACTGAGAAAATGGAGATTCACGCCAATCAGGATCTGCGCCTCGGAGCCGGCTCGGCGCTCGCCGCGCGGGTTCGTCGGCGAATTCCCG
Organism: Thermoleophilaceae bacterium; assembly: GCA_036494715.1. Classification (GTDB taxonomy): domain Bacteria; phylum Actinomycetota; class Thermoleophilia; order Solirubrobacterales; family Thermoleophilaceae; genus JAICJR01. The sequence goes on from DASXNY010000130.1 coordinate 2,782, forward strand.
GGCCGCGTGAGCGTCACGCGCCGCGGAGCGGTCGTTGGACGTCGCTGGCGCTCGCCGCGCTCGGGATCGCCGCCTTCGTGATCGCCTGGTACGCGGCGGTCCAGTGGCTAGCGCTGCCCCGCTTCAAGATCCTGCCCGGCCCGGGCGAGGTGTTCGGCGAGTGGGTGAGCCGCAGCCCGGCCTACGGCGTGTCGCTGTTCACGTCGTCCTACTGGGCGGACATCTGGGCAAGCGTGCGCCGGGTGGCGATCGCATTCCTGGCGGCGGCCGCCACCGGGGTGCCGCTGGGGCTCGCCATGGGCTGGTCGACGCGCGTGCGCCAGTACCTGTTCCCGGTGCTCGAGGTGATCCGGCCGATCCCGATCCTCGCCTGGGTGCCGATCGCGATCCTGATGTTCAAGGGGTCGGAGACGCCGGTGCTGTTCCTCACCTTCCTCGCCGCCTTCTATGCGACCACGCTCAACACCCTGCTCGGCGTGCAGTCGGTGGACCGCGACCTGATCCGCGCGGCCCGCTGCCTCGGCGCCTCTCAGCGCGACGTGTTCCGCGACGTCGTAGTTCCCGGCGCACTGCCCTACATCTTCACCGGGCTCGAGATCGCCATGGGCGTGGCCTGGTTCTCGCTCGTCGCCGGGGAGATGATCGCCGGGCGCCACGGGCTCGGCTACCTGATCAATTCCTCGTACACCACGACGCGCTACCCGACGATCGTGATCGCGATGATCACGCTCGGCATCGTCGGCTTCGCGTCGAGTGCAGCGGTGCGGCTTGTAGGGCGACGGCTGATGGCCTACAGGACGGTGGCGGTGCGATGACCGCGACGCTCCGCATCGAGAAAGTCCGCAAGGGCTACGGCGACACCGTCGCCGTCGACGATGCATCGCTCGACCTCGATGCCGGCGAGCTGCACGTGCTCGTGGGGCCGTCCGGCTGCGGCAAGACGAGCCTGCTGGGCGCGGTCGCGGGCTTCCACGACGTCGACGCCGGCGAGATCACGCTCGACGGCGAGCGGCTCGAGGCCCGGCCCGGCTCTGACCGCGTGGTGGTGTTCCAGCAGGGGTCGCTCTTCCCCTGGCGCACCGTGCTCGAGAACGTGACCTACGGCCCGGTGGTGCAGGGGCGTCTCACCAAGTCCGAGGCCAGGGAGCTCGGCCGCAAGCGGCTGGCCGACGCGGGTCTGGCCGAGTGCGACGACCTCTACCCGAGCCAGCTCTCCACCGGCGTCGCGCGCCGGGTGGAGCTCGTGCGCGCGCTCGTCAACGAGCCGCGGGTGCTGCTGCTCGACGAGCCGTTCCGTGGCATGGATCAGCTCACCCGCGGAGTCATGCACGAGGCGCTGCTCGACTTCTACGACCGCTCCGAGGTCACCGTCCTGTTCGTCACCCACGACATCGAGGAGGCGGTGTTCCTGGGCACGCGCGTATCGGTGATGACGACGCGGCCGGGACGGATCAAGGAGACGATCGACGTCGGCCTGCCGCGGCCGCGCGACCAGTTGCTGCGAGCCCAACCCGAGTTCGCGGACGTGGTGCAGCGAGTGTCGAACGGGGTGCGCGCGGAGGCGCGCCAGGCATTCGAGCGCGGAGAGCGCGAGCTCGCGTGAAGCGCGCGACCGCCATACGCCGCGGCGCACTCGGGCTGCTCGCCTTCGTGGCGATCTGGGAGATCGGCACAGCGCTGAACGCTCCCTTCCTCGCCGAGCTGCCGCCGCCCACCGCGGTGGCGCGCGATCTGGCGTCGCTGGCGGGCACGGGCGGCTACTGGAGTTCCTGGTCGGAGAGCCTCCAGCGTGTCTTCTGGGGCTTCGTGATCGCGCTGATGCTGGGCATACCGCTCGGTCTCCTGATGGCCACGAGCCGCACCGCCAAGCGCCTGGCCTGGCCCGTCTTCGAGATGCTGCGGCCGGTGCCGCCGCTCGCCTGGGTGCCGCTGGCGATCCTGTTCTGGCCTACCCAGCAGCTGTCGATCACGTTCGTCATCTTCCTCGGCGCCTTCTACACGGTGGTGGTGAACGTGGTGGGCGGCGCCGAGCAGATCGATCGCCGCCACGTGCTCGCCGCACGCTCGCTCGGAGCGTCGCGGCTGGGCCTCTTTCGCCGCGTGATCCTGCCCGCGACGCTGCCCTCGATCGTGACCGGAGCGGTGGTGGGGATGGGCATCACGTGGGAGGTCGTCGTGGCCGCTGAGCTGATCTCGGGCGGAGGTCAGTCGGCGGCCGACGGCGGTCTCGGCTTCCTCGTGTGGAGCGCCTACCAGGGCGGCGACCTGGCCCGGGTGGTCGCGGGCATGGTGAGCCTGGGAGTGGCCGGCTACCTGTCGAGCTCGATCGTGCGCGTCGCCGGCGCGCGCCTGATGCCGTGGCGGAGGGCGACGGCATGAGCGTCGCAGAGGTGACCTTCGAGAACGTGCATTGGGACGCCGGCGCGGACGCCGTGATCGCCGACTGCAGCTTCAGCCTGGAGCGCGGCAAGCTCACCGCGATGCTCGGGCCCTCGGGCTGCGGCAAGAGCTCGATCGCGTTCCTGCTCGCCGGGTACGAGCGGGGGCGCCAAGGTCGGGTGCTGATCGACGGCAAGCCGGTCACGAAGCCCTCGCGCGACACCCTCGTGGTGTTCCAGGAGTCGGCGCTGATGCCGTGGCTGAACACGCTCGACAACGTGATGTTCGGCCCGCTCGCCCGCGGCGAGCGCTCGCGCCACGTGAAGGAGCGCGCGAACGAGCTGCTCGAGCGCGTCGGGCTCGCGAACTTCGCGAAGCACTATCCGGGCGAGCTCTCCGGCGGCATGCAGCGCCGCGCCGAGCTGGCCCGCGCGCTGATCAACGACCCGGGCATGCTCATCCTCGACGAGCCCTTCCGCGGACTCGACGCCCTCACCCGCGAGTTCATGCAGGAGTACTGCGCGCGCCTCTTCGGCGAGCGGCCGCGCACCACGCTCTTCATCACGACCGACATCGACGAGGCGCTCTTCCTGGCCGACCGCCTCCTGTTGATGACGAACCGGCCGGCGCGGGTCGCGAAAGCGATCGACGTCGACCTGCCGCGACCGCGCGACCGCGCCGCGCTGCGCGAGGACGAGCACGCGCAAGAGATCAAGACCGAGGCACTGGAGCTCCTGCACGCGGAGGCGCGCGCGAGCTTCGCCCTGACCTAGAGCAACGGACCAGGAGGACCAATGAAGACCACCCGCAGGGCGCTCGCCGCCGCCACCGTCCTACTCGCAGTCAGCCTGGCGGCCTGCGGCGCCATCGGCTCGTCGGGCTCGAGCCTCGGCAAGAAGGGCGGCCCCGTCACGCTCACCGTCGGCTACCAGCCGTACTACGCCGAGTCGTGGTCGGGCGTGATCCTGCGCGCCAAGCAGTTCTGGAAGAGGTACCTGCCGAAGGGCTCGAAGGTGAACTTCCAGGTCGGGCTGCAGGGGTCCGTCATCACGAGCCAGATGCTGGCGGGCAAGGAGCAGATCGGCTACATGGGTGACATGCCGGCGATCGTCGGAGCGAGCAAGCGCTCGACGCGCGACCTGCGCATCGTCGGCACGCTCGGGCTCGCGAGCGATCAGTGCGCGGTCTTCCTCGTCCGCAAGGACGCTCCCAACTTCGCCAACCAGGCCGCGGCGATCAAGTGGATGAACGGCAAGACCGTGTCGACGCCGCAGGGCAGCTGCACCGACCGCATCGCGCAGGCCACTTTCAAGAAGTACGGCGTCAAGCCCAAGGACTACCTGAACCAGAGCCTCGACGTGATCTCCTCGAACTTCCAGAAGAAGAAGATCGACGCGGCGATCGTGTGGGAGCCGACGGCGTCGCGACTGGTGAACGCCGGGCTCGCCAAGCGCGTGGCCAGCGGCTCGCTGCTCGGCCAGCAGGAGGACGCCGGCTTTCTCGTGATGTCGAAGCAGCTGATCGACCAGCGTCCCGACGTGGCGCAGGGCTGGCTCAAGGCGGAGCTCGAGGCGCAGCGCTACCTCGCCGATCCGAAGAACGCGTCCGAGATCGCGTCGATTGTCAAGCAGGACACGCAGGGCTTCAGCGAGCGCGACCTGTGGGACGCGCTCTACAAGAACTGGCCGTCAGACGAGGGCGGCGACGGCGGCGGCGTGCGAATTCAGCTGCCGTTCCTGGTCGACGGCCCGGTGCAGAGCCACATCGGCGCGGCCACGTCGTTCCTCGCCGGGATCAAGGCGATCGGCTCGCCGACGCTGCCGGCGGGCGCGGTGGACAACTCGATCGCCGCACAGGTGCTCGGCGGCGCGAAGACGCCCGGACACGTCGCCGCGCTGCCGGGAGGGCCTCACTGATGGGCGCCGCCGCCAAGGGGCCGAGCTTCGTCGACGTGGACGTCCACGAGCGTGCCGCGCTCGAGGACCTGCTGCCGTACCTCGATCCGATCTGGCACAAGTACATAACGCAGTACGGCTGGATCCCGGACCGCTTTCTGCCCTACAGCCAGCCGACCGCCGGCGGGCTCGATCGGGCGGACGCGAAGCCCGACGGCGTGCGCCCGGGCGGGTCCGACCTGGGGCTCGTGCGCTCGCAGCTGCTCGACGAGTACACCGTCGAGCAGGCGATCCTCACCGGCTGGCTCAACGCGTCGTCGATGCAGGAGGGTTGGACGGAGTTCAAGACGGCGCTGATGTCCGCCTACAACGACTGGCAGATCGAGAACTGGGTGGAGCGCGACCCGCGCCTGTTTGGGTCGGTGCACGTGAACGCCTGGGATCCAGAGGGCGCCGCGCGGGAGATCGAGCGGATCGCCGAGCACCCGCGGGTCGTGCAGGTGATGCTCTACATCGGCGACCAGCCGTTCGGAGCGCCGCGCTACCACCCGATCTTCGCGGCGGCGGCGCGGCACGACCTCGTCGTCGGCATTCATCACAGCGAGAACTCGCCGACCGCGCTCGGGCGTCACCGCTACTTCGTCGAGTGGCACACGCTGGTGCCGCAGGTGTTCATGTCGCAGGCGGTGAGCCTGATCTTCAACGGGGTGTTCGAGAAGTTCCCGGAGCTGCGCGTCATCTTGATCGAGGGCGGCTTCACCTACGTGCCTCACCTGATCTGGACCGCCGACCAGCAGTACAAGGAGCTGCGCCACGAGGTGCCGTGGGTGAAGCGGACGCCGGGGCGGATCATCCGCGAGCAGCTGCGCTTTGCCTCTCAGCCCACCGTTGAGATGACCGCGGCGCAGCTCGAGGTGCTGATCGGCCAGATGGGATCCGACGAGCTCGTCTGTTTCTCCACGGACTATCCGCACTGGGACTTCGACTCGCCGCTCGAGGCGCTGCCGCGCGGGCTCGATGAGGGGCTGGCGCGGAAGATCTTCGTGGAGAACGCGCAGGCTACGTACGCGCGCCTGCCGGCCGTGGCCTCCGAGCGCCAGGCCGCATGAGCGTCTCCACTTCCGAGGTGCAGCGCACGGTGGTGTGCGAGTCGGACGAGCTTTCGCCGGGCGAGATGGTGGCAGCCACTGTGGGCTCCCTCCACATCGTCGTGGTGCGCGCGCGTGACGGCTCGCTGCACGCGCTCGAGGACCGCTGCCTGCACCAGGGCGCCCGGCTCTCACGCGGCCGCCTGCTCGATGCGATCGACGGCGAGCGCCCGGGCGACTACCGCGTGGCGCCGGACAGCGAGCTCGTCAAATGCCCGTGGCACGGCTACGAGTACGACGTCCGGACGGGCTGCGCCCTGTTCGACCGCCGTCGCCGATTGCGCCGCGCCCGCGTCTACGAGGACGACGGGCAGATAGTCGCCGAGCGCTGAAGGGGCTCACTCGGGGTCCCCGAAACTGAGTCCATGACCATTCACGGTCCGACGGCGCTGGCCGTCGCCTCAGGCCAGGGCTGGAAGCAGCTCGGCGAGCTAGGTCTCGCGTTCGTGCTGTCCTCGCTGATCGGCCTCGAGCGCGAGTGGCGCCAGAAGTCCGCCGGCCTGCGCACCCACACGCTGGTGGGTGTTGGGGCCGCGCTGTTCCTGATCGTCAGCAAGTACGGCTTCAGCGACGTGCTGGGTCCCGATGTCGTCCTCGACCCGTCGCGAGTGGCCGCCCAGATCGTGTCGGGCATCGGCTTCATCGGCGGCGGCCTGATCTTCGTGCGCGGCGACGCGGTGCGGGGGCTGACCACCGCCGCGATCGTGTGGGTCACGGCCGCGATTGGCATGGCGTGTGGGGCGGGGCTGGCACTGCTCGCGATTGCGGTCACCGCGGCGCACTTCGTGGTGGTCTTCGTCTACCCGGCATTGGCCGCGCGGCTGCCCGAGTCCCGCTACGTCGGCTTCGGCGTCCACGTCGTCTACGAGGACGGCCAGGGCATTCTCCGGACAATGCTCACCGAGGCCACCCGCCTCGGCTACACGATCGCGAAGGTCGGCACGCACCACATGGAACGCGAAGTTCGCGGCGCCCCGGCGGTGGCGGTCACGCTCGAGGTGCGGGGCCAGCCGTCGCCCGATTCGCTCGTGCTCGCGCTCGACGACGTCGAGGGAGTGTTCGAGGTGTCGGCAACCGGCGCGTCTGGGAGCAGCGACTAGGAGACCGGGCGATCACCCGGTTCGGGTGATGTGGGCTCCGCCGGTTGGGCCAATCATGCTCGGTGCGCATCGCAGCCGCATGCGGGCAGAGATTGATCGAGAGGAGTGCTCCGATGGCAGAGCCGTTCAAAGGGACGATCAACGTCGATATCCGGGATTCCGAGCCCGACTGGTCCCCGTTCGAGCCGCCAAAGGCGCCAGAGGGCGCGCCCAACGTCCTCTACATCGTTCTCGACGATGTCGGCTTCTCAGCCATGGGGAGCTATGGGGGCCCGATCGAGACGCCCAACATCGACCGGATCTCCGCCGCCGGGGCGCGCTACACGCAGTGGCACACCACGGCTCTCTGCTCGCCGACCCGTTCCTGCCTGCTGACCGGGCGCAACCACACGCGCAACAGCATGGCCTGCATCACCGAGGCCGCGATCGGCTTCCCGAACGCCAGCGGCACGATCCCGCCTGAGAACGGGATGCTCCCCGAGATCCTCGGCGAGCACGGCTGGAATACCTACATGGTCGGCAAGTGGCACCTCTGCCCGACCGACGAGATGCACCTCGCCGCCACCCGTCGCAACTGGCCGACCGGTAGGGGCTTCGAGCGCTGGTACGGGTTTCTCGGGGCGGAGACGAACCAGTGGTATCCGGACCTCGTCTATGACAACCACCAGGCGGACCAGCCGCATTCGCCCGACGAGGGCTACCACCTCACCGAGGACATCACCGACAAGGCGCTCGAGTTCATCCGGGACTCGAAGGCGATCGCGCCGGACAAGCCGTTCTTCCTCTACTACGCGCCGGGTGCGTGCCACGCGCCGCACCACGCGCCGAAGGACTGGATCGAAAAGTTCAAGGGTCGCTTCGACATGGGCTACGAGGCGATTCGGGAGCAGACCTTGGCGCGCCAGAAGGAGCTCGGCATCGTGCCCGCGGACACCGAGCTGCCGCCGCTCAACCCGATCGGCACCCCGGATGACCGGACCGGTCCCGGAGGCGAGCCGTTCCCGCCGCTCGACTACACGCGTCCGTGGAACTCGCTGGACGACGACGAGAAGCGCCTGTTTGCGCGGATGGCCGAGGTATACGCGGGATTTCTCGCGCACGCCGACCATCACATCGGGCGGCTGCTCGACTACCTGGAGAAGACCGAGCAGCTCGACAACACGCTCGTGGTTCTGGTGTCCGACAACGGCGCGAGCGGCGAGGGCGGGCCAAACGGCTCCGTCAACGAGATGAAGTTCGCCAACGGCGTGGAGGACGACATCGAGTCGAACCTCGCGCAGCTCGACGAGCTCGGCAGCACGAAGACGTACAACCACTATCCGAACGGCTGGGCGATGGCGTTCAACACGCCCTTCAAGATGTGGAAGCGCTACGAGTTCAACGGCGGGACGGCCGACCCGTGCATCCTGTCCTGGCCAGCGGGCCTGAAGGCGCGTGACGAGGTCCGCGATCAGTACTACCACGCGATCGACATCGTCCCGACGATCCTCGACCTGCTCGGCGTCGATCCGCCCCTGACGATCAAGGGCCACACGCAGGTCGGGTTCGACGGCGTCAGCATGCGCAGCACGATCGACAACGCGACCGCCCCGTCGCGCAGGAAGACCCAGTTCTACTCGATGCTCGGCTCCCGGTCGATCTGGCACGAGGGCTGGAAGGCGGTGACCACCCATCCCACCATCGCCGGCTGGGGTCACTACAACGAGGACGAGTGGGAGCTCTACAACACCAACGTCGACCGCGCGGAGGTGAACAATCTCGCGGCGGAGCATCCCGACAAGGTTCGTGAGCTCGTGAACATCTGGTTCTCGGAGGCCGGGGCAAACGGAGCCTTCCCACTGGACGATCGCTCCGCGGTCGAGATCTTCCAGACGCCGCGCCCGCAGCTCACCGCGCCGCGATCCCGCTACATCTACTACCCGGGCACCTCACCGGTTCCGGAGTGGCAGGCGGTGCGCACGGCCGGCCGCTCGTTCGCGGTCGGGGCGGTGGTGAACATCCCGGCGGCGGGAGCGGAAGGGGTGCTGTTCGCGATGGGCTCGCGGTTCGGAGGCCACGCGCTCTACGTCAAGGACAACCGGCTGCACTACGTGAACAACTTCGTGGGCAGCATGGAGCAGAAGGTCGTTGCCTCCGAGGACATTCCGACGGGAGAGTTGCTGATCCTGTCCGCCGCCTTCGAGAAGGAGGGGCAGGAGGCCGACGGCACCACCGGCACGCTCTCGCTGTATCACGGGGACCAGAAGGTCGGCGAGGCACAGATCAAGACCCAGCTGGGCGCGTTCGCCATCGCCGGCTCCGGCCTCTACGTGGGCCGGCACAAGGGCGAGCCCCTGACGGACGACTTCCCGGGCGATCCGCCGCACGCTTTCACGGGCGGCACGATCGACCGGGTGGCGATCGACGTCAGCGGCAACGCCTACGTCGACCTCGAGCGCGAGGCGGCCCTGATGATGATGCGGGAGTAGCGAGGCGATGAGCGAGCTACTGAGCACCTGGAACGACACCGCCACGCGAAGCGCGATAGTCGACTTCGTCGAGCGCGTGACCGGGTCTTCGGATTCAGGCCGGCCAGCAGGACGCTGAGACCGAACGCCTTCCCGGGCCCCAGCGAGTCGATGCTCGACATCCATTTCGGCATCTCGGCTTCGGCACCGGCTGCCGGGCGCTGGCGCCAGTCATGCCGGGCGAGCAGCAACAACAGTACGCCGAGCGGGCCGCCGCAGTGGCGTCACCCGGACCGGATGACGCTAATCGCCGCCTGAGCGCACCACGCGGAAGCCGAGGTTGCCGGTCGAGCTGTCGGGGGAGTTCGAGCTGCGGGAGTCGACGCGGTAGCGGTTGCAGTACGAGGCGTGGCAGAGGTACGAGCCGCCGCGCATCACGCGC
>DASXNY010000131.1:0-18773 GCA_036494715.1 Thermoleophilaceae bacterium
CACGTCGCCGACGGCTTCGTGCATGTCGGCGGCGCTCTTCTCGTCGATAAGAGCAGGCCCGTAGTGACCCTGCTCGAGCTTCGGCATGATCTTCTCCACGGCGCTGTGGGGAATGACCAGCGTCATGATCGACATGAGCCCGTCGATCATTGCCGAGAGGTTGAGGAGCAACGTGGGCTCGCTCGGCGACACGATCTGCACTGACATCGGCGAGATCGCGTGGCTGCCGAGCTCCAGGTTCACGTCAGCCAGGTCGTGCCAGGTGGAGGACAGCGAGTCCACCACGCTGCGCACCGCGCGCAGCGCAACGGTGGTCTCGACGTCGGTGAGCGAGGTGGGCTCGCCAGACGGGCCGCCGTGGCCGCCAAGCAGGCGCGCCACGAGGGCGAGCGCGAACGGCAGGTCCATGATCAACGCCACCTCGGTGTCGAGCGGCTCGACGCGCAGAAGGTTGACGAGCGCGTGGCGCGGCACCTCCTCGGCCATCACAACGCCGTAGGGCAGCTGGTCGGTGTTGAGCACGCCGAGCTGGAGCTCCGTACGGAGCTCGGCTGACATCCGACTGGACGCCGACTGGCAGAAGTTCTCGTGCGCGACCTCGATTCGCCGGACCTGCTCACGGTTGAACTTCGACGGGCGCCGGAAGTCGATCTCGCGTACGCGTGGGTGTCGGGTGGGAGTCATCCGTCCTCGTTGATCGGCAGCTAGACCGCGAGATGGAGGGGCGGGATGGCGCTCGGGCCCGGAGCGATGGACGCGGGCCGCACCTCTTCCCAGGTCTCGGGCGCCGGCTGCTCGATCTCCGGCGCCTCGCCGAGCTGGATCAGCAGCGCATCCGCCTCTTCCGCGGTGCTCGGCTCGTCCACTCGCTGGCGCAGGAAGGCGTTGATCGGGTCGCGCTTGGCGATCGCGATGTCGGTGACGGGGTCGGCGCCGTGCTGGTAGGCCCCGATCGCGATCAGGTCCTCCTTCTCCTTGTAGGCGGCCATCAAGCGGCGCACGTCCTGGCCGGCTGCGCGCACGTCCGGCGACACAACCTCACCGACGAGTCGCGACACGCTCGAGAGCACGTCGATCGCCGGGTAGTGATTGGCGTGGGCGAGGTGGCGCGACAGCACGATGTGGCCGTCGAGAATGGAGCGCACGGCGTCGGCGATCGGCTCGTTCATGTCGTCGCCGTCCACCAGCACGGTGTAGAGGCCGGTGATCGAGCCGTTGCGGTTGGTGCCGCTGCGCTCGAGCAGCTTTGGCAGCAGGGCGAACACGCTCGGCGTGTAGCCGCGCGTGGCGGGCGGCTCGCCGATGGCGAGCCCGACCTCGCGCTGCGCCATCGCGAAGCGCGTGACCGAGTCCATCATCAGCATCACGTTGTTGCCCTGGTCGCGGAAGTACTCGGCGATCGTGGTGGCCGTAAACGCGGCCTTGATGCGCACGAGCGCGGGCTGGTCGGACGTCGCCACCACCACCACGCTGCGGGTGAGCGCCGAGCCGAGGTCACGCTCGATGAACTCGCGCACCTCTCGGCCTCGCTCGCCGACGAGGCAGATCACATTGACGTCGGCGGAGGTCGAACGCGCGATCATCCCGAGCAGGGACGACTTGCCCACACCCGAGCCAGCGAAGATGCCGAGGCGCTGCCCGCGGCCGCAGGGCACGAGCGCGTCGAGCGCGCGTACGCCGAGCGACACGCGCTCCGTGATCGCGGGGCGTTCCATCGGGTCGGGCGCAGAGGCGATCGTGGAGACCGGGCGGCCTGGAGGAGCGTCGCCGCGCGCGTCGAGCGGGCGGCCGAGCCCATCGAGCACGCGGCCGAGCAGCTCGTCGTCGACGTTCACGCGGAACTGGCGGCCGGTGGGAGTGACGGCGCGGCCTGGGCCGATGCCGTGCATCTCGCCGAGCGGCATGAGCAGCGTGCGCGAGTCGCGGAAGCCGACGACCTCGGCCGGGACGGCCGGACGGTTGCGGCCGGTCTCGACCTCGCAGACCTCCCCCACCTCGGCCTCGAGGCCGGTCGCCTCGATGATGAGTCCGATCAAGTTGATCACGCGGCCGCGCCGCGAATGAAGGTCACCCCACTTGAGGGCCTCGAAAACGCCCTCGAGCTGCGGCTGCGCCTCGCTCATCGCTGTAGCTCGGCCTCGAGCACTTCGCGGGCGCGCTCGAGCTTGGACTCGATGGTCGCGTCCACCTCGCCGGCGGCGCTGCGCACGAGCGCGCCGCCGCGGGACACGCGGCGGTCCTCCTGGACGTCGAAGTGCTCGATGCCGCCAAGCGTCGAGGCGAGCGGCTCGATCACCTCGCGTACGAGCTCGAGGTCGAGCGTGTTGACCTGCACGGTCACTCGCTCGCGGTCGACGAGGCAGCGCAACGCGCCGCGCACGACGTCGGTCACGCGCTCGGGCTGCACCTCGATCGCGCCGGACACGACCTTCTCGGCGACGCGCATCGCCAGTTCGACGGCGCGCTCCTCCATCGTGTCGGCGAGCTCTCCGCGCAGCTGCTGCGCGGCCGCGAGCGCCTCGCCCAGCGCCGCGCTGGCGGGAGCGAGCTCCTCGCGCGCCGCGGCCATGCCCGCCTGGTAGCCCTCCTCGTAGCCCTGCTGGCGCGCAGCGTGCCGAAGGTCGTCTGCCTCGGCGCGGGCGGCGGCCATGAAGTCCTCGGCCATCGCGCGCGGGTCGAGGCCCGCCGCGGGACGGGCGCCGACGGGCTCGGGCGGAAGCTGAGTGAAGGAGAAGGCGCTCTCGGGCGCCTCGGCGGCGACGCTAGACAAGCTCCTCGGCCTCCTCTTCCTCGCCGCCGCCGCGCGCGATCACGATCGCGCCCGCGTCCTCGAGGCGGCGGATGGTGGCGACGATGCGCCCCTGCGCCTCCTCGATCACGCTGCGGCGCTGCGGCGGCTGGTACTCCATCTCCTCGATGAGCATCTCGGAGCCGCGCTGCGACATGTTGGTGAGCACCTTCTGCTTGACCTCGTCGGAGACGCCGCGCAGCGCGAGCGCCAGGTCCTTCTGGTCCACGTCCTTCAGCACGAGCTGCACGCCGCGGTCGTCGAGCTTCACGATGTCCTCGAAGACGAACAGCAGCATGCGGATCTCCTCCGCGAGCTGGGCGTCCTTCTGGCCGAGCGTCTCGATCACGTTGCGCTCGGTGGCGCGGTCCGCCGAGTTGAGGATGTCCGCGAGGCCCTTGACGCCGCCCGAGGCCGCGTAGTCCTCGGACTTCACGAGAGCAAGCTTGTTGCGCATCACGGCCTCGACGTCCTTGATCACGTCCGGGTTGGTCTCGCTCATCTCGGCGATCTTCATCGCCACCTCCGCCTGCGTCTCCGCGGGCAGTTGAGCCAGCACCTGGGCGCCGATCGAGGTGTGCATGTTGGCGAGGACGAGTGCCAGCGTATGCGTCGACTCGCCGGCCAGGAAGGCCTGGATCTGCTCGGGCGGCGTGCGCCGCAGGAACTCGAACGGGCGCACCTCGATGATCGCCGAGAGCCGCCCGATGATGTCCGAGGCACGCTCCTCGCCGACCGACCCCTCGAGCACCTCGCGCGCGAAGTCGATGCCGCCCTGCGAGATGGCCTCGGCGGCCACCAGGTGCTGCGACGCCTCCTCGTACACCGCATCGACCGCGTCCGGCTGGATCTGGTCCATCTGCGACATTTCGAGCGAGAGCTGCTCGATCTCGGTCTCGCGCAGGTGCTTGAACACCTGCGCGGCCCGCTGGGCGCCGAGCGACACGAGCAGCACGGCGGCCTTCTTGCGGCCGCTGAGCTTCCCGGCCGAGATCGCCTTGGTGGGGGTTGTCTCGAGCGTCTCGGCCATCGCCTACGCCTCGTTCATCCAGAGCCGGACCTGCTGGGCCACCCGGTCGGGCGAGCGCTCCGCGAGCTCCTCAACTCCCTTCTTGGCCGTGGACCCGGTGGGCACCGAGAGCGACACGTCGCCGCCAGTGGAGGCCTCGAGCTCGGCGAGCGAGGTGGGAGCCTCGATCTCGTTCAGCCAGGTGGGCTTCCGCATCAGCGTCTCGTCCTCGCGCTTCTTGAGGTGACGCGACATGAAGAACATGAAGAGCAGGAGCCCGATGCCCATCAGCACGTACTTGGCGTAGCCGATCGGGTTGAGCGGGGTCTTGGCGGTGGTCGGCGCCGGCTGCTTGGCGAACGCCACCTGGCTCACGGTGATGGTGTCGCCGCGCTTGGGCGTGATGCCCGCGGCCGCGCCGAGCGCCGACTGGAGCTGAGCGACAGTGGCCGGCGGCACCGACTTGTCCACCACCACCGCCACGCCGAGCTTGTTCACCGCGCCGGGCGCCACCTTCGTGTGCGACACGGTCTTGCTGACGCCGTAGGTGGTGTTGAGGACGTTGTTGTTGTAGTTGTTGCCGCCGCCCGACGACCCGCCCGTGTAGCTCGGGATGTTCGAGCCGGTGCCGGAGGTGCCACTGGCGGAGCCCGAGCCCTTGAGCTTCTCGGTCGTCTTCGCCTGCGTGAGCGGCACGCCCTTCTTCGCGTAGAGGAGAGCGTCCTTGCTCGTCTGGTCGACGTTGAGGTCCGCGTTCACCTGCACGGTCGCCTTGCCGGCGCCCACCGTCTGGTTGAGCATCGCCTGGAGCTGCGAGCCGAGCTGCTGGTCGAAGCGGTTCTGGGCGGCCTCCTTGAGGCTCGCGCCGGGGCCGTCGCCGAGACTGTCGCTCGTCGGCCAGAGCAGCTGGCCGCTGCTATCGGTGATCGAGATGTTCTGGAGCGATAGGCCCTGCACCCCGCCCGAGACGAGCTGCGCGATGCCGCGCACGGAGTTCGGGTCGAGCGTCGTGCCGCCCGTGTTGAGCAGCACCGAGGCCTTCGCCGTCGAGTTCTGGTCGCTGAAGAGCTGCTCCTGTGGCAGCACGAGGTTCACCTGCGCGCCGGTCACGCCCTGCACCTGGCCGATCGTCTGGGAGAGCTCGCCCTCGAGCGCGCGCTGGTAGGTCACCTGCTGCTGGAGGTTGCTGGCGCCGAGCTTCTGCTTGTCGAACAGCTCGAAGCCGGCCTGGCCGCTCTGCGGGAGACCCTGCTCGGCGAGCGCGACGCGCGCCGACGCGGTCTGGCCCGAGTCGACGGCGATGCCGGTGCCGTTGTTCACGAGCTTCCACTTGACGCCCTTCGTGTCGAGGGCGGCGGTCATCTTGCCCGTCTGCGCGGGGTCGACGCCGGTGGCGATCGTCGAGTAGCTCGGCGACGTCGCCATCTTCATCAGGAAGATCGCCACCAGCAGGACGCCGATGGCGGCGGCTGCCATGCCGAGCTTGCCCTTGGTGCTCGTGTTCTGGAGGAGGGTTCCCATTTACCTAGACCTGTGTGTGGAAGATGTCCGATTCGGCCTCGACGGCCTTCGTGCGTATCTGTGAGGCCAACTGCATCGAGAGTTGTGCGCGCTCGACGGACATGACCACGGACGACGGGTCCGTCGCCGTGCCCGCCGCGAGCGACTGGGAGGCGTCGGCCGCCTGGTTCTGCTGGTCGGCCAGACCCTGGATGGCCTGCGACAGCGCGCCACCGAAGCTCTGCCCGCCCTGCTGCTGACCGTCGACGGCCGTAGGCGAGGCGATCTGCCAGTCGGCTCCCTTCGCGATCAGGCTGGGGTCGATGGGAAGAGTCATCAGCGCAGCAGGTCGAGCGTCTTCGTGTACATGGTCTTGGCGGTCTGCATCGCCGTCACGTTGGCCTCGTACGAGCGCGACTCGGTGATCAGGTCGGTCATCTCGGTGACGGGCTCGACGTTGGGCATACGGACGTAGCCCTGGGCATTGGCGTCGGGGTGACCCGGGTCGTAGACGAGCTGCCCCTGGCTCGAGTCCTCGACGATGCCGGCCACCTCGACGCCGCCTGGCGTCGAGCCGGAAGCAGCGCCGCTGCCCATGACGCCGGCGAGCGTCGCGCCGAAGCTCGAGTCGGACCCCATCTCCTGGAGCACGACGTCCTTGCGCTTGTATGGCTGGCCGTTCGCGCCCTCGGTGGTCTGCGCGTTGGCGAGGTTCTCTGAGGTGACGTCCATCCGCAGGCGCTCCGCGCTGAGCGCGCTGCCCGAGATGTCGAGCGCGTCGAACATGCCCATCAGGCACCACCGCCGATCGCGCTCTTCAAGATGTCGATGCGGCTCTTCTCGACCGACACGAGCGACTCGTACGTGAGCCCGTTCTCGGCGAGGTTGGAGGACTCGGTGTCGATGTCGACGCTGTTGCCGTCCGGCTCCATCGGCGACGACGGGTCGGTCTGCATGCTGAACTGGACGTTGTCGGGGCTGCTGCCGTCGGCGAGGGCGGTCCGCAGCGAGGACTCGAAGTCCACGTCCTTGCGCTGGTAGCCCGGGGTGTTGGCGTTCGCCACGTTCTGGGCCAGCGCGGTCTCGCGCATGTTGGCTCCGCGGATGGCTGCCTGGAGGCTGAGATCAGTGGTGTCGAACAGATTCATGGATGCACCTTTCGATCGTCCATCCATGGAGCGAGCCAGACCCCCGATCCCTGGGAGCCAGACGGGGTAGTCGGCAGGAGTGCGGGACGCTTTAGGGGGGAGAGTCCGCAGTCCGCGGTCCGCAGTCGGCAGAAACGACTGAGCCCCAGCCCTGCGGACTGCGGACTGCGGACTGCGGACCTAGCCCGCCGCGTCGACGAGCTTGCGCCGCTTCGCGGCCGGCGGCGCGTAGCCGGCGGCGGCCCTACGACCGCGGTCGAGCCGGCCGATGCCTTCGCGCGCGAGCGCAATCGAGCGCGTCAGCTCGGCGGAGACCCGGAGCTGGAGCCTCGCGGCGTATTCCAGGGGCTCGCGGGCCGTCTGGGGCGCCACCGGGGGCAGGCGTGCGATCAGCTCCTCGCGCTCCGCGCCGAGCTTCGCCACCTCCTCCCAGCGACCCTCGATCACGAGCTGGAGCTCACGCTCGCCGAACTCGCGGATGCGCTGGTATGGGTCGGTCAGGCTCCGGCTATCTGACGCCATGCGTCGCCCACCGTGTCGAGCAGCTTCACGACTTCCTCGATCATCTCGGGGCTGCGCTGCACGCGCGCCTGCATCAGATGACGCTTACTGAAGTTGTAGAGAGCGCGCAGGCGCTCGGCCACCTGGCCGGCGGACATGTCGAGCGTCGTGTTGAGCTCGTCGATGATCGCCTCGGCGCGCTTGAGGCGGTTGTTGGAGAGCTCCACGTTGCCCTCGCGCATCGCGACCGCGGCCTGGAGCAGGAAGCGGCGGATGCCGTCGTACAGCATCACCACGAGGCGCTCCGGAGGGGCCGTGAGCACGGCGCTCTCCTTGTAAGCCTGAGGCGCGAGGGTCGGGTTCATCGAGCAGTCTCCGTTCGGGGAAGGATCCCCCCGGTAATCGACCGCAAGCGGGCGTTGTTTAGGCCTGCAGGCTTGCGATCTGGCTCGTGAGCCAGGACTGCGTCGTCTGCGACTGCGAGAGCGCCGTCTCCATGTTGGCGAACTGCGTCTTCAGCCGGTCCTGCTGGTCCGACAGGCGCTGATCCCAGTCGGCGATCTGGTCGGCCAGGTCGCTGACCTCGCTGTTGGTCTGCTGGATCAGCGTGTCGAAGTCGCCGCCCGCCTCGACCTCGGGGTCGAGCGCGCCGTCGATCGCCTGCGCGAAGCCGGCCGTGCCCACGGTCGCGCCGAGCAGGCTCTTCACCCCGTCGGGATCGGACGTGATCATCTGGTCGAGCTTGTCGTCGTCGATCACGAGCTTGCCGTCGACGGCGTCCTGGTTGATCGTGCCGTCGCCCGTCGTGCCTCCGGTCGACACGCCGATCTCCGACAGCAGGTTGAGCGTGGAGTCGCTGCCGATCGGGCTCATCACGACCGTGCGCAGCTGGTCCTGGATGTTCGACAGCAGCGAGTCGCCGAAGAAGAGGCCCTTGAGGTAGTCGCTGTCCTGGGACGGCGGCACCACGGGCTGCTCGGTGATGCGCGAGTTGAGGTCGCTCATCACGGCGTTGTAGGAGTCGACGAAGTCGTGCACGGCCTGCTTGATCGCGTCCGAGTCGGGTGACGGGGAGCCGACGATCACGGTCACCGGCTCCGAGCTCGCGGCCTTGAGCGTGAGCTGCAGGCCGGGCACCGCGTCGGTGACGATGTTCGACGTGGCGTAGCGGGTGGGGCCGCCGTCGACCGTGTAGGCCGCGTTGAGGTTGGTGAGCGTGGAATCCAGGCCGGCGGCCTGCGGGCCGTTCGCGGAGATCTGGGAGCCGGACGCCGTGAAGGTGCTGCTCGATCCGACGGTGTTGTTGGTGAGCAGCAGGCGGCCGTTCTGGTCCTTGCTCGCGGTCACGCCCGTGCTGGCGCCGTTGATCGCGCTCACCGCGTCGTCGATGCTCGCGCCGGCGGCGAGGCTCACGTCCACCCCGTTGATGGTGACCGTGCTCGGGTTGACCGGGTCGGAGCTGTAGTCGAAGGTCTGGTGCGAGCCGCTCGCGGCGTGCGCCTTGGCGTCGGCGGCGATCTCGGAGATCCCGGCAGTGCTGTCCGAGGCCACCGAGAAGTCCCCATTCGAGCCCGGCGTCTTGCTCGACAGGACGAGCAGCTGGTTGGTGCCGGTCGGGTCATTCGGGTCGCTGATCTGCGCCGCGTAGACCGGCAGGCCGCTCGAGCCGTTGATCTGGGCCACCACGTCCGAGAGCTTCGAGCCGGCCGGGATCGTGAGCGAGCCCTTGCCGGAGCCGAAGTCGATCGTGGTGTCGCTCGAATCGTTCTCCGTGAAGTTGTAGGTGCGCTGTTGAGAGCTCGCGAGGCGCTGGACCACGATCGAGCTGCCGCCCGTCCCCGCGCCAGATACGCGCGTGGCGGTGATCTTCGAGGAATCGCTCGTGTCGATCGACTGCGTGTCCGCGAACAGGCCCGGCGAGCTGAGCGCGTCGGCGTAGCCCTTGAGCGAGTCGAGCTCGGCCTGGATCGCGCCGAGCGCCGTCGAGCGCGCGCTGGCCTGATCCTTCTTGTGGTTGAGCGCGTCCTGCGGCTGCTTGGCGACCGCCATCAGGGCGGCGACGACGGAGCTCGTGTCGATGCCCGAGGCGAGGCCGCTAAGCCCCATGTTGAGCGGGTCGGTGACGTTAGTCCCTGCCAACGGTGCCTACCTTGCTCAGTCCAGCTTGTCGCCCGTCGCCACCGAGAGCGCCTTGGACGGCGGGATCGTGCGGAGCACGTTGCCGGCCAGGTCACGCACCTCGATCTGGACGCGCTTGCTTGCGTTATCAAACGAGAAATGGAGCTCGCGACCGTCGGACTTGAGCTCGTCGACCCTCTGAGAGGCGGCGTCGATCTGCGGGTACAGCTCCTCGGGGGGGCTCGACGGAATCATGTCGACCTGCACGGCGTCGGAATCCTTTCCGTTCGCGGCTTGGGGCTTGTCTGTGCGCGCAACCGGCGCGGCGGGGGGCACCGACGAGGCGCCTCCAACCGGTGGCACTTCAAAGCTCATTTCGATCTCCTCCTACTGGGAGTCACTTCCTTGGCCAGTGCGGGCACCGGCTCTGTCGGGACTATTCGGCCCGCCAGATGGAAACTTGAGTGAGAGGCCATTAAGCCGCGGCCGCCAGGGCGTCCAGCAATCGGCTTGCGCCGCTGTGCCCCGGGTCGAGCGTGCGGGTCTCCTCGGCGAACATCTGGGCGTCCTCGAGCAGGCCCCGCCCGGCGGCCACCTGAGCGAGCCCGAACAGCGCCCGCACGTCGGGGCCGTCCTCCTGGCAGGCCAGCACCCACTCCTCGCCGGCCGAGTCGAGGAAACCGCGGCGTAGGTAGATACTCGCGAGCAGCTCGCGGCGCTCGCGGCGCTGGAGGCCGAGGCGCTCGACCAGCGGCACCAGCTCGGCGAAGGCGTCGACCTCATGCACACGCAGCAGCGCCTCGAGCGTGAGCGCGAGCAGCGCGCCGGACTCGAGCGGAAGCATGTGGGGCGCGGGCTCGCCTGCGCGCACCGTGTCCCAGGCGGCCAGCAGGGTGAGGTCGGCGTCGAGTACGCCGGCGTCCTCCCCCAGTGCGAGCGCGCGGCGGGTGCCCTCGCGGTCCTTGTCCAGGATGCGCGCGAACAGCTCGCTGCGGCGGGCCGTGGCGGCGAAGCCGCTCGAGTTGTCCACCTCGGCGGCGGCCCGGGCGGCGTCCGCCCAGCGGCACTGGGACAGCAGCGTCTCCGAGAGAGCCACGCGCGCGGGGTCGCTCGACGGCTGCTTCTCGAGCACGGCGCGGAACTGCAGCTCGGCGGGCTCGGCGTGGCGGTTCTCATACAGAGCGCTGCCAACCATGAAGTGGGCGCTCGGGGTGAGCGTGCCCACGGTCTCCTCGACGATCGCCACCATCTCCTGCGGCTCGACGCCGCGCAGAAGCATGATCGTGGCGAACGGGTGCACCGCACCGAGGTAGGCCGGGTGGGCGCGCAGGCAGTCGGCAAGCAGCTTCTCGCAGGCGTCGAAGTCACCCTGCTCGCGGCGGATGTCGGCGAGCACGCCGAGCGCCAGGTAGCTGCCGCACCCGACCATCGGCGAGTAGCGGCTCGGGGCGTCGCCCATCTCGAGGCACTCCTCGACGATCTCTGCGGCGCGCTCGAGGTCGCCCTGCTCGCGGGCGCAGTGCGCCTGCTCGAGCAGCAGGTCCGTGAAGCCCGGGAAGATCTCGAGGCCCTCCTTCGCGCGCTCGCTGGCCTCGTCGTAGTGCTTGTTGGTGCGCAGCGCCTTCACCAGGCGGTTGGTGAGCGACGGCACGAAGCCGTAGGAGCTGCGCTCGCTGTCGGAGTCGAGCAGGTTCCAGGCGCGCTGGAACTGCAGCAGCGCCGCCTCGGCCTCGCCCGCGGCCGCGTACTCGGAGCCGAGGTTGAAGTGGAGGAAGGGCGACTCCTCGCCGTCGGCCTGCTGGCGCTCGAGCAGCTCGATGTTGCGGCGCGACTTCTCCTTGGCGTCGCGGACGGCGCCGAGGTAGCCGTAGTGCTCGATGCGCACCGAGGGCTGCTCGATCCGCTCGGGCATGCTGCCGGGCAGGCGGTGCGCGATCTGCTCGTGGATGCGGCCCTCGAAGCGGTACTCGGGGCGGTTGCGGAACATGCGCAGCGTGTTGTGGTTCACCGCCGTGCCGTCGTCGAGGTCGCCCGTGAAGTTGGTCTCGGTGAGGAAGAAGGCCTCGCGCCAGACGTGGCCGGCCAGCCTGCGCAGCTGCTCGGCGTCCTCGCGCACGAGAACCTCGTCTGCGTCGAGGTAGATGAACCAGTCGCCGGTGGCCGCGTCGAGCGAGACGTTGCGTGCGTCGGCGAAGTCGCCGGTCCACCGGTGGTGCAACACGGTCGCGCCGAAGGACTCGGCGATCTCGACGGTGCGGTCGGTCGAGCCGGTGTCGACGATGATCATCTCGTCCACGACGTCGTGGATCGCCTCGAGGCAGCGCGGGAGCATCTCCTCCTCGTCCTTGACGATCATCGCGAGGCTGATGCGCTTGCCCTTGGCCGGGTTGGCGCGGCCGACGATGCGCTCGACGCGCTTGGCCAGCTCGCCGACCTCGAGCCGCACGCCCGGGGAGAGCATCCCCAGGATGTTCACGCCGGACTGGCGGCGGCGGGCGAGCTCCTCGAGGTTGCGGCCCACGTGGGGCAGGTCGGGGTCGAGGCGGCGGGCGGCCTTGAAGAGCTGCTCGGCCTGCGGTAGCGCGCCGAGCTCGTACAGCAGCACGCCCGCGTAGTTGAGGAAGATGGGCTCGCGCGCCTCGGTCTCCAGCATCTCGACGGCGGCGCGGGCGGCCGCGAGCAGCACCTTCGAGAGCTGCTTGCCCTGCGCGGTGCTGGCCATGCCGGTCTCGAGCAGCGTCGTACGCGCGCGGAAGCGGCGGTGCGGGTCGTGGTCCTCGGCGACCTCCACGAAGAGGGCCTTGTAGGCCGCGATGTCGCCGCTCGTGAGGTGGGTACGCGCGAGCGCGGCGAGCTCGGCAACTGAGCGGCGGACGGTCTTCGGAGCGGATGCGGTCGTGAGGCGGAGGGCCATGGCGAAAGAGATCTCCTCTGGGAGGAACGGACGCCCCCGTTGATCGACCGGCGCCGAAAAAGCTGAACCCTCGACGAGCTTTCGATCGGATTTACCTCACGCGAGGGATGAAGACCGGGTACACCAGAGTCGATACAGCCTTGTCTCCGGCAGCGCAGGGGACGCCGCGGCCCAGGTCCGGGCCCACCGATGATCCAAGTCCCTCGGCAGGGGATCCGAGACCCCTCAAAAGGAGTTTTTAGGCCCATGCAAACTGACGGTAAGAGCCGCCGCCGCATTTCTCCAGACGACGCTCTCAAGCTCTGGCAGGAGTACCGCAAGTCAGACGATCCCCGGCTGCGCGACCGCTTGATCATGACCTACGCGCCGCTGGTCAAGTACATCGTCTACAAGAAGATTCGCGAGCTTCCGGCGCGCTGCGAGGTCGAGGACTTCATCTCCTGCGGCCTCGAGGCCCTGATCAACTCGATCGACCGTTACGACCCCGAGAAGGGCGCCACACTCGAGCAGTTCGCGTGGACCCGGATCCACGGCGCGGTGCTCGACGAGCTGCGCCGGCAGGACTGGGCTCCCCGCTCGCTGCGCCGCTGGGAGCGTGACATCGCGAAGGCTCGCGAGAGCTTCATCGCGATCCACAACCGCCGTCCCACTCGCGAGGAGCTGGCCGACGCCCTGGCCACCACTCCCGAGGAGCTCGCCACCCGCGAGCACGAGATCGCCGCGTCGGAGGTCACCTCGCTGAACACGCTCGTGATCAGCGACGAGGAGACCACGGTCGAGCGCATCGACACGCTCGTATCCAACGACATCCGCCTCGACCCGGAGCACGCCTCGGCTGCCACCGAGGCCAAGGAGAAGTTCCGCGAGGCGTTCGCGAAGCTGCCGGATCGCGAGCGCGAGGTCGCCGTCCTGCTCTACGTCAGCAACCTCACCCTGCGCGAGATCGGCGACGTGCTCGGCGTCTCGGAAAGCCGCGTCTGCCAGATCCACGGGCACCTGAAGCGCAAGCTGAAGGATCAGCTGGCCGGAGAAGCGTCGCTGTTCTCCGAGGTCGCCTAGGCCGGCCAGTCCGCAGTCCGCAGTCCGCAGTCCGCAGTAGGCAGGGCCGGCGTTCGCGCCGGCCCTTTCTTTTCCTCTGGCCTCTGGCCTCTGGCCTAAGTCCTCGACCGGAGATCCAACCGGTAAGCCCAAGCGAGCGCCTGGGCCACGGCCACCCACAGCTCCTCCGGCACCTCGGTCCCCAGCTCGAGGCCCGAGAGGGCTTCTGCCAACGCCTTGTCCTCGCGGATCGGGATGCCGGCTTTCTTTGCCTCTTCGAGGATCTTCTCGGCGATCAGGCCGCGGCCTGCGGCGGTGACCGTGGGCGCGTCGCTGCCGCTTTCGTAGCGCAGGGCGGCCGCGCGCTTGGGCTGCTCAGGCATAGACGTCGAGGGGGTCGTGGCGTGGCGAGACGGTGAGCTGGACCGGCTTGCCGGTGGCGCGGTTGAGCGCATCGCGCAGCTCCTCGGCCTGAGCCGAAGCCAGCTCATGGGGCGCCCCTTGAGCGGCCTGGACATGTGCGCTGAGCCCGCCACCCTCGAGAGCCAATCGGAAATCGAGGGCTCCGAGCGCCGGCGACCGATAGGTGATCGCCACCCGCCCGCCGCCGCCCGCCCCCTGCCCTCCCTGCCCCTCCCGCTCATCCACCTGAATGAACGCCTGCTGCCCGCCCGGGAGGGGCACGGGCACCACGAGCGGTTCCTGCACCTGCTGCGACTCGCCCTCGAGCCGCATCACGATGCGCTCGGAACTGGCCTCCTGCACGCGCAGCCGCAGCGTCTCCCCCGCCTTCACGTTCTCGGGCAGCTCGGCGGCGAGCGCGGAGCCCGCGATCATCAAGAGGCCGCGCGAGCCCTGCCGCTCCGCCACGCGCGCGGCCAGCGTCATGCCCGGGCGCAGCACGAGCTGGGGCAGCTCGGCCTTGAGCAGCGCGGGGTCTAGGAAAACTCTCACCTCAAGGATGTTGACGCATGGCCGATCACCCGGGCGTATGGAGCGAGGGCTCTACATCGCCGCTTCGGGGATGCTTGCCGAGCAGGTTCGCCAGAACCAGATCGCAAACGATCTGGCGAACGCGTCCACGCCCGGCTACAAAGCCGACCGCTCCAGCCAGCGCAGCTTCAGCGAGGTGCTGCTCCACAACAGCGCCACCGGCCAGGACATCGGCTCGCTCGGCACCGGCGTGACCATCGCCCAGACCACGACGGACCTCGACCCGGCCGCGCTCCGCGACACCGGCGAGCCGCTCGACTTCGCGGTGGAGGGCACCGGCTTCTTCGCGGTGCGCACACAGCAGGGCGTGCGCTACACGCGCAACGGGCAGTTCATGCGCTCGCCGCAGGGCACGCTCGCCGACTCGCTCGGCAACCAGGTGCTCGGCCAGAACGGCAAGCCGGTCTCCGTCAAGGCCGACGGCACCGCCGCCACCAATCCGGGCGTCTTCAACCTGACGAACGTCCGGAAGGTCGGCGACTCCCTCTTCACCGGCACCGCCGCCGGCAAGGCCACCGGCACCGTTCGCAACGGCGCCCTCGAGTCCTCCGGCACCGACCCCGCCCGCGCGATGATCGACATGATCACCTCGGAGCGCTCCTACGAAGCGGGCCAGAAGGCGATCCGGACCATCGACGAGACGCTGCAGAAGGCAGTCTCGACGGTTCCGAGCATCACGTAGTTCGTAGTTCGTAGTTCTCAGTTCTCAGTTCTCAGTCGGAACTAGGAACTGAGAACTGAGAACTGACAACTTCGCCCTAAAGATCCGTTCGAGCCCGCCGATTACCTCGGCCGACCTATACGGACCCGGCTGGACTGCCTTTGCAGAAGCCGCGATCCGATTTCTTCGACCAAGGAATCAGGATGCTGGAGGGCTTGTACTCCGCCGCCGCAGGAATGGCGGCACAGCAACAGCACATGGATGCGGTGGCCAATGACATGGCCAACGTCGACACGACCGGCTACAAGAGCGTTCGCGTCGGCTTCCGCGACCTTCTCTACACGCAGGCAGGCAAGGCCGCGGGCGCGAGCGTCGACGCCGGTGCCGGCGCCGCGGCCGACCAGCTCGGCCGCTCGCTCGAGCAGGGCGCGATGCAGAACACCGGCCGCCAGCTCGACGTGGCCATCGCCGGCCAGGGCTTCTTCCAGGTCCGCACCGCGAATGGCAAGACCGCGCTGACGCGCGACGGCTCGTTCCACACCGACGCCCAGGGCCGGCTCGTCACCTCGAGCGGCCTGCGGCTGCAGCCGGGCATCACGGTGCCGCAGGGCGTCGACCCGGACCAGGTCACGATCACGAGCACGGGCGTCGTCACCGCCGCCGGCAAGCAGATCGGCAAGCTCAACCTGGTCACGGTCCGCTCCCCGGAGGGGCTTCTGCCCGCCGGCGACAACCTCTTCACCGCCACCGCGGCCAGCGGTTCCGCCCGGGCCGCCGGCGGCGCGACTCTTCAGCAGGGGTACCTCGAGGGCTCGAACGTGGACATGTCCGACGCGATGGTCGGCATGATGGACGCGCAGCGGGGCTTCGAAATGGCCAGCAAGGCCATCCAGATGCAGGACGACATGGCGAGCATCGCCAACGGGATCAAGCAGTGAGCATGATCGATCCCACGGGCTCGCTCCCGGTCGTGCCCGACACGGCGCTGCCCGCCGACGTCCGCAACGGCAGCGACAAGGACAAGCAGACCTACCAGGCCGCGCTGGGCTTCGAGCGCCAGCTGCTCGAGCAGCTCACGCAGTCGATGGTCGACACGACGCAGGACGGCCAGGACGGCAGCGACGACTCGGACGACTCGGACGACGGCGACACCGGCTTCGGGGCAACCGACGCCGTCACCCAGTCCTACAACCAGATGCTCCCGGATCAGCTGTCCAACGCGCTGATCTCCGGCGGCGGCACGGGACTTGCCGAGAACCTCTACCGGGCGCTCAGCCAGGAGCAGTCATGACCGGCACACTCATCCAGGGCGGCACCGTCAACCCCTTCGAGCGCGACGTGCTCGCCCACCTCACCGCCCAGATCGAGTCGGCGCGCCGCCTGCTCGGGTCGATCCTCGGCCAGGGCGCCGCGATCCGCGAGCGCGACGTCGAGAGCGTCCTCGCCCGCCTCGCCGACATCAAGACCGAAATGGACCTGCGCGGCCGCCTCGAGAGCGAGCGCAGCGACCTGCTCGTCCGCGCCGGCTCCCAGCTGGGCGTGCCCGCCCCCGCGGTCACGCTCGAGGCGATGACCCGACTGATGACTCCCAAGGTCGGCGAGCTGGCGCGCGAGCGCAGCGCCGAGCTGCGCGGCCTGCTGGACGAGGTCACCCGCGAGCACGGCATCAACCGCGCGCTGATGCGCCAGGAGCTCGCCTTCCTCGACCACCTGGTGCGGCTGCTCGCCAAGGAGCCCGACACGGGCTACCACCCGAACGGGCCGACCACCCCGGCGGCCAGCCACCACGTCCTCAACCTGCGGGCGTAACCGATGGCCGGCGTCTCCACCTTCTTCGGCCTCGAGACCACCCTGCGCGGGCTGCTCGCCCAGCAGGGCGCGCTCGACGTGACGAGCCACAACATCGCGAACGCGAACACCCCCGGCTACTCGCGCCAGCAGGCCGTGCTCAGCGCGTCCGACCCGCTGCAGGTCACGGACGGCACGCGTCTCAGCACGCTCGCCTCGCTCGGCACCGGCGTCGACATCCAGTCCTACCAGCGCATCCGCGACCAGTTCCTCGACCTCCAGTACCGCGCCCAGAACATGGTGCTCGGCCAGCAGAGCGCCACCTCGGACGCGCTGAGCAACGTGGAGACCGCGCTGCAGGAGCCGGGCACGAACGGCATCTCCGCGCAGCTCGCCAAGTTCTGGAGCGCCTGGTCGGACGTCGCCAACAACCCGGACGGCGCGAGCTCGACCGCCGGCAAGCAGGCGCTCGTCGACCAGGCCAACACGCTCGTCGAGTCGCTGCACAGCCTCGACTCGCAGCTCACCGCCGCGTCACAGGACGCCGGCAACGAGTACACGTCGCTGACGGCTCCGGGCGGCCAGGTCGACCAGGACGTGCGCGAGATCGCGAACCTCAACAAGGCCATCAAGGCGTCCGTTGCGGCGGGCGACAAGCCCAACGACCTGATGGACAAGCGCGATCAGCTGCTCGACGACCTGTCGGGTCTCGGGCAGGTGTCGGTCGCGGACAACGGCGACGGCTCGATCACGCTCAACTTCGGCGACGCCGCCAACCCGGTCGTTGACGGCAGCAGCAACGTCGATTGGCCCCAGACGCTGAACAACGCGGGCCCGCCGCCCACGAGCCCGGGCGGCAAGCTCGGCGCCCTCTACGACATCTTCAAGAGCGGCGGCACGGTCGACTCGCTGCGCTCCGACCTGAACGGCGTGGCGAGCAACCTCGCCTCCACCGTCAACGCGATCCACAACCGCGGCGGCGCGACCGGCACCGACTTCTTCAGCGTGGGCGCGGCCGGCACCGAGGCCTCGACGATCGCCGTGAACGTCAACGCCCAGACAGTCGTCACCGACTCGGGCGGCCCGGCGCTCGGCGACGTCGCGGCCCAGATCGCGGCGCTGCGCGGCGGCACCGCGGACTCGGCCTACTCCACCTTCGTCACGCGCATCGGAAGCATGGTGCAGAACGCCCAGCGCCAGCAGTCGACGGCCCAGGCACTCGTGAATGCGGCGGACTCGAGCCGCCAGAGCACGTCCGGCGTCTCGATGGACGAGGAGATGACCAACATGATCAAGTTCCAGCGCGCGTACCAGGCCTCCGCACGAGCGATGACCACGATGGATCAGCTGCTCGACACCCTGATCAACCGGACCGGATCGGCAGGCCTCTAATGAGTACTCGCATCACCCAGTCGATGGTCTCGACGCGCGTTCTGAGCGACCTCCAGAACGTCTCCAACCAGCTCTCGCAGACCCAGGAGAAGCTGTCTTCGGGCAAGGAGCTCACGAAGCCCTCCGACGACCCGTTCGCCACGAGCCAGGCGCTCTCGCTCTCGAACGACCTCGAGGGCACCCAGCAGTACGAGCGCAACGTGAACGACGCGACCTCGTGGGCCAACCTGACGGAGACCACGCTCGGCAGCATCAACGATGCGGCTCAGCGGGCCCGCACCCTGCTCGTCCAGGCCGCCAACGACACGAACGACACCACGGACCGCTCGGACATCGCCGACGAGATCGACCAGCTGATCGAGAGCATCAAGGGCGACGCCAACACCCAGTACGGCGGCCAGTACATCTTCTCCGGCGGGGCCACCAGCGCCGCGCCGTACGTGGTCGGCGGCACGCCCCCGAACGACAACTATCAGGGCAACTCCGGCGGCATCTACCGTCAGATCGGCCCGAACGTCTCCGTCCAGATCAACACCGTGGGCTCGAGCGTCCTCGGCTCCGGCGTGTCGGGCGACGGCGGCCTGATCTCGGTGCTGCGAGGCGTCTCCCAGCACCTGCGCAGCGGCAGCGCCACGGACGCCGACGCGCTGCGCACCACCGACCTCAGCTCACTCGACGCGAGCCTGGACACGATCAGCTCCGCTCGCGCGGTCAACGGCGCCACCACCAACCGCCTGACGAGCGCCACCGACCGGCTCTCCCAGCTCGAGCAGAACACCACCAGCCTTCTCTCAGACACCCAGGACGCTGACATGGCGAAGACGATGATCGATTTCTCCATGCAGCAAACCGTCTACCAGTCCGCGCTGCGTGCCGGCGCGAACATCGTTCAAGCCTCGCTCCTCGACTTCCTGTCGTAGCGG
>DASXNY010000132.1:0-6171 GCA_036494715.1 Thermoleophilaceae bacterium
CCAGTCGACCGGCCGGCGGTTGTCCGGGTCCACGAGCGCGCGGTAGGAGAGCTCGTCGCCCTGGTAGATGTCGGGCACGCCGGGCGCCGTGAGCTTGAGCGCGAGCTGGCCGAGCGCGGCGCGCTCCCCCACGTGGGCCAGCGCAGCCACGAACGGCTCGAAGTCCTCGAGGAACGGCTGGTGCCCGTAGAGCCCGCCCGCGAAGCGCTTGACCCGGCCCTCGTAGTCCTCGTCCGGCTCGAGCCAGTTGCTGCGGCGCTTGGCCTCGCGCAGCGCCTTCTCCACGTAGCCCTCGATCCGCTCCGGCTCGATCGGCCAGGCGCCCGCCAGGGTCTGCAGAAGGAAGTACTCGTCCACGCGGTCCGGTGCGCCGCCCGAGCGCAGCGGCTCGCAGAGGTCGAACCAGCGCCGCACGTGCTGGGCCCACGAATCCGCCATCGAAGCGAGCGCGCCGATGCGCGCGCGCACGTCGGCCGAGCGCTTGGCGTCGTGTGTCTGCGTTGTGACCAGCCCGAGCGGGAAGCGCGCCGCGCGCTCGGCGTTGGCCGCGTGGAAGCGCGCGACGTCCACGCCGAAGCGCGACGGGTCGCCGCCCACGTCGTTCAGCGCCAGGAGCCGCGCGTAGCGGTAGAAGGCGGTGTCCTCCACGCCCTTGGCCATCACGGCCGGGGTGGTCTGCTGGAAGCGTGTGACGAACGCGGGCGGCGCGTCCGCCTCGAGCAAGAGCATGCGCGCCAGCTCGTCGGGCAGCGACGCCGCGGCCACCGCCTCGCGGTCGGCGTCGTCCACCCGCCCGCTCCAGGGCTCGACATACGTGCGGTACACGGGCAGCGAGGCCAGCGCGCGTGCCAGGCCGTCGAGCCCGCCGGGCGGCTCGGCACCGCCGAGCTCGCCCGCCAGTCGCTCGAGCTCCGGCCGGAACGTGCCGGTGGCCTGCTCGAGCTTGGCCTCGCGCGCGAGCTCGCCGAACGGCCGCGCGTCGCCCGAAACCTCCTCCCAGAGCGCGGTCAGCGGTGCCTCGCCCGCGGGGTCCACGAAGAGCGCCGCCACGTCGTTCAGGAACTCGTAGCCCACGGTGCCGGCCACCGGCCAGTCGCGCAGGCGCTCGCCGGGGTCGAGGATCTTCTCCACCCACACGTGCTCGGCGCCGCCGGCGCGCAGCCGGGCGAGATACCCGGCCGGGTCCGCCAGGCCGTCGGGGTGGTCGACGCGAAGCCCGTCCACCAATCCCGCGCGGACGAGCCCGAGCGCGAGCCGGTGCGTGGCCTCGAACACCTCCGGGTCCTCCTGCCGCACTCCGGCCAGGTGGTCGATGTCGAAGAAGCGCCGGTGCCGACCGGTCGCCGGGTCCACGTCGAAGAACTGCTGCCGCAGCTCCGGATCGGCCCAGAAGCGGTTGGCGTCGTCGGTGGCCATGTGGTTCGGCACCAGGTCGAGCACGATCCCAAGCCCCGCCGCGAGCGCCGCGTCCGCAAGCGCACGGAACTCGCGGTCGCCGCCGAGCGCGTCCGAGAAGCGCCCCGGGTCCACCACGTCGTAGCCGTGCGTCGAGCCCGGCCGCGCCTGAAACGACGGCGCGAGGTACAGGTGCGACACGCCCAGGTCGGCCAGGTACGGCACGAGCGCGCGCGCCGGGGCGAAGCCGAAGTCCCCGCCCAGCTGCAGGCGGTACGTGGCCCTGAGGTCGGTCAACTCACCCGCTTGAGGATGAGGGCGGAGCGCGCGATGAGCCGCGCCTCGGAGCGGGCGGGGAAGCGGCGGCTGCCGGCCTCCGCCTCCGGCTCGGCGGTGGACAGCTCGAGCTCCCAGCTCGCGCCGAAGCGCCGCGTTGGCAGCAGGAACTCGCGCTCCTCACCGGTGGCGTTGAAGAGCAGCAGGAAGGAGTCGTCGCGGATCTCCTCCCCGCGCGGCCCCGGTGTCCCGATCTCCTCACCGTTCAGGAAGACGCCGATCACGCCGTCGCCCGACTGCCAGTCGCGCTGGGTCATGCGCCGCCCGTCGAGCCGGAACCACCAGACGTCCGGCAGGCCCGAGCCCTCGCGCTCCCGCCCGGCGAGAAAGCGCCCGCGGCGAAAGAGCGGATGCTCGCGCCGCAGCCGGATCAGCCGGCGCGTGAAGTCCACGAGCTCGCGCCCGCCGCCGTCGGCGTTCGACCAGTCGTACCAGGAGATCTCGTTGTCCTGGCACCAGGCGTTGTTGTTGCCGCCCTGCGAGCGGCCCATCTCGTCCCCGCCGAGCAGCATCGGCGTGCCCTGCGATGCGAACAGCGTGACCAGGAAGTTGCGCTGCTGGCGCGCGCGCAGCGCGAGCACCTCGGGGTCGTCGGTCGGTCCCTCGACGCCGCAGTTCCAGGAGCGGTTGTCGTCGCTGCCGTCGCGGTTGTCCTCGAGGTTGGCCTCGTTGTGCTTGTCGTTGTAGGAGACGAGGTCGGCGAGCGTGAAGCCGTCGTGCGCCGTGATGAAGTTGATCGAGGCGAACGGGTTGCGGCCGTCGCGCTCGTACAGGTCCGACGAGCCGGTGAGCCGCGAGGCGAACTCGCCGGGGCCGGCATGGCCGCGCCAGAAGTCGCGCATGGTGTCCCGGTAGATGCCGTTCCACTCGGACCAGAGGACCGGGAAGTTGCCCACCTGGTACCCGCCGGGGCCGACGTCCCAGGGCTCGGCGATCAGCTTGACCTGCGACAGCACCGGATCCTGGTGGATCACGTCGAAGAACGCCGACAGGCGGTCCACGTCGTAGAGCTCGCGCGCCAGTGCCGAGGCGAGGTCGAAGCGGAAGCCGTCCACGTGGCACTCGATCACCCAGTAGCGGAGCGAGTCCATGATCAGGCGCAGGACGCTCGGGTGGACGGGGTTGAGCGAGTTGCCCGTGCCCGTGAAGTCCATGTAATAGCGCTGATCGTCGGGCATCAGCCGGTAGTAGGAGCGGTTGTCGATGCCCTTGAACGAGAGCATCGGGCCGAGGTGGTTGCCTTCCGCGGTGTGGTTGTAGACGACGTCGAGGATCACCTCGATCCCCGCGCGGTGGAGCGCCTTGACCATCCCCTTGAACTCGTTCACCTGCTCGCCGCGGCGGCCGGTGGCCGCGTATTCCGAGTGGGGGGCGAGGTAGCCGATCGTGCTGTAGCCCCAGTAGTTGCGCAGCCCGCGCTCGTAGAGGAACGACTCGTCCGCGATGTGATGCACCGGCAGCAGCTCCACCGCGGTCACCCCGAGCGAGGCGAGGTACTCGATCGCCTCCTCCGAGGCGAGGCCCGCGTAGGTGCCCCGCAGGTCCTCGCGGATCGCCGGGTGGCGCTCGGTGAAGCCCTTGACGTGCGCCTCGTAGATCACCGACTCGGCGAGCGGCGTCTGCAGGATGCGGTCGCCCTCCCAGTCGAAGCCCTGGTCGATCACGACGGACTTGGGGATCGACGCGGTGTCGTCCTCGTCGTCGGGCTCGAGGTCCGCGTCCTCGGCACCGGTCGGCACATACGGCAGCACGCTCCCGTCCGCCTCCCAGCCGATCACGCCGTCGATGGCCTTGGCGTAGGGGTCGATCAGCAGCTTGCAGGGGTTAAAGCGCAGGCCCTGACCGGGGTCGTAGGGCCCGCGGACGCGGAAGCCGTAGCGCTGCCCCGGGCCGACTTCGGGCAGGTAGCAGTGCCAGTTGAACGCGGTGCGCTCGGTCAGCCCGACGCGCGTCTCGTTGTCGGCCTCGTCGAAGAGGCACAGCTCGACCGCCTCGGCGTTCTCGGAGAACAGGGAGAAGTTCGTCCCCCTGCCGTTCCACGTCGTTCCGAGCGGGAACGGGCGGCCGGGCCAGACCTCGGTCACGCCACCAGCGCCCCGGCCAACGCGGCAAGCTCGACGTGCCCGTCGGCCACGCGCGCGCCCGGGTGGGTGGTCAGCCTGACCTCGCTGCCCTCGCACGGCACGCGCGCGGGACCGTCGGCGAAGTTGCACGCCAGCTCAAAGCCGCCGCGCACGACGCGCAGCCAGCGTGCGTCCTCGTCGAACGCGATCGCGTCGGCGTCGCCGGCGGGCAGCTCCCGGCGCGCGGCCAGCAGCTCGCGGTAGAGCGCCGCCAGCTCCGGGTCCGCCACGCGCGTGAGCTTGGAAGCCTCGAACGTGGCCGGGTCCTGCGGGTCCGGGATCTCCTCGTCGAAGCGCGCGAAGGCGGCGAACTCGCGCCGGCGGCCCTCGCGCGTGGCCGTCGCGATCTTCTCGTCGATGTGGTCGGAGAAGAACTGGAAGGGAGCGTTCTCGCCGTACTCCTCGCCCATGAACAGCATCGGCACGAACGGCGCGAGCAGCGTGCAGAACCCGGCCAGCGGGCGCGCGTGCGCCGGCAAGCGGTCGCCGTAGGCGCGGTTGCCCACCTGGTCGTGGTCCTGGCAGAAGACGACGAAGCGCTCGGGCGGCACGTCGTCCGCCGGCGCGCCAAAGCGCCGCCGCCGGTAGCTCGAGTAGCCGCCGTCGTGCACGTACGGGCGGTGGAAGGCCTTGGCGAGCTGCCCCACCTGGCCGAACTCCGCGTAGTAGGCGTCGCGATCCGCGGTGAGCAGGGCGCGCAGCGCGTGGTGGAAGTCGTCGGCCCAGGCGGCGTCGCAGGCGTAGCCGCCACGCTCGCGCGGGCGCATCACGCGCGGGTCGTTGAGGCCGCTCTCGGCGATGACGAGCGCGCGCGGGTCGAGCTCGTGCACACGCCGAGCGACCGCCTCGACGATGTGCTCCGCACTCGAGTCGACGATCGCGTGGATCGCGTCGAGGCGCAGGCCGTCGACGCCGAAGTCGCGGATCCACTGCTCGGCGCTCTGCAGCACCCACTCGCGCACCGGATCGGAGTCCTCGTCGTCGAAGTTGATCGCCTCGCCCCAGGGCGTCTCGTACTTGTCGGTGAAGTAGGGACCGAAGGCCTTGAGCGCGTCGAGGCCCGAGGTGCCGACGTGGTTGTAGACCACGTCCAGCAGCACCGCGAGGCCACACTCGTGCGCCGCCTGGACGAGGCGCGCGAGTCCCTCGGGTCCGCCGTAGGCGGAGTGCGGCGCGGACAGGTAGACGCCGTCATAGCCCCAGCCGTGGCGCCCGGGGAACTCCGCCAGCGGCATCAGCTCGACCGCCGTCACCCCCAGCTCGGCGAGCTCGGGCAGCTTGACCGCCGCCGCGTCGAACGTGCCCTCGCGCGTGAACGTGCCGACGTGCAGCTCGTAGAGCACGAGCTCCTCGAGCCGCGGCGGCGCGAAGCGCGACGGTGCGCCCGGCAGCGCCTCCGCGTCGAGCACCCGCGACGGCCCGCGCAGCCCGTGCGGCTGACAGCGGCTGCAGGGGTCGGGCAGCTCGACGCCGTCGAGCACGAACGCGTAGTCGTCGCCGGCACGCGCCTCGAGCTCGCCCTCGTAGACGCCGTAGCCCGCCGGCTCGAGGCCAACGTCGCGGCCGCCGACACGCACCCCCGCGGAGTCGGCGCGGGGCGCCCAGACGCGGAACTCCGTGCGGCCCTCCGCGCGCGGGAAGGCGCCGAGGCGCCGCTCCCACGGGTAGGCCGCGGCCAGGGCCGAGCCCTGGCGCAGGTCAGTCGTCATCCGGGACCAGCCACACCGCGCCGAGCGGCGGCAGCGTGAGCTCGGCGGAGAACGGCTGATCGTGCCACGGGATCGGCTCCGGCTGAACGCCGCCGAGGTTGCCCACGTCGCTTCCGCCGTAGAAGGTCGAGTCGGTGTTGACGAGCTCGCGCCAGCGCGTCGAGCGCGGCAGCCCGAGGCGGTAGCCCGACTGAGGCAGCGGCGACAGGTTGGCCGCGCACACCAGGACCCGCTCGCGGTCGCGCGAGGCGCGCGCGAAGGCGATCACGTTGTTGTCCGCGTCGTTCGGCTCGAGCCACCAGAAGGCCGACGCGTCGGAATCGGCGTCCCACAGCGCCGGCTCCTCCTTGTAGGCACGGTTGAGGTCGCGCACGAGCGACTGGATGCCCGCGTGCTCGGGCTGCTCGAGCAGGTGCCAGTCGAGCGAGCGCTCGTGGCTCCACTCGGCCTCCTGCGCCAGCTCGCCGCCCATGAACAGGAGCTTCTTGCCGGGGTGCGCCCACATGTACGCGTAGAGCGCGCGCAGGTTGGCGAGCTTCTGCCAGCGGTCGCCGGCCATCTTCCCGTAGAGCGAGCCCTTGCCGTGCACGACCTCGTCGTGCGACAGC
>DASXNY010000133.1:0-39329 GCA_036494715.1 Thermoleophilaceae bacterium
GTCACACTTCAGCGGGACGTGTCACGCGCCGACGCGGCCCGCGCGGCCGCGAGCCACGGAATCCGAAGCTGGGTATACGTCGGCGAGGACAGCGGCTGGCGGGTGCGGGCGGAGCGCGGCGAGCTCGCCGATCTCGATGT
Organism: Thermoleophilaceae bacterium; assembly: GCA_036494715.1. Taxonomy (GTDB): domain Bacteria; phylum Actinomycetota; class Thermoleophilia; order Solirubrobacterales; family Thermoleophilaceae; genus JAICJR01. Next base: position 141 of record DASXNY010000133.1, read on the forward strand.
GGAGCCGCTCGGCGAGCTGGTCGAGCGCTACTCATGGGAGCTGCGCGCTCCCTACATCGACTGGATCGGCGAGCTGTCGCTGGCGAACGAGTCGCTCGACTGGTGGGCCTCCGAGCTGGCCGCCAAGAACCCGTTCATGCTGCTCTACAACCGCATCTGCGCACTCGCGGCGGCGCGCTCGCTGATCGCGGATGGGCTGACCTCGGCGCTCGTGGTCTGCTCGAGCTCGGCGCTGGCGTCCGGAGTGCTCGACTTCGCGCGGGAGAATGGGGTGGAGGCGAGCGCGATCGCGCCTGGCGAGGAGCCGGCGTCCGGGCGGCGCGAGGGCGCGGCCGCGCGGCTGGTCGACGTCCTGGCACGGCATGCGCCCCCGAGCGCGCTCGCGCGACTGCCGGGGCCGGCGCGCCGTGGGCTCGACGCTGCGCCCAGCTACCGCCGGCGGCTGCTCGAGCGGCTGGGGGCGCGAGGGGACATCCGCTTCGGCGGCCAGGGCAGCGCGCTGCTCTTCACCTGGGTGGACGCCCGCAGCCTCGCACCAGACGGCTCGTACCGCGACCCACATTTCGGCAGCCTGCCGCGGCTCCTGCGCGACGCGGGGCAGCGCGTGGCATACGTGCCGCACTTCCTGCCCGGGGCGGAGGTCGAACCCGTGGCCCGCCGGCTGCTCCACACCGATGAGACGATGATCTTCCCTGAGCTGTTCCTCGATGACGCCGCGCTGGGCGACTGCCGCGCGCGCGCCGAGCGCTTCGCGCCCACGATCCCCGACCACGCGGAGCTCGGCCGCGTGCCGGTGACGGCGCTCGCGAGGGAGCAGATCGAGTCGCTGCGCTGGATGCACGCGATCGTGCTCTCGTACGCGACGGTGGTGCGCGGGCTCGTGCTGGCCGGCGTGCGGCCCGAACGTGTCTTCTTCCCCTACGAGGGCCACAGCTGGGAGCAGGTGGTGTGCTGGGCGTTCCGCAACCACGCGCCCGGCACGAAGCTGGTCGGCTACGACAACGTCAACTTCTCGCGCCTGGCGCTGTCGATGTACCCGGCGGCGAGCGAGTACGGGCACCGCCCGCTGCCCGACCACGTGGTCACGAACGGCGAGACGTTCCGGCGTGTGCTGGAGGAAGAGGGGTTCCCGCACGAGTCGATTCGGGTCGGCTGCGCGCTTCGCCATGAGTACCTGTCGTCGGAGCAGCGCAAGCCACCCCCAGCGCACGCGGGCGGCGGAGCGACGCGCGTGCTCGTGGCCACGAGCATCGACTCCGGCCAGTCGGTCGAGCTGATCGAGCTGGCGCTGGCGGCGTTCGCCGGCGTGGACGGCCACCGCGTGGTGGTGAAGCTGCACCCGGCCGTCGACCGGCCGACCGTGCTCGCGCTGCTCGGCCCGGCCGCCCGCGCGCCCAACGTGGAGTTCGACGACGCGCCGATGCCGGAGCAGCTCGAGCGGGCCGACGTGCTGCTCTACAAGTACACGGTGGTCTGTTACGAGGCGCTCGCGCACGGCGTGCCGTGCGTGTTCGTCAAGTCGGAAACCGGGCTCGACCTCGACCAGCTCGAGCCGTTCCCGGACCTGCGGCGCAGCGCCCGTACGCCCGCCGAGCTGCGCGCAGCGGTGTCGGAGCTCACGTCCATGGCCGGGGACGAGCGCGCCGACTGGGAGCGCCGCGCGCTCGAGGCGGTGCGCGCCTCGCTGGCGCCCGTCAACGACGGCTGCGCCTGGGCCTTCCTGTCATGAGCGCTCGCGCGCCCACGCCACGAGCGTGGCGAGCCCGTCCCGGCGGCCGATCGCCGACTCCCAGCCGAGCTCCTCGCGGGCGCGGGTGATGTCCGCCCACAGCGCGGTCTGGTCGCCCGGTGTGTCGGGCTGCTGCTCCACCGGGTAGTCCGGCTCGAGCCCGCACGCCACGAGCAGCTCGTCGATCAGCTGGCGCACGCGCACAGGCTCGCCGGCGCCGACGTTCACGGGTCCACGCAGCGGCCGCTCGAGCGCGGCGCGCCACGCTGCCACCACGTCGTCCACATGCACGAGGTCGCGCACGCGGTCCAGGGAGCCGCGCACCGACACCGGCTGCCCGCCGAGCATGAACGCGAGGTAGATGCTGACCATGCCCTGGCGCAGGTCCGCCAGGTTCTGGCCCGGGCCGTAGACGCTGAACATGCGGAAGGAGACCGTGCGGAAGCCGTCCTCGTCCATCACGCGCAGCGCCTGCTCCGCCACCAGCTTGGAGGCGCCGTAGTAGGAGATCGGCTTCGGTTCGCGGTCCTCGCGGACGGGCGGATCCGGCACCTGCCCGTAGACGCCCATCGAGCTCGCGTGCAGGAACACGGGCACGCCGCGGCCCTTTGCCCAGAGGCCGAGCGCGACCGTCGCGCGCGCGTTCGCATCGAGGTCGCGCAGCGGGTCGTCGAACGACTTCTCGCCCGACGACTGGCCCGCGAGGTGGAGGACGGCGTCGTAGCGGCGGTCCGGGAGCCCCTGGGTGGCGCCATTGCCCGCGAGGTCGAGGTCAACGAGCTCGGCGCCGTCCGGGACGTTGGCCCCCGCGCCGGTGGAGAGGTCGTCCACGACGTCGACGTCGGCGCCGTCCGCGATCAGGGAGCGCGCGAGGTGGCTGCCGATGAAGCCGGCACCGCCGGTGACGAGGAAGCGAGGCACGCGGCGGCACCGTAGCGGACCTCGCCCGCCTGCCGCTCCCGCTAGCATCGCCGCCCTGCGCGTCGGCTTCAGCTTGCTCACCCTGTTTCCCGGCCGCGTGGGCGGCTCCGAGACAAACGTCCGCGGGCTGCTCGGCGCGTTCGCCGCGGGGCAGGGGCCGGACGAGGTCGTGGTCCTGGCCAACCGCCACGTGGTCGGGCCCTACGCCGGCTTCCAGCGCGGGCCGGTGCGGATCGAGCACGTTCGCTCGTACCGCTCCGGGGATTCGGAACCGACGCGCCTCGCGGCGATGACGTTCGCGGCGCTCGCGCCCGGGCGCGTGGCGCGCGACATGCCCGCCGGCCTCGACGTCGTCCACTATCCGGTCACCGTGCCGATCCCGCGCTTCGACGGCCCGCGCGTGATCACGCTGTTCGACGTCCAGCACCTCGAGATGCCGGAGTTCTTCTCGCGCGCCGAGCGCACCTACCGCCGCTTCGCCTATGACCGCGCGGCCCGCCAGGCGACGCTCGTGATCACCTCGAGCGAGCACTCGCGCGAGCGTGCGATCGAGCTCGTGGGAGTCGACCCCGGCCGCGTGGAGGTGGTCCCGCTCGGCATCGATCATGAGCGCTTCCGGCTGGACCCAGCGGACGACGACAGCGCGCTCGCCGGTCTCGACCTGCCGGAGCGCTTCGTGGTCTACCCGGCCAACCTCTGGCCGCACAAGAACCACGCGCGGCTGGTCGCGGCGCTCGCACGCACGTCCGACCGCTCACTCGAGCTCGTGCTCACCGGCCAGCCCTACGGCAGGCTCGACGCGCTGATGGACGAGGCGCGCCGCGCTGGCGTGTCCGAGCGCGTGCACCACCTCGGCTTTGTCCGCTCAGATGCGCTGCCCGCGCTCTACCGCCGCGCGCGGGCGCTCGTCTTCCCGAGCGTGTACGAGGGCTTCGGCGCGCCGCCGCTCGAGGCGATGGCGTGCGGCTGCCCGGTGGCCAGCTCGCCGCGCGCGTCGCTCGGCGAGCTGCTGGCGGACGCGGCGCTCACGTTCGACCCGGAGGATCCGGCCGCGATCGCCGCGGCGATCGACCGCGTGACCGGCGACAAGACGCTGCGCGAGCGCCTGCGGAGCGCTGGGCTGGAGCGCGCCGGGCGCTACACGTGGGAGGCCGCCGCGGCCGGACACGTGGCCGCCTACCAGCGGGCCGGGTCTTCGCCATCTCTTATGAAACGCCGGTAGCTTGCCGCGCCTACTGAGGACTGCGCGGCATGTCACCGCGCGAATTTCTGTTGGCAGTTCGGGGATCAATGCCGTTGACCGTGGGGCGCCTGTCAGCCGGGGCGACGGCTCGCCTCGCGGCACTCGAGATGCGCGCGAGGCTGGCCGTGCGCCGCAGCGACCACGCGATCGCGCGCGAGCGTTCGTGGCCGCGCGTGCTCCCGCTGGTGAGCCTCCCGAAGTCGGGCGGCACCTGGCTCGCCGACCTCCTCGCCGAGGTCCCCGGCTACGCGCGGCGGCCGTTCCGCGATCCCGACCTCTGCACCTTCGAACACGACGTATGCGACGCCGTGTTCGAATCGCTCCCGCCCGGCCTGCTGTCGGTGCTGAAGCTCCACACGCGCCCGCGTCCGGCCAACGTCGAGCTGTTCGAGCGCCGTGGCCTCAAGGCGGTGGTCATGCACCGGGACCTGCGCGACCAGTGCGTCTCGCGCTACTTCCACGTGCTGGCCGATCCCTGGCACGGCCATCACGAGCTGTACCGCCGTCTGTCCAAGGAGGCAGCGCTCAGCCACTGCATCGATGCCACGCGCGACGAGGCCGCCGCCTGGGTGGCGGGCTGGCGCGCGGCGATCGCGGAGTCCGAGGCGCTCCTCGAGCTGACCTACGAGCAGCTCAGCGCGGATGCCGCCGGCGAGCTCGGCCGCGTGCTCGAGTTCTGGGGGATCGAGCTGTCTACGAGCGAGCACGCGACGATCGTCGAGCGGGTGCGCGGGCGCACGAGCTTCAACCTCACGCGGCGCTCGCTTGCGCGCGGCTCCACCGCCCGGCGCGGCGTCGTCGGCGACTGGCGCAACCACCTCACGCCGGAGCAGGTCGCGCGCTTCGAGCGCTAGCGGTTAGTCGACGTCGTCGGCAAGCAGCAGCTCGCCGCGGCGCTTCGGCATCTTGAGCGTGTGCCCGACGAGGGCCGACTCCTCGCCAGGCCGCAGCCCGCTGCCGGGGCGCACCCAGATCAGGTCGGAGGGCTCGAGCCGCCGCCCCGCCTCGAGGTCGCCGGCCGCCGCGATCGAGCGGCGGATCGCCTCCGCGATGCCGGCCTCGGCGGGCCCGACCTGCTTGGCCGGCGTGCCGAGCATCTGCTCGAGCTGAGCGATTGCATCGAGCAGGCCGCCGAGCGCGCTCGGCGTGGCCGACAGCTCGTGGTCGCGGAAGTCCGACTCGATCCCCTCGAGCGTGAAGTGCTTCTCGATCAGCCGCGCGCCGAGCGCGACCGCCGCCAGCGCGGCTGTGCCGCCGAGCGTGTGGTCGGAGTAGCCGATCGTGTAGGGGAAGCGCTCGGCCAGGAACGGGATCGACAGCAGGTTGGCGCTGTCGTCCTCCGCCGGGTAGCTGCTCACGCAGTGGAGCAGCGCCAGCGAGTCCTTCGCGTCGGCGCCGCGGACCTTCTCGACGGCCGCCACGGCGCGCTCGATCGTCGGCACGTCGCTCGCGCCGGTGGAGATCACGAGCGGTCGCTCGCTCGCGGCCACGCGCTCGATCAGGGGGTAGAAGTCGTTGTCGCCCGAGGCGATCTTGAAGCCGTCGACCACGCCCTCGAGGAAGTCGGCGCTCTCGAGGTCGAGCGGCGTCGAGAGGAACAGCATCCCGTGAGAGCGGGCGAGCTGCGCGAGCTCGGCGAACTCGTCGAACGTCAGCTCGAAGCGGCTGAGCTGCTCGATCCGCTTCTCGTCGCTCGAGCTGATGAAGCTGCGGGTACGGAACGTCTGCATCTTCACGGCCGGCGCGCCCGCCTCGGCGGCGGCCTCGATCATCGCGCGCGCCCTGCCGGCGTCGCCCTCGTGGTTGTTGCCGATCTCGGCCACCACCAGCACATGTTCTGCGAGGTCGAAGTCCCCGATTCGCACGGCTCAGGACTCTAGAGCCCGCGTTCGAGCTGGAGCAGCTCGCGCACGCCGTACTCGGTGTGTGGCGCGGTCATGGCGCTCACGATCGCCTCGAAGTGCCTCAGATCGTCCTCCGAGTCGACGGCCAGCCGGATCTCGCTCGCGGGCTCGTCGCAGCCGAAGTTGCGGATGCGAAAGCTCTCCGGGTGCTCGTACACGTAGCGCGTCACGTGCTCGCGGTCGTCCGCGGCGCTCGACGCCGCCAGCACGCGCCCGAGCGCGTCCCGCGACAGCACCTCCACCGACTCGCCCACCGGGAACGAGCGCGGGAAGACGTTGGTAACGAGATCCCAGTCGCCCTCGCGGAAGAGCTCGACCGCGTGGTCCACGATCGCGGGGTCGAGCAGCGGGCTGTCGCCGGAGATGCGAACCAGCGCCTCGAGGCCAAACGTGTCCGCCGCCGCGGCCAGGCGGGCGCCGACGTCGGCCAGCGGTCCGCGGTGCACGGCCACGCCCAGGTCGCCGGCGAGCCGGGCAACCGGGTCATCGTCCGGCTGGTCGGAGGTGGCCACGACGGTGATCTCCGGCTGCCCCGCGAGTGCGAGGCGCTCGAGCAGGTAGCCGAGCAGCGGCTTGCCGTCGACCTCGCGCAGCACCTTGCCCGGCAGCCGCGCCGAGGACATGCGCGCTTGCACCACCACGCCGATCACCGGCGTAAGCCGCGCAGGAAGCCGGACCAGCCCGCGAGCCAGTCGCCGGCGATGGCGAAATGGTCGAGGAAGGCGGCGCGCGCGGCGCTGACCTCGGCGGACGCCCACCAGCCACCGGCGCGCTCGTAGACGCTGTCGACCTGCGCGGCCGCGGCGCCCGGGTCCGAGAAGATCACGCCGGCGTCACGCAGGCCGTCGAACACCGGCTGCGCCTCGTCGCGGAGCTCCCACAGCCCGGGATCCCAGACGCCCACCAGCGGCACGCCCAGCACCATCGCCTCGATGAACGCCGTGTCGGGATACGGGATCACGGCCATCCGGGACACCGCCATCAGGCGCACGGCCGTGCGGTGCAGCACGGGCGGCTGGTGCGGGAGCTGTTCCGCCTCGGGCGCTCGCTCGATGCCGGCGAACGGCACCGGGAAGCGCTTGAGGAAGAGGTGCTGGCGCACCTGCCTCACCGCGCGCACGAACTCGGGGATCACGGCGCTCTGGCGGTAGCCCTGGTTGCCGAGCGGAGTCGAGGCGAAGCGGAGCACGTAGGCGTCCGGCGGCTCGAGCCACTCGACGATCACGATGCGATCGCCCCCGCGATGCGTGTCGCGCAATCGTGCGAGATAGGGGCTCGGCAGAGGCTGCACGCCCTCGCCGCGCGCGCCCCAGCTGACGAAGGTGGAGCCGTGCCGGCGCTCGAGCCGCTCCTGTCCGTTCACGCGCGCCTGCATGTAGGTGCCGCCGTGCTGCACGAACGCCAGCGGCCGACCGGCCTCGGCGCAACGGGCGAGGAACTCGTTCTCGACATCGTGCGCCCCGTAGTTGCCGGCCAGCGCGGGGGCGTCTGCGCCGTACGCACTGTGGCTTCGCTCCGCGACGGCTCCGTAGTCCTCGATCACGGTGCGCGGCAGCAGGCGGCAAGCCGCCGCATACAGCGCTGCACCGCGCTCGTCGCCCTCCACCGGCGTGCCCGCGAGCTCGTCCCTCAGACCGCTGTCAAGCCCCGTCCCGGAGGCGACCGTCGTGGGGCCGGGTCGCGGCACCACGTGCAGACCGGGCACCCGCGCCCACAGCCGCAGCTTGTCCGCGGACGACATGTGTGGGCTGCGCGCGAGCACCACGCGCCGCGCGCGCGGCAGCGAGGCCACGCTCGAGGCGGCCAGGTCGGCCGTGAGCATGGTGGCCGTGAACGCCTTTCCCACGAGCGGCGAGCGCGCCGGCGACGCGGGCCGCGGCTCGACATCCCGCTGTGGGCGCTGCTCGAGCGACAGCCCCAGCTGCCGCGCCAGCTCCGACCCGAGCGAGCGGTTGCCGAGGTCGGAGCGCAGCAGCTCGATCGCGTGGCCCATCGTCGAGGGCACCGGAACCGGGGTCCCCGCGGCCACGGGCAGCTCGGGGCGCAGCCGGGCGAGCGCGACGCAGTAAAGCCGCCGGTCGATCGCCGCCGCAAGCACGAGCAGCAGCCACGGCCGCAGCAGCAGGTCCCAGTAAGCGAAGCCGTGCTTCACGCCGTGGTGCTCGTTGAGCGCGGGCGAGAGCCGGTGCAGGATCAGCTCGGACAGCGCCCAGCAATAGGCGTCGTGGTCGCCGATCGCGGAGCGCTCGTCCCACGGGTTGGGCAGCACCACGAGCTCGGGACCGGAGTCCGGCGGGCACCACCAGCCGCCCACGGCCACGCCGCCGCTCGTAAGCGGTCGCCGGTCCAGCACCGCGGCTTCCGCCAGCGAGAGCCGCGCGCCGGCCTCGCGCGCCGCCCGCTCGACGTAGGCGTCCTCGAACGCGCCGACCGCCCTCGGCGGATCGAACGTCAATTCAACGCCCACGGCGATCCGGCGTGCAGGTGCAGGTCGTACGCGGTTCGCGCCGTCTCGAAGCCGAGCCGCTCGTAGAAGCGGATCGCGCGCTCGTTGGCGGTCTGGGTGCCCACCGCCACGGCCTCGGAGCGCCCGTGCGCGTCCTCGCAGAAGCGGCGCACCAGCGCCCGCCCCGCGCCGCGTCCCTGCGCGTCCGGCGACACGGCGATCAGGTCGATGACACGGATGCCCTCGCCCGCCACCACGCCGAGGAAGCCGGCCGTCGCGCCGTCAATCTCCACCACCAGCGCCCCCTCGCCGCGGGTGCCTTCGAGGTACGCGGCGGCCCAGTCGTGCTTGATGCGCGCCGCCAGCTCATCCGGCACGTCCGGGTCGAGGTGGAAGCGGCTCGTCCGGAAGGCCCGCGCCGCGAGCTCCGGCAAAACGCCGTCGCGCTCGACATCGAGCGTCCGCACGAGCGGCTCGTCAGCGGCCGGCAGGATCGGCGCGACGTCGTCGTCGCGCCGCAGCGCCACCGACACGCACACCACCTGGAAGCCGGCTGCGCACAGCGCGTGCAGCTGCGCAACGTCCGCGCTCGGCACCTTGGCCTGATAGCTCGCCGTGCCCGCGCCCTCGACATGCGAGCGCAGCGCCGCGGCGTCGAGGTCGCCGCGCAGCGTGAACACCGGGTGGCCGAAGCGCTCGGAGAGCCAGCCGTCCTCGGCGATCTCCACGCGCGACCGCCGCAGCTACGTCGACGGACCGGCGCCCGCGAGCACGCCGTCGCCGACGAGGTCGCGGTACCAGGCCACGTAGCGGTCGAGGCCGTCCTCGAGCGTGGTGCGCGGGTCGTAGCCGAGCAGGTCGCGCGCCTTGTCGATCTTGAGCGTGCCGCGGTACGGCCGCAGCGCGTCGCGCTCGACGTACTGCACCTCGACCTCCGGGAAGTGCTCGCGCACGATGTCGATCAGCTCGCGCAGGGAGCGCGATCCCCCGGTGGTGATGTTGAAGATCTCGTTGCGCGACGCCGGCACGCCGATCGTCCGCACCACGCCGTCCACCACGTCGTCGATGAACGAGAAGTCGATCCGCTCGTCGCCGTCGCCATCGACGCGCAGCTTGTCGCCCACGAGGGCGCTCTCGATGAAGATCTGGCTCACGCGCCGGCTCACACAGCCCGGCCCGTAGAGCGCGGACGGGCGGATGATCGTGTAGTCGAGGTCGAAGACCTGCTTGTAGGCCATCACGATCTTCTCGCCCGCGAGCTTGAGGGCGCCGTAGATCCCGATCGGGTCGGTGGGATGCGTCTCCGCCACCTCCGGCTCGAGGAAGTTGCCGTAGACCATGCTCGAGGAGAAGAAGACGAAGTGCTCGACGCCGTCGGCGCGCGCGTAGTCGAGCGCGTTCTCGAGCGTGCGCAGCGAGTGCCCGAAGGTGCTCATCGGGTCCTTGTTGGACTTGCCCGCGTGCGCGATCGCCGCGAGGTGGACGATCACGCTCGGCTTGATCTTGTCGAGCACGTGCGACAGCGCGTGGTAGTCGCGCGCGTCCTGCACATGGAGCGGCACGTTCGCCGCATGCAGCTTCGCCAGGCGCTGCTCGATGATCTTCACGTAGAGGTCGCGGTTGGGCGAGTCCGGCGGCAACCCCGTGTAGTGGAGGAGGTTGTTGACGGTCAGCCCGTCGATCACCTCGACCTCGGCGCCGCGCTCCTTCAGCTCGACCGCCAACGAGTGCCCGATGAATCCCGCGCCGCCCACCAGGGCGATGCGCTTGCCCGCGACATCAACCACGGACGGTCACCTGGGCCAGTACCTGCTTGACGGTGTCCACGATCGTCTCCACGTCACCTTCCTCGATGTGGGGCCCAACCGGGAAGGCGATGGACCCGTAGCTGATGGTTGCTGCTACCGGGTGGGAACCCTGGTCGTAGCCGTATGTTTCGCGGTAGAAGCGCGTCTCCGACAGGGGCTTGGGGTAGTAGACGCTGGTCCCTACTCCGGCGGCCTTCAAAGCGTCGATGATCTCCTCGCGCTGGTCCTGCAGCGGCTCGTCGAGCACCGCCACGAGCGCGTAGTGGCTCGAGCGCCGCTCGCCGTCGTGACCCGACTCGAGCACGGTCAGCTCGTCGATCTCCGCCAGCCCCTCGGCCAGCAACTCGAAGTTGCGCTCGCGCTTTTCGAGGAAGCCGGGCAGGCGCTTCATCTGCTCGACGCCCATCGCCGCGCCCACCTCGCCGAGCCGGTAGTTGAGGCCGAGGTACTCGATCTCGTAGGCGCCGGTGTGGCGGCGGTCGGCGAGCACGTTCTTGTCGATGCCGAACGCTCGCTGCTTGGACACACGCTCGGCCACGTCGTCGCGCTGCGTGATCACCATCCCGCCCTCGCCCGTCGTGATGTGCTTGACGGGATAGAAGGAGAAGCAGCCGATGTCGCCGTGCAGCCCCACGTGGGTGCCGCCGTAGGTGGCGCCGAGCGCGATCGCGCAGTCCTCGACCACGAAGCAGTCGTGCCTGCGCGCGATCTCGAGCACGCGCTCGATGTCCACCGGCAGCCCCAGGTAGTGGACCACGGAGATCGCGCGCGTGCGCGGCGTGATCAGGCTGTCGAGCTGGTCGAGGTCGATACCGCCGGTGCGCGGCTCGGAGTCGATGAAGACGGGCTTGGCGCCGCAGGCCTGCACCGCGTGCGCCATCGCGACGTGGGTCTGCGCGGGCACGATCACCTCGTCACCGGGGCCGACCTCGAGGAACAGATACGCGAGGTGCAGCGACGCCATGCAGGTGGCAGTGGCGATCGCGTGCGGCGCGCCGGTGAACTCCGCGAACGACGCCTCGAACTCCTTGACGCGCGGGCCGTGCGTGAGCGTGGTTCCCGCCAGCACCTCGGCCACGGCGGCACGTTCCTCGTCGCCGAGCATCGGCTTTCCAAAGGGCAGCATCCGGCGCGCTAGGTTAGCCGAAGGTCTCGACCGGGACGGCATCACCGGTCTCCGCGGAGCGGTCGATGGCGAGGCAGACGGCCATCACGTCGAATACCTCCTGAGCGGTGACGAGCGGTGGCGGCCCGCCCGCCGCGGCCTCGACGAAGGAGCCGATCAGCACGCCCTTGCCGACGCCCGGATAGGGCGCGTCCACCTGCTCGCGCACGGGACCATCCGCGCCCTTCACGTACAGCGATGCGCTCTCCTGCCCGTTGACGAACGTCCCGTCCGTGCCGAACAGCTGCACGTCGTGGAAGTGGGGGTGCACGCAGCCGAAGTTGGCCGCCACCTTCGCCACGGCGCCGCTCTCGAGCTCGAGCAGGGCCACCACGAGGTCGTTGAAGCGGAACTTGGTGCCCTCGGTGGTGATCCGGTTGCCGCTGGCCCTCGCGCTCACCACCTTCTCGCCCGTGAGCCACAGCAGCAGGTCCACCACGTGCACGCCGCCGCCGAGCATCACCGAGTAGGTGTCCAGGTCGCCCCGCCAGCCGTCGGTGAGCTTCCAGAGCCGGCCGTAGTCGTAGTCGGCCTCCATGTAGTAGATGCGGCCGAGCCTGCCCTCGCCGATCCAGCGCTTGAGCAGCTCGAAGCGTGGCGACGCTCGCAGCAGCAGGTTGGACGACAGCACGAGCTCGGGCCGCTCGACGAGCAGCGCGTGGATCTCGGCGGTCTGGTCGCGCGTCTGGCACAGCGGCTTCTCCGCGAACACGTGCTTGCCTGCTCGCAGCGCGCGCACCACCTGCTCGTGGTGGGCCGAGTCGTAGGAGGCGATCGAGACGAGCTCGATCTCGGGGTCGTCGAGCAGCTCCTCCGGAGACGTCGTCAATCGCACGCCCGGGAAGCGCGCGCCCGCCTCGCGCAGGCGCGCCTCGTCGATGTCGCAGAGCGCCGCCAGCTCGACGCGCGGGTGCTCGCTGTATGCCGCGGCGTGCTGCTCGCCCACGCCGAGGCCGATCACGCCGGCCTTCACCGCAGCCGCCGCTCCGCCTCTGCCACGGCCGCGTCGGAGTCGAGCCACGCCACCACGCGCATGCCCTCCGACGCCAGGTAGTCGTTGAACGCCTGCTCCTCGCCGTCCTCCACGAGCAGCAGGTACATGCGCGCGGGCTCGCCGCCGGCGGCCAGCGCGGCGCGCAACCCATGCTCGCGCAGCCGCCCGTTCAGCGACGGCGTGGCGTAATAGCCCCAGCTCTTGCGGGTCACGTCGAGCTCGGACCCCGAGGCTGCCGTGAACGTCACGAGCTCGTCGGCGTCGAGCTCGATGTCGCCGGCATGCGACAGCTCGATCCCGCCAACCTTGAAGCGCCGCGCCACCTTCAGCTCGTGCACCCTCACGCGAACTCCTCGAGAAACAGCTTGGCGTTGACGAAGTTGAAGAGGAACTTCGATTTCGAGTTGGGCAGCTCGTCGAGGTCGAGCAGCGGCTCGAGCGCGTCGCGGCGCACGACGTCGAACACCGGGCTGTCGGCAAGCAGCTCGCGCCGCACGTCGTCGTCGGAGGTGTCGAGGAAGGCGCGGATCGGCGCGTTGAAGCCGACCTTGCGGCGGTTCTCGATGATCCGCTCGGGCACGATCCCGCGCATCGCGTCGCGCAGCACCGCCTTCGCCATCCCGCGCTGCACCAGATGGCGCGCGGGGATCGAGCCCGCGAACTCGAGCAGCGCGCGGTCGAGGAAGGGCGAGCGGTTCTCGATCGAGAACCACATCGCGTTGAGGTCGTCCTCGTGCAGGATCACCGGCACCGCCTCGTGGAAGAGCTCGTTGCGCATGCGCGTGAGCAGCAGCCCATCGGCGAGATCCTCCTCCTCGAACGGCTCATCGAAGGGCTCGCAAAGCTGCACGGCGAACTCGTCGGCGTCCAGGTAGATGTGCTGGCGCCGCGAGGGGTCCTCGACGAAGTAGTAGGGGTCCTGCAGGAACGGGTTGCGCACCACCGGCGCGACGTGCTGCTGCCACGCCTCGAGCGAGCGCCGGAACAGCTCGGCGTCGTCGCGCACGTCGTAGAGGTAGGCGAGGTGGTGGTCGTAGTAGCCGCTGAACAGCTCGTCAGCCGCCGTGCCGCTCACGGAGATGCGGTAGCCGTGCTCGGCGATCGCCTGCATCAGGAGCCAGTGGGCGTAGTAGGAGATCGTGTAGACGGGGGCGTCGTGCCCGCGCACGAGCTCGCGCAGGCGCGGCAGGAAGTCGCTCGTATCGGTGGGGATCGAGGTGTGGCGCACGCCGAGCTGGCCCTTCGCGTAGTCGACCATCTCCTGCTCCTCGTAGCGCTCGTCCTCGTTGACGATCGTGAAGCCGTGAACGTCGTAGTCGAACACGTTGCGCGCGATCGAGATGAGCGACATCGAGTCGACGCCGCCGCTCATGCAGAAGGCGAGCGGCACGTCGGCACGGAGCCGCAGCTCGACCGCGCGGATCAGGCGCTCACGCACGCCCTCGACCGCGTCGGGGTATGAGAGGCCGTCGGCGTCTGGGCGCGGCGCGCGCCAGTAGCGCTCGAGACGCTCCTCGCCGCCCGCGCCGATCTCGAGGTACGAGCCGGCGGGCAGCTCACGCACGCCGCGGAAGAAGGTCTGGTCCGTCTTGTAGAGCGCCTTGTAGCCGTTGACGAGATAGCGACGCAGATGCTGCTCGTCCACCTCGAGCCGCCGACCCGAGAGCTCGGCGATGAACTTGACCTCGGAGCCGAAGTAGAGGCCGCCGCCGTCGCGGTAGAGGTAGAGCGGCTTCTCGCCGAAGCGGTCGCGCGAGAGGCCGAGCGTGCCATCGCGCTCGTCGTAGGTCGCGAACGCCCACATGCCCTCGCAGCCGTCGAGCGCCTCCCAGCCACCCTCATTCAATGCGCTGAGCAGCACCTCGGTGTCGGAGGCGGTGCGGAATTCGCGTCCGCGCCGCTCGAGCTCGCCCCGCACCTCGAGGTAGTTGTAGAGCTCGCCGTTGAAGGCCATCCAGGCCGGCCCGACCCGGAACGGCTGATTCGAGCGCGGGTCGAGGTCGATGATGCTGAGGCGCGCGTGCAGCAGCTCGACGTAGCGGCCGTCCGGGGTCTCGAAGCGGCGGTGCGACTGGTCGTCCGGGCCGCGGTGGCGCATCAGCCGGAGCGTGCGCTCGAGCCGCGCGTCGCCGAGCGGTGCCGGGCCGACGTATCCAGCGATCCCGCACACGGTCAGAAGCTCAGCGAGTCCGCCACCTCGGCGAGGCGCGGCGCCGTGGCGTCCCGCTCGGACACCGTGAGCTCCATGCCGGACGGCCACTCGATGCCCACGTCCGGGTCGTCCCAGGCGATGCCGCGCTCGATCTCGGCGTCGTAGTAGCCCGACACCTTGTAGATCACGTCGGCGTCCTCGCTCAGCACGCAGAAGCCGTGGCCGAAGCCCACCGGGATGTAGAGCTGGTGGTGGTTGTCGTCGGAGAGCTCGTGGCCCTCCCAGGCGCCGAAGGTCGGCGAGCCGCGGCGCAGGTCCACCACGACGTCGAAGATCTCGCCGCGCGCGCAGTTCACCAGCTTGGCCTGGCCGGGCGGGAGCTGGAAGTGGATGCCGCGCACCACGCCTCGCCGCGAGCGCGAGTGGTTGTCCTGCACGAACTCGTCGTCGATCCCGAGCTCCGCCAGCTCGCTCCTGCGGTAGGTCTCGAGGAAGAAGCCGCGGGCGTCGCCGTGCACCGTCGGCTCGAGCAGGACCGGACCGTCGAGGCGCGTCTGCGCCCGGTTCACGCCGCCTGTTCCTCCAAGCGGTCCGCGATCATGCGGGCGATCGCAAGCGACGCCGTGGCCCCGGGCGAGGGCGCGTTGCGCACGTGCAGCACGCGCCCCGTCTGCGAGAACACGAAGTCGTCGATCAGCTTGCCGTCGCGGCCGAGCGCCTGCGCGCGGATGCCGAAGTGCCCGGGCTGCACGTCGTCGAGCTGGAGCTCCGGCACATAGCGCTGGGCGTCGCGCACCAGCGTGCGCTTGCTGATCGCGTGCTTGATCTCGGTGAGCCCGGTGCGCCACCAGCGGCGCACCATCTTCCAGCTGCCGGGCCACGCCAGCGTGGCCGCCATGTCCTCGGCAGAGAGCTTGCGGCGCGGGTCGCGCGCCGCGGCCAGCAGCGCGGTCGGGCCGATCGTCACCTCGTCGTCGACGTGGCGGCTGAGGTGCACGCCGAGGAACGGCAGCGACGGATCCGGCACCGGGTAGATCAGCGACTTGACGAGCGACGCGCGCTCGGGCCGCAGCGTGAGGTAGGCGCCGCGGAAGGGGACGATGCGCGGGTCGGCGTCCGCGCCCGCCTCGAGCGCGAGCCGGTCGGACCACGGGCCGGCGCAGAACACTGCGCGCCCCGCGGCCAGCTCGTCGCCGCCCGCGGCGCGCAGGCGCACGTCGCCGTTCAGCGAGTCCACCTTCGCCACCTCGAAGCCGAGCCGCACCTCACCGCCCGCGTTGCGCACGTCGTCCGCGAGCGCGCGCGTGACGTGCTTGAAGTCCACCACGCCCGTGGCCGGCGAGTGCAGCGCGGCGATCCCGCGCGCGTGCGGCTCGATCTCGCGGAGCTCCTCGGCGCCGAGGCGGCGCATGTCCGGCACGTCGTTGGCGGTGGCGCGGCGCTCGAGCTCGTCGAGCCCGGCCAGCTCCTCCGGGCGCGTCGCCACGATCAGCTTGCCAGAGCGCTTGGCCTCGATGCCGTGGCGGTCGCAGTACTCGTACATGTCGCGCGCGCCCTGTACGCACAGGCGCGCCTTGAGCGAGCCCGGGGCGTAGTAGATCCCGCCGTGGATCACGCCGCTGTTGTGACCGGTCTGGTGGAAGCCCACCTCCTGCTCGCGCTCGAGCACGGTCACCTTCAAATCCGGGTTGCGCGACAGCAGCTCTCGGGCGGTGGCGAGGCCGAGAATGCCCGCGCCCACCACTGCGACGTTCTTCTCCATGCCCTGGAGACTAAACGGCGAGGCCCGCCGCCTGGATTCCCTGCTCGCGGCTGTTGAAGTAGTCGGCGCGGACGATCGTGTCGCCGCGGAGCGAGTAGACGAGCGCGTCGCGGCGGTCGATCTCGATCCCGCTCGCGCGGCCCCTGGCCTTGAGGCGGAAGACGATCAGGATCTTGTCGCCCGCGTCGATGAACTCCTCGGGGTCGAGGCGCCACGATTCCCACGCCTCGGCCCAGTCGGTGAGCCACTGGACAAAGCCGGCGGGCCCGACGTAGTGGCCTTCTTCGGGGATGTCGTGGTCGTAGATGTCGGCGTCCTCGGCGAGGTGGTCGAGGTCGAGCTCACCGGTCTCCATGTAGAGGCGGAAGCTCCGTTCCACCCGCTCGAGGTTCTCCTTCGACATCGCCCGACCAGTATCGCCGCCCGTCAGGCGTAGTGCACGTCCTCCTCGGCGCCCTCGTCCTCGACCGGCATCTCGCACGTGGGGCAGTACCAGACGGCTTCGAGCGGGGTGCCGCAGACCGAGTGCCGCGGTGGATCGACGTCGCCGGTGTGGCGCGCGCCCCAGTCGGACAGCAGGCGCAGCGCGCCGGCCAGCTCGCGGCCCGACTCCGCCAGCTCGTAGACGAAGCGCGGCGGCCGCTCCGAGTAGCGCTCCGCCCTGACGAGTCCCTGCGACTCGAGGTTGCGCAGCCGCTGGGTGAGGACGTTGGGCGCGATCCCCTGGATCTCCTTCTCGAGATCGCCGAAGCGGCGGGGGCCGTCGAGCAGCGCGGCGACGATCAGGAGCGTCCAGCGGTCGCCCACGCTGGCGAGCGCCTCGGCAAGCGGCGAGAGGTCGCTCTGGTCTGGCACGGCTCGGATGGTAGCCCGCTTCACGGTGGTATAACTAGTCACTTGCAATTAGCAAGTTACTCACAAGGATGCGGAAAATGGCAGTGGTTGAAGAGATTCAGCAGGTGATTTCAGGAGCCGCGGAGCGTCACGGCCACTCGGTCGTCGGCCTCGGCCGCGGCTGGGGACTCGGCTCCGGGACGATCGTCGCGAAGGACCGCGTGCTCACCAACGCGCACAATCTGCGCCGCGAGGAGGTCACGGTCACGTTCGCCGACGGCACGCGCGAGAGCGGCACCGTCGCGGGCGTCGACGCCGACCTCGACCTGGCCGTGATCGACGTGCCCACCAACGGGCGCCCGGCGCTCGAGTGGGGCGACGGCTCCCAGCCGGGCATCGGGGCTCCCGTGGTGGCGCTCGGCAACCCGGGCGGGCGCGGCCTGCGAGTCACGCTCGGCTTCGTCTCGTCCGGGCCGCGCAGCTTCCGCGGCCCGCGCGGCCGGCGCGTGCCGGGCGCGATCGAGCACACGGCGGCGCTGCCGCGCGGCTCGTCGGGCGGCCCGCTGCTCGACACCGACGGACGGCTGATCGGCCTCAACACGATCCGCAGCGACGGCGGCCTGATCGTCGCGCTGCCGGTGGCCGCCTTGCGCGAGCGCGTGGAGGCGCTGTCGCGTGGCGAGGCCAAGGAGACGCCGCGGCTCGGCGTGGCGGTGGCGCCACCGCGGGTGGCGCGCAAGATGAGGCGGGCGGTGGGCCTGCCCGAGCGCGAGGGTCTGCTCGTACGCGGCGTGCAGGACGGCAGCCCAGCCGCGGTGGCCGGAATAGAGCGCGGCGACCTGATCGCGGCCAGCGGCGAGCAGGCGCTCGCCAGCGTCGACGCGCTGTACACGGCGCTCGACTCGCTGCCCGACGACGGCAAGCTGGCGCTCACCGTCGTGCGCGGCACCGACGAACGCGAGCTGGAGGTGAGCTTCAAGTGAGTGCGCCCACACGCGAGGAGCTCGAGGCGCTCGACGCTTACTCGCGCACGGTCGTGGGCGTGGCGGAGCGCGTGGGCCCGTCGGTGGTCAACCTGCGCGTGATGCGGCGGACGCGCGGCGGCAGCATGCCGGTGGGCGCCGGCTCGGGCGTGGTCCTAACGCCGGACGGCTTCCTGCTCACCTCGGCGCACGTGGTGGCCGGGCGCAACCGCCGCGGCCGCGCGCAGTTCACCGATGGCCGCGACTTCGGCTTCGAGGTTGCGGGCAGCGACCCGCTGTCCGATCTCGCGGTGCTGCGCGCCGAGGCCAGCGACCTCGAGGCCGCGCACCTGGGCGAGGCCGACGACCTGCGCGTCGGCCAGCTCGTGGTGGCGATCGGCAACCCGAACGGCTTCGCCGGCTCGGTGACCGCGGGCGTGGTGTCGGCGCTCGGCCGCTCGCTGCCGGCGCGCTCTGGCAACGCGGTGCGCGTGATCGACAACCTGATCCAGACCGACGCCTCGCTCAACCCCGGCAACTCCGGCGGCGCCCTGGCGGACAGCGCCGGGAGCGTCGTGGGTGTGAACACCGCGGTGGCGGGCGTCGGGCTCGGCCTGGCCGTGCCGATCAACGAGGCCACGCGCAGGATCATCGGCTCGCTGATGAGCGAGGGCCGCGTGCGCCGCGCCTACCTCGGCGTGGCCGGCGGCGTGAGGCCGCTGCCGCCGCAGGCCGCGGCCGAGTGGGGCTCCGGCACGTGCGTCGAGGTCGTCGAGGTGGTCGAGGACAGCCCGGCCGCGCGGGCGGGACTCAAGCCCGAGGACATGCTCGTCGAGCTCGCCGGGCAGCGCATCGCCGACGTCGGCGACCTCCAGCGGATGATGGTCGCGGAGCTGATCGGAGCCACCGTTCAGGCGCGCGTCATTCGCCACGGCAGGACCGTCAGCCTCGAGCTGGTGCCGGCCGAGCTCGTAACGGCGTAACCTCCCTGGCCGTGAGACCCGGGAGGCTCACACTGGGAGTCCTTTCCGCGTGCGCCCTGGCGGCCGCATTGGTAGCGGCGCCGTCGGGCGCGCGCGTGCAGCGCCACCAGGTGACGGTGGTGAAGTCGGGCGGCGTCCGCCTCGTCGCATGGGACTCGGCGAGCAAGCAGAAGGGCGTCTGCTTCCGGCTCAACGGCGGCGGCGAGCACGGCGCGTTCTGCGACCGCTCCGGCCAGCACAAGCTGCGGCTCACCTACACCTCGTTCGTCAACAAGAACGGCAACGCAACGCTGCTCGGCGGCGACGCCCGCCGCGACGAGGTCACGGTCAGGGCGACGTTCGCCGATGGTCGGAGCGTCACGTTGCACACCGTACGCAGCAAGCACTACGTCGGCAGGCAGCGCGCGAAGGCGCGCTTCTGGGCGGGGCAGAAGGCCGACGCGACCCAGCTCGTGTCGCTCCAGGCCAAGAACGCCAAGGGCGTCGTCGTGGAGACGAGGACGATTCCGGGCAGCACCCCGACGCCCGGCCCCGGCCCGACGCCGACTCCCAACCCGCCCGGCTGCGGCTGCCCGGGTCCGCCGCGCGCCCAGGCCATGGGCGGCCTGGTCGTCTGCCCGCTGACGCCCTGCCCGCAGTAGAGCCCTAGTACATCGGGCCAACGGCCTCCAGGGTTCGCCGGGCGGGTCGATCCCCCAGAAGGGGGAGTACATGCGCCTGTTACCGACAGCCAGAATCGAACGGGGGATGGTTCTCGCGCGCGACGTGCTCACGGGCGTCCACGGCCAGCTACCGCTCGTCCGCGCTGGCGTGGTACTGGACGATCACGCGCGCGATGGACTCGTGGCGGCCGGCATCAACGCCGTCTACGTCGAGGACGAGCTCAGTGCCGGTATCGAGGTGCAGCACCTGCTGTCACCCGAGACACGCAACGTGGCGATGGGCGCAGTGGTGCGCACGTTCGCCGACGCCTCGGCGCGCTTCGTCGACGGCGGCAAGGTCTCGCGCTCGGTGGCGATCGAGCTGACCGGCGCGGTGCAGCTCGTCGTCGATGACCTGGCGAACGCCGACCACGCCGTCGTGGCACTGGCCGACCTGGCATCGGCGGACAGCTACACGCTGCAGCACTCGATCGACGCCACCGCTCTCGGGCTGCTGATCGCGCGCCGCCACTTCCGCGATCATGGCCGGCCGGCGCCGAGCGGGCGGCGGAGTTTCGAGAAGATCGACACCCAGCTTCTGAAGCTCGGGATCGGCATGCTCCTGCAAGACGTCGGCAAGCTCGCGCTGCCCGCGGCGATCCTCAAGAAGGCGGGGGCGCTCACCGAGGAAGAGCTCGCACTCGTGCGGACGCATCCTCTCTGCGGCATCGAGCTCGTTCGCGGCGACGTGATCGGACCGCTCGCCAAGGGCGTCATCCGCTCACATCACGAGCGCTGGGACGGCTACGGCTACCCGGAGGGCATCGTCGCCAGAGAGATTCCCGAATTCGCCCGTATCGCCGCGATCGCTGACGCGTTCGACGCGATGACGAGCATGCGCGTCTACTCGCGCGCCGCGGCGCAGCACGAGGGCGTGCGGATGATCGTCGAGGGCAGCGGCAGCTCCTACGACCCGGCGATCGTCGAGAGCTTCCGCAAGGTCGTCGCGCCCTACCCGGCGGGCAGCGAGATCGCCCTCGCGGACGGGCGGCGCGGGATCGTGGTGTCGGTCCCGGCGGGTCAGCTCGAGCTGCCGCTCGTGCGCGTCCACTGGGACGAGCGCGGCGAGCGCATCGACCCTGAGGAGATCGACCTGCGCGAGCAGCCCCTGCTCGCGCCCACCCTGCCGCCCGCTAGCCAGGCGGCGTAGCGCTCACGCCGGGCGCGTGCTCGCGCCGGCGTCGCGCGCCCGCCGGTGCGCTGCTCGCCCCGCGGCGGCGACCCTCGCCGCTGTGGAGCTGGACGGCGCGGTGCTCGTCGGTGGCGACGTCGGGCATCCGCACGAACGCCACGCGGGCCACCAGTGCGGCGGCGATCGCCGCGACGGCTCCTACCAGCAGGCCGGCCCGCGGCCCGGCGGTGCCCGAGATCCAGCCCATCAGCGGTCCGCCGATCGGGTTGCTGCCGAGGAACACCACCGAGTAGAGCGCCATCACGCGGCCTCGCATGCTCGGGCGGACGCGCAGCTGCAGGCTCGAGTTGACGCTCGAGGCGAAGGTGACGCTGGCCGCGCCGGTGAGCGCGAGCGACAGCGCCTCGGTGTCGAGCGTGGGCGCCGCGGCAGCCAGCAGCAGGCCGCCGCCGAAGGCGAACGCCGACACCACGAGCAGCCGCGGGCCGACCTCGCGGCGCGAGCTGGCGGCGAGCGCGCCCACCACCGCGCCCACGCCCATCGCCGTCGTCAGCGCGGCGTATGTGCCGGCGTGACCGTGGAAGGTGAAGCGCGCCAGCAGCGGCAGCAGCGTCTGGAAGTTGTAGGAGAGCGTGCCGATCACACCCATCAGCACGAGCGGGATCAGGAGCCCCGGGGTGGCGCGCACGTAGCGGAGCGCCGAGCGCATCTGCCCGCTCTGGCGCGGGGCCGGGTCGCTCGTGTGGAGCTCCACGGGGTCCATTCGCCGCAGCGCCGCGATCATCGCGGCGAACGAGGCGGCGTTGATCAGGAAGCAATCGGCCACGCCGACGGTGGCGATCGTAAGGCCCGCGAGGGCCGGACCCGCCACCCGCGCCACCTGTACGAGCGCGCTGTTGAGGCCCACCGCGTTGACGAGCCGCGCCGGGCTCACCAGCTCGACCAGGAACGCCTGGCGCGCCGGGTTGTCGATCGCGTTCACGGCGCCGCGCGTGAAGACGAGCGCGAAGATCATCCACAGCTTGACCACGCCCGAGCCGGTCAGCAGCCAGAGCGTGAGCGCGGGCAGCGCCATCGCGGCCTGCGTGCAGAGGAGGAGCTTGCGCTTGTCCAGCCGGTCGGCCAGCAGACCGCCCCAGGCGCCGAACAGCAGCATCGGAGTGAACTGCAGCGCAGTGGTGATGCCGACCGCGAGCGCGCTGCCGGTGAGCGACAGCACGAGCCACAGCTCGCCGACGGTCTGCATCCAGTTGCCGCTCAGCGAGACGATCTGACCGGCGAAGTAGCGCCGGTAATTCGGTACGGCCAGTGAGTGGAAGGCTCTTCCGAGTCCGGGCCGGACGGCCCTCACTCAGGGTCCTCCAGGATCGCCTCGAGGATCGCGGTGGCGCGCTCGAGGGTCCTCAGGTCGTCTTCGTGGAGATTGCGGAGGCGCTTCGAGAGGAAGGCGTTCTTGCGGTTGCGCATGCGCTTCACGAGCTCGCGCCCCTCCCTGGTCACTGCCACGTGGCAGACGCGGCCGTCCTCGGGATCTGGCTCGCGCTCGACCAGGCCCTGCTCCTCGAGCTTGGCCACGAGGCGCGTGGCCGTGGGGCGCTGGATGCGCTCGATCTCCGCCAGCCGGCTCGGCGTGAGCGGCCCATGCCGCTCCAGCGTCGAGAGCGCCGCCGTCAGCGACGGCGACAACCCTGCATCCGCCTCCTGCCGCAGGCGGCGCGCGGTGCGCGTGATGGCCAGACGGAGTCGGGGGGAAAGATCTGCGCTGACGATGGTTTGCATTGCTAATTAGTGTAGCAAAGTAACGGTCGGCAGCCCACAGTCCACAGTCCGCAGGGCGGTGCTTCTAGCGGCGGCCTGTGAACTTCACGTGCAGTGCGTTGTGCCTGCCCTGCACGTCGACCGTAGTGAGCGACAGATTCAATCTTGTGCTCTTGTGCCGCTTCAGCTTCTTCTTCAGTGCCTTGCTCGCGTGGACGCGGCCGCCACTCAGGCGCACCACCACGGCGCTGGCGCCGCTGGCCGGGAGCTTCACGGTGAGCTTGCCCTTGCGAGAGAGCGTGAGGTTCTTGCCCTTGATCCGGAAGGTGGCGCCGACGGCCACGAGGCCGCGCTTGACCTTGCCGACCTGGATCGATTTCGGCAGCGTCAGCGAGAGGCTGCGGAGCTTGGCGGCGCCCTTGGTGACGGTGAGCTGAAGCACCGGGTGCTCGCCCGCGAGCCCGCGCGCGGTCAGCTTGGCATGCGGCGCCGACTTGCCGACGCAGCCCTCGAGCGTCACCGGCGCGGTGAGCGCGGAGCTCGCCCCGCTCTGCGCCGTGAAGGCGGCGTCGACGCTCGGCGGCGTGCCCGTGCAGATGTCGCGCGTGGCCACGAGCAGGCCGTGGCTGCCGCCGTCGATCGCCAGCGCGAAGCTCGTGAGCGGCACGTCGGGCAGGCCGCCGAAGATGTTCTGCAGCCGCCCGGACGCGATGCCGGAGTTGCCGCCGAGGACGAACGGCAGCACGCCGCCGAACTCCACGCCCACGCCCGGCAGGGCGCCCGGGTGGAGCACGGTGAACACGGGTCCCTGCACGGGAGTGGGCAGCAGTGGGCTCGCGATCGTTGCGGTGCCGATGCGCGCGCCGTCCGGGCACGCCGCCGCGGCCAGCTGGCCGACGGTGCAGAGCACGGGTACCGCGCTCACGCCCGAGGACACCGACGCCGGCAGCGTCACCGCCGTGCTGAGCTGCGAGCTCTCCCCCAGCGCCTGTGTGATCGTCGCCTCGAACGGCACGTGCGCGTTTCGCGTCGTCAGCCTTGCCCCGCCCATCGTGGCGATGACCTTGGGCGCGAACGGCTCGGCCGAGCACGCGGTCGGGGTGAACGTGCTCGACGCCGACAGAGTGGTGCCGGGCGTCTCGTGCGAGCTCGCGTCGAGGCTCGAGGGGGCCGCCTTGCAGGAGGTGGGGTTGGACATGAACGGCTGGCTCAGCCAGGGCCGCGTGCCGAACAGCGTGATCGCCGTCGAGGTGATCTGCAGCGACAGTCCCGACACGGAGTTGGGCTGATTGGCCACGGGCGACTCGATGCCGAAGTCGCCGTTCGTGCGCAGGCTGATCGGCGACTTGAGAAAGATCTTTCCGGCGCCCGGCAGCGATGGCCGCACGACAATGCCGAGCACCGCCGGGTGCGACGCGTCGGGCACCAGGTTGTAGACGTCGCCGTTCGAGTTGGTGGGCAACAGCCCCAGGATGCTCGCGCCGACGACGGTGCTCCCCACGCGCGTGTTGTCGGGGCAGGTATCGGCCTCGAAGGCCGCCTCGGAGCACTTGGCCGCGGTGGCCTGCGGGTTCCCCAGCAGGCCGGCAGGGAGATGCAGCGTGGTGTTGAGGACGCTGTCCGTGCCGTCGCTGTACGAGAAGCCCTCGGCCACCGTCACGTCCGGGTGAGCGCCCGCGGCCGTGGTGGTGGGCGTGACCGAGAAGTTCGTGACCTGCATGTCGGCGAGCGCGCCCCGCGGCGCGAACAGCAAGGCGGCGAGCACGGCCGCAAAAACCCCAGCACTGCGCAGATCCCTGACCAACGAGCCTCCCTCCTCGGTGAGGCACCTGAGGATACGGGGCCGCGCCGGCGCCCGTGGTGGAAGGGAAGGTTCGGCGGCCAGGGCGCGTCATACGGGGTACCAGCCCCCTGCGCTCGAATGCGTCACCTACCCGACACCCTCACCCAGGCCCTGCTCGCCGACCTCCCCGACAGTCACGTGCTCGTGCTTCCGCGGATGCCGGCGTCGGATGCAGACCCCCTCACCGCGGTCTGGCAGGCGGCTCGCGACGACGCGGCGAGCGCCTACGAGGCGTGGCGGCACGGCGCCCCTACGGAGGCGTTCGCCGTCTACCGCGCCGCGGCCGACCGCGAAGACGCCGCCGCTGCCGCGCTCGCGATGCGGGCGCGCATGCGGCGCCCCCGCTGGTACCGCCTGCTCGGCGGCGACAGGCGCGCCTGACAGCCAGCGCGGTGCCAAGCGGGCGGTCCGTGATCGGGCGGGCCGCCCGTTTGCCGCCGCGTCCCGTTTTCCGCAATGCTGTGGGCCGATGAAGCGTCGCGTGAACGTCGAAGGTGTGCCGCGGCTGCCCGCGTTCTCGCACGCGGTGCAGGTGGGCGACCAGATCTACGTCGCCGGCACCCTCGGCACCGACGCCGAGATGAAGCTGGTGGACGGAGGCGTCCACGGCCAGACCCTCCAGGCGCTCGACTACATCAAGCGCATCCTCGAGCAGTGCGGCGCCTCGCTCGGCGACGTGGTGAAGGTGAACGTCTACCTCACCGACATGAGCACCTTCGGGGAAATGAACGACGCCTACCTCAGCGTCTTCGACGACACCGCCGTGCCGGCGCGCATCACCGTCGGGGTGAACGCGCTCGCGCTGGACGCCAGCGTGGAGATCGACTGCGTCGCGGTGCTGACGCCGCGCTAGACATGGCCAGGAAGACCGTCGACGACCTGCTCGCCGAGGCGCGCACCAAGCTCGACCGCATCGGCCCCGAGGAGGCCCGGGCGGCCGTCGAGTCGGGCGACGCGCTGATCGTCGACATCCGCGCTGACTCGCAGCGCGCCGCCGACGGCGTGGTGCCCGGCGCCGTGTTCATCCCGCGCAACGTGATCGAGTGGCGCGTGAACCCGGACACGCCGTGGGCCGACGAGCGCCTGACGAGCGGGCGCCGCCTGGTGGTGATGTGCAACGAGGGCTACCAGTCGAGTCTGGTGGCCGCGACGCTTCAGGAGCTCGGCTTGGAGGACGCCACCGACCTCGCCGGCGGCTTCCAGGCCTGGCGCGGCGCCGAGTTGCCCGTCGAGTCGCTCGACTGACCGCTGCGCTGGAGCTGGCGCTCCGGGCTCACGAGCACGACGTTGCTCGCGAGGCCGACCTTCTTCATGCCGAGGATGATCAGGCCGGACAGGTCGATCTCCCACCAGCGCAGCCCGTGGCGCGCGGAGCGCGGGAAGGCGTGGTGGTTGTGGTGCCACGACTCGCCGAGCGACGGCAGGGCGAGCCAGAAGACGTTGGTGGAGTAGTCGTCGGTGTCGAAGCGGCGGCGGCCGAAGAAGTGGCACACCGAGTTCACGCTCCAGGTGATGTGGTGGACCATGAAGATGCGGACGAGGCCGCCCCACAGGAGCGCGGTGAGCCCGCCGGCGAGACTGCCGGTCAGCCCGTAGCCGAGCGCGAAGGGAATCGCGAGGCCGAGCAGCACAAGCCAGGGGAAGGCGCGGCTGATCTTGCGCATGCCGCGGTCGTCGAGCAGGTCGCGCGCGAAGCGTCGCTTCTCGGACGTGCCCTGGGTGACGAACAGCCAGCCCATGTGCGCGTACCAGAGGCCCGTGAGCGCGCCCTTCAGCCCCTCGCCGTGGTCATGGTGCGGCGAATGCGGGTCGCCCTCGATGTCGGTGAACGCGTGGTGCTTGCGGTGGTCGGCCACCCAGTCGATCAGGGGGCCCTGGACGGCCATCGAGCCGAGCACTGCGAACACGTAGCGCACGGGGCGCGGCGCGTTGAACGCGCGGTGGGTGAACAGGCGGTGGTAGCCGACCGTCACGCCGAGCGCGGTGAGGAAGTACATCGCCCCCAGGATCGCGAGGTCGCGCCAGCTCACCGCCTCGTTCCACAGCAGCACGACCGCCGCCAGGAAGGCGACGAACGGCAGGATTGCGGCGGTCATGTTGGCGTTCCGCTCTAGTCGTGACATGCTTTGAGCTTAGGGACGTATTCCGGACGTGCCTAGGGCGTCATAACACAACCTGAGGCGCTGAATTTGTGCAAATGAACAAAACAGCCGCAGCGCCCTGGGAGGCAATCTCCCCCGAGGTGGCGAGCCGCCTGCGCCCCGCGCTGCCCGCCCTCGTGGAGGAGATCATCGACGCGGTGCAGAACGCGGTGCCCGCCTACGAGCGCGGGCTCGACCGCAACGTGCGCATCGGCGTGCAGCAGGCGCTGGAGGGCTTCCTCGAGCTCGTGGCCGGCGGCGACGAGACCACGCTGCCGGGCCACGACGTCTATTTCGCCTTCGGCCGCGGCGAGACGCGCAGCGGCCGCTCGCTCGACGCCCTCCTGAGCGCGTACCGCGCGGGCGCGCGGGTGGCCTGGCGCGGGATGGCGCGCGCCGGCGACGAGGCGGGCGTGCAGCCACAGGAGCTCTACTCGCTCGCCGAGGCGATCTTCGCCTACATCGACGAGATCTCCGCCGTCACAGCCGAGGGCTACACGTTCGAGCAGTCGCTCGCGCAGCGTGAGCGACACGAGCAGACGCGCAGCCTCGTGGAGGCGCTGCTCGGCGAGCCGCAGGCACCCGCGGCCGAGCTGGCGCGGCTGGCCGAGGGCGCCGGCTGGGAGCTGCCCGACCAGCTCGCCGTCCTCGCCTTCCAGTCGGAGCACCTCGACCGCACCGGCTCGCGGCTGGCCGAGCCGGTGCGCTTCGCGCCGCTCGAGGGGCTCGGCTGGGTGCTCGTTCCAGACCCGGCTGCGCCCGGGCGCCGGGCCGAGCTGCGGGCGGCGCTCCGCGACGCCTCGGCCGCGATCGGGCCGACGGTGCCGATCGAGCGCGCGCCCGAGTCGGCGCAGCGGGCGCGGCTTGCCCTCGACGCGCTGGCACCCGAGCGGCCTGGCCGCCTGCTCGTGGCCGACGAGCATCTGCTCGAGCTGATACTCCACAGCGGTGGGCCGCTGGCCGAGGACCTCGCGCGGCGGCGGCTCGCCCCGCTGGATGAACTGCCGCCCGCCACGCGCGAGCGCCTGCTCGCCACTCTCGAGGCGTGGCTCGACGCGCACGGCGAGGCCCGGCCCGCGGCCGACCGCCTGCACGTGCACGTGCAGACCGTGCGCTACCGGCTCGGCCAGCTCCACGAGCTCTTCGGACCGGCGCTCGACGACCCGCGCGGCCGCCTCGAATTGTCGCTCGCGCTGCGAGTCACGCGCCCCACGCGCCTTTAACTACTTCTTATGCGGTCATTAGAGACCGCTCAGCATGCGCGGCCATGGTCGGTCAAGCACCGAATCCCGAAAGGACCCACCATGACCCGCAAGCCCCATCGCCTCGCAAGTGTGAGGCTCTCGACTTTCACCGCAGTGATCGCCGTATTGGCGCTCGGCTTCGGGATCGTGGCGCTGCGCGACAACGGCTCTTCGTCGAAGTCGGCTTCCACGACCACCGGAGCCACCACCCCCGCGTCGCTCAACACGTCCACTCCGAGCGCGCGCACCGTCGCGGGCAGCGAGACCCCGACGCAGGTCTACAGCGCGACGCACACCGGCGTGGTGAAGATCACCACCGAGAGCGGCCTCGGCACCGGCATCTTGCTCGACAAGAACGGCGACATCCTTACGAACGACCACGTGGTCGAGGGCGCCAGCCGCTTCAACGTGAGCTTCGACTCGAGCAACCAGACGCACAGCGCCAAGCTGGTCGGCACCGACCCCTCCGACGACCTCGCGGTTGTCAAGATCGACCCGTCCGGGCTCGACCTCAAGCCGCTCACCCTGGGCGACTCCGACAACATCCAGATCGGCGACACCGTCTACGCGCTGGGGAACCCGTTCGGCTACACGAACAGCTTTAGCGAGGGCATCGTCTCGGGTCTAGACCGCAGCATGACCGCGCCCAACGGCTTCACGATCGGCCATTCGATCCAGACCGACGCGGCGATCAACCCGGGTAACTCGGGCGGCCCGCTGCTGAATGCCAACGGCGAGGTGGTCGGCATCAACGCGCAGATCGCGAGCAACGGCAACACCGCCGGCGGCGAGGGCCAGAACAACGGCGTCGGCTTTGCGATCTCGATCAACACCGCGAAGTCCGTGATCTCGCAGCTCGAGAAGACCGGGCACGTGTCGCACGGCTACCTCGGCATCGCCACCGGCGACACGAACAGCACCGGCGCGAAGGTGGGCTCGGTGCAGCAGGGCAGCCCGGCCGCGAAGGCCGGCCTTCAGCAGGGCGACGTGATCCGCACGATCGACGGCAAGACCGTCAACTCCTCGGAGGACGTCGTGTCGTTGATCGAGAGCCTGAAGCCCGGCGACAAGGTTACGCTCGGAATCGAGCGCGGCGGCAGCAGCAAGAGCGTCACGGTGACGCTGGCGCAGCAGCCTACTCAGGCGCCGACGGCCGGCTGACCGGAAAACACTCATCGAGGGTTAACCCTCGTCTTAGGCAGAGCTAACGCTCTCCTCCTTGAGTCAAGGGGGAGAGCGTTCAGCTTTGCCGATGACCGCGCATCTGCACACGCAAGCTCAACCGCGATGGCAGCCGCTGTCGCTGCTCCGCTCGCTCGGGGCCGGGTCTGCGGGGCTACTTGGCAGCGGCGCCATCGCTGTGCTGGTGGTCGTCTCGCTGCGCATCGCCACGGCCGCGACGTTCCACCCCAAGCTGCTCGTGCCGTCCGGGCGCGAGGGCCTGCCGGGCTGGATGGCCGGGGTGTTCGGCGGGCACGGCTCCCCGCTCGGGGTGCACGAGCTCGGGCGCCTGTTGATCCTGTTCGGCGCGCTCTACGTAGTGACCCTCGTATGCGCTCGCTGGATCCCCAGGTCTGTCGCGATCGGCGGCGCCGCGCTCCTGATCGCCGTGTTCACCCTGGCGCCGCCGCTCCTGTCCACGGACATCTTCAACTACGTGGCCTACGCGCGGATGGGGACGCTCTACCACCTCAATCCATACACGCACGGCGCGGCGGCGATCCCGCACGACCCGGTGGTGCCGTTCACGGGACCAGCGTGGCTGCACACGCCCACGGCCTACGGGCCGCTGTTCACGCTGCTGAGCTACGCCTTCGTCCCGCTCGGAGTGTCCGGGGCGATGTGGGCGCTCAAGGTCGCGACCGGCGTCGCGGCGCTCGGCTGCTCGGCGCTCGTCTGGGCGTGCGCCAAGCGTCTGGGGCTGCGTCCGGTGCCCGCGATGCTGTTCTTCGCGCTCAACCCACTGCTGCTCGTCTACGCGGTGGGCGGCGGCCACAACGACGTGCTGATGGCGCTGCCGCTGCTCGCGGGCGCGCTCCTGATCCTGGACGGCAAGCCGGAGCTCGGGGGCGCCGCGCTGGCCGCCGCGGTGGCGATCAAGGTCACGGCCGGACTGGTGCTGCCGTTCGTGCTGGTGGCGTCGGGCGCGCGCTGGCGCGTGCTGCTCGGCTTCGCGCTGGCGGCCGCCGCGGTCGCGCTGTTCGCGCTGGCCGGCTTCGGGGCGCACTTCAGCTCGATGTTCAACCTGCTCCAGCACCACGACCAGCTCACGAAGCCGATGTCGAGCGTGCCGGGCTATCTCGGCTACGTGCTCGGGCAGGGCGTGCTCACGCCGGCGCGGCACCACACCTACCAGCTCGTGTTCGAGGCCGGCGCCGTCGCCCTGTTCGGCTACGCGTGGTGGCGGCGAGATTGGCTGGCCGGGGGTGCCGGTGCGCTGCTGCTCCTGCTCGCCACGCTCGGCTGGATGCTCCCCTGGTACGTCGTCTGGGTGCTCCCGCTGGCGCCGCTCGTCAAGCGACGCTGGGTGCCCGCCGGTGTGATCGCGCTGACGGCGGTCGTCGTGGCGATCCAGGTCCACAACTACGACGCTCACGTCGACAGGCTGCACGCCCGCGTCCATGAGCAGACGGGGCTACCCGGCCCCCGTCTGCTCGACGAGGGTGGGTAGAGAGGTGACGGGTCGGCCGGCCGCTTGGTACCCGCCGGCGGCCGACCCGTTCCTGTAACGGCTAGGCCTCGACGGTGCGCGTGGAGGCGGGCTGCGGCGCGAACAGCAGCGCGCGGCCGCGCGGCACCACGATCACGGGGCAGCCGGAGGTCTCGATCGCGTACTCGGCGGCCGCGCTGATCAGCACGTGGCCGTCGCGGGCCTCGGGCCGGGAGCCCACCACGAGCACGTCGGGCCTACGCGAGTCGTCGCGCACGACCACCGCTCCGGTGCGGGCGGCGAGCGAATTGGCGGTGTCCTCGGCGCTCGTGTCGTCCGCGCCGGGGATGAACCCGATGGTGGCGAGCTCGTTGCCGCGGTCGCGGAAGCCCGCCGGGGCGATGGCCACGGCGGTCGTGCCACCGTCGAGCAGGCGCTGGGCCGAGTTGCCGGGCTGCACGCTGCCCGTGGCCGTGCGGTAGTCGGAGCCGAACACCACGAGATCGGCGCGCTCGCGCGCGGCGAGCGAGATGAGGCCCTCGCCCGTGGAGGCGTCGACCACCACATGGCGGGCGACGTCGGGGTCGCCGAGCAGCTCGGCGCCCTCGGCGAGCAGCCGCTGGGCGTCGCCGTCCGCGAGCGCCTCGCGGTCGGCCTGCTCGAGCTGGATGTGGCGAACGTACGCGAGCGAGATGCTGGCACCGGCGTCGCGCAGGCGGCGGCCGAGCGCGAGCGCGTCGCGGTCGTTCTCCGTGTTGTCATATGAAACGATGATGTTGGTCGCCATTGCAGGCACTCCTTGCTTGCTGTTTCGGAGTCTGTGTTTCAGCGAGTATTGCCGCGAAGCCTGCATAAGCACCAGTGAACGTCCTGATACTTAGGATCGGCGTTGCTTATGCTGAACGTGCAGCGGCTCAGAGTTCTGAAAGAGGTGGCGTCGCACCGCTCGTTCTCGGCCGCCGCCGAGGCGCTCTCGTACACGCAGTCCGCGGTTTCGCAGGCCGTGGCCACGCTCGAGGCCGAGACCGGCGCCACGCTGATCGAGCGCGATCGCAAGGGCGTCCGCCCCACGGCCGCCGGCGAGGCCCTGCTCGCGCACGCCGAGGGCATCTTCGCCCGCATCCAGGCCGCCGAGGACGCGCTCGCCTCGATCCTCGGGGTGCGCGGCGGACGGCTGCGCATGGCTTCGTTCCCTACGGCGGGCAACACGCTTATGCCGCTCGCGATCGCTCGCTTCCGGGCGGCGCACCCGGATGTGCAGCTCACGCTGGCGGAGGGCGAGCCGGAGGACATCGCGCCGCGCCTGCGCACCGGCGAGTTCGACCTGGCGCTGCTGTTCGAGTTCCGCGGCGCCTCCGCCAACAAGGTCACGAGCGGGGTGAAGAGCCTCGAGCTACGCGAGGACCCGCTGCACGTCGTGCTCCCCAAGGGGCACGAGCTGGCGGAGAAGAGCTCCGTCCGGCTCGAGGACCTCAGCGGGGAGTCATGGATCCAGACGAGCGCGGACAGCCCGTGCGCCCGGCACGTGGTGCGCTCGTGCCTCGAGGTGGGCTTCAACCCCACGGTCTCGTTCGAGAGCGACGACTACCAGACGGTGCTTGGCCTCGTCGCCGCCGGCGTGGGGGTCGCGCTGATCCCCGAGCTGGCCCTCGCGGGCGCGCGCGACGACGTCGAGGTGCGCGAGCTGGGCGGCAAGGGCGTCGCGCGGCGAGTGGTCGCGGCAACGCCGCGCTCTGCCGGGGTGCCGCCGGCGGTGGCGCCGATGATGGAGCTGCTGCAGGAGGTGGCGGGGCAGTTTCCGGAGTGGGCGGAACGGGCTAGCGCCTGACCTCTCCGCCGGTCTGGTCTGGGGCCCCCCGGAGACCCCGAGTCCTAGTCCTGCACCAAGATCGTCCCGGCGTGCAGCCTGATTAGCCCGCAGTTGTTGCAGAACACAGAGACCACCTCGACGCCCTGACCCGGCACGATGGTTCCGCTCGAGCTCAGCGCCTGCAGGAGGAACTGGCTCTGGCTGATGACCCAGCGGTCCTTGCCGCACGCCTCGCACTTGTGCACCGCGCCCTTGCGGTCCAGGGCGTGTTGGTACATCTCGCGCGACAGGGCCCGGTCGTCGGGCAGGCCCGGGAAGTCGGAGGCCTCGTCCGTCACGCCCGGCCCCTTAGAGCAGGCCGGCGCGGCGGCAGCTCGTCGTGATCGCCCTCGAGCCGGGATCGCGCAGGGCCGCGCGCTCGGCGCAGGTGCGCTTGGCCTGGGCGCCGCACTGGTCGACCGGCGTCGCGCCCATCACCCCCGGCACGATCGCGTAGATGCAGCCGGGCTTCGGCCCGGGCCGCGAGTCGCCCACGGTGGCGAGCACGAGCGCGACGATGAACGCCGCTGTGACCACCAGCGCCGACACGACGATCCGCCGCTCCCGCCTCGTCAGCCGCCGCAGCGGCGTGTTGACGCGGTTCCAATGTCCCTCGAGAGGCATCTGCGGGGCAGGTTAACGCGCTCGTAGCGGGACTCATACCGACATCGGGGCGAACTGGCGGGGCAAATCTTTGGACTCCTGTACGTAGTGCCCCGTCACGGCGGCACGCAGGCTTCCGGCGACACCTTTTGCTGTTGAACAGAAAGGAAATCTCGGGGCTATGGATCTTCACTGGTTGAGTCCAGGCGACACCTCGTGGCAGCTCACCGCAGCCACGTTGGTCGGCCTGATGAGCGTGCCTGGACTTGTGGTCCTCTACGGCGGCGTGATGCAGAAGCGCTGGTCGGTGAACTCGATGATGATGGCGTTCATCGCGTTCGCGCTGGTGCTCGTCGTGTGGGTCTTGTACGGCTTCAAGATGGGCTTTGGGACACCGATTCACATCTTCGGCGCCAAGCACGGGTTCTTCGCGAACCTGTGGGGCAAGCCGGCCTCGATCTTGAGCAGTGAAGCGCTGCGTGAACAGGGGAACATCCCGAATGTCGGGAAGGTGGTATTCCCGCAGTCGACGCTTGCCTACTTCCAGATCGTCTTCGCGGCGATCACGCCGATTCTGATGCTGGGCTCGGTACTCGGGCGCATCAACTTCAAGGCGTGGATCCCGTTCGTCGTGATCTGGACGAGCGTCGTCTACACGATGAACGCGTTCCTGATCTGGGGCGGCGGCTTCTTCGCCCAGCACGGCGCGCTCGACTTCTCCGGTGGCTACGTGATTCACCTCGCGGCCGGCGTGTCGGGCTTTGTCGCGGCTGCGGTGGTCGGGCCTCGTCTCCAGCGCGACCGTGAGGTCGACGCGCCGAACAACCTGGCGATGGTCGCGGTCGGAGCGGGACTGCTCTGGCTGGGCTGGAACGGGTTCAACGGCGGGGACCCGTACCTCGTGAACGACATCGCCTCGGCGGCGGTTCTGAACACGAACCTCTGTACCGCCGTGGCGTTCCTCGTGTGGGTCGGCTGGGACTACGCGACCGGCAACAAGCCGAGCCTCATCGGCAGCGTCAACGGCATGATCACGGGCCTCGTGGCGATCACGCCGGCGGCCGGTTTCGTGAACGGCTGGGGCGCGATGATCATCGGCGTGGCCGCGGCCACGATCGTCTATTTCGCGCTCAACTACCTGAGCCGCACGGCTCTGTTCCGCAACGTCGACGACACCCTCGGCGTGGTCTACACGCACGGTTTCGCCGGTCTCGCGGGCGGCCTCCTGGTGGGCGTCTTCGCCAACTCGGCGATGGGTGCCGAGCCGGGCCTGATCTCGGGCGGCGGCGGGCACCTGCTCGGCTGGCAGGCGCTGACCGCGGCCTGGGTCATCGTGTTCTGCGCGGTGGCGACCTTCATCATCCTGAAGCTCGTGGCGCTGTTCGTGCCGCTGCGGATGGAGGAGAAGGACATGGAGCAGGGCGACCTCGCCGTCCACGGCCACGAGGTCTACCCCTCGGACGTGCCGTCGCTGGGAGCGTTCCCCTCGGGGACTCCCAGTCCGCCGCCGCCGGTGGCGGCATCGAGCCCGAGTCCGAGTACCTAGGAGCGACGCGAGCGCGGACCGCCCTCTCCTCACCGGCGGGGGCGGTCCCGCGGCTCGCCTGGCCCAGATCTACTGAAAGGAAAGACACACCGCATGACCACCATCGACGAGTCACGCGACACGGCGAGCGAAGTCCTCGCGCGCGTCGAGGCCGAAGGAGTGGAGTTCATCCGCTTCTGGTTCACGGACATCTTCGGCCAGATCAAGTCGTTCGCGGTCGGCGCCGAGGAGCTGCCGGGCGCGCTCGAGGAGGGGATGGGCTTCGACGGCTCATCGATCACGGGCTTCAACCGGATCGAGGAGTCGGACATGATCGCCATGCCCGACCCGACCACCTTCAAGCTTCTGCCCTGGCGCAAGGAAAATCCGGTGGGGCGCATGTTCTGCGACGTGCTCACGCCCAGCCGCGAGCCCTACGAGGGCGACCCGCGCTACGTGATGAAGCGGGCGCTCGACCGCGCCGCGGACATGGGCTTCGACCACTACTACCTCGGCCCCGAGCTCGAGTTCTTCCTCTTCGAGAACGACGAGGGCACCGAGGTGCTCGACAAGGGCGGCTATTTCGACCTCACGACGCTCGACGTGGCGTCCGACTTCCGCCGCGACGCGGTGCGCACGCTGCGCGAGCTCGGCATCCCGGTGGAGTACACGCACCACGAGGTCGGCCCCTCGCAGCACGAGATCGACATGCGCTTCGCCGACGGCCTGACCATGGCCGACAACACCATGACCTACCGCATCGCGATCAAGGAGGTGGCGCTGGCCCACGGCTACTACGCGACCTTCATGCCCAAGCCGCTCTTCGGCGAGAACGGGTCGGGCATGCACACCCACCAATCGCTGTTCCGAGGCGAGACGAACGCGTTCTTCGACGCCGACGACGAGTACTTCCTCTCCGACACGGCCAAGGCCTTCATCGCCGGGCAGCTCAAGCACGCGCGCGAGCTGTCGGCGCTGTTCGCGCCCTCGGTCAACTCCTACAAGCGCCTCGTGCCCGGCTACGAGGCGCCGGTGTACATCGCCTGGTCGCGGCGCAACCGCTCCGCGCTCGTGCGCGTGCCGGTCTACCACCCCGGCAAGGAGCGGGCCACGCGGGCCGAGCTGCGCTGCCCCGACCCCTCGTGCAACCCCTATCTGACCTTCGCGGCCCTGCTGCACGCCGGCCTCGAGGGCATCGAGAAGGGCTACGAGCTGCCGCCGCCGATCGACCGCAACCTCTACGACCTCTCCGAGGACGAGCGCCAGGACATGGGCGTCGACCACCTGCCCGAGACGCTGGGCGAGGCCGTCGAGGCCATGGCCCAGTCCGCGGTGGTCGAGAAGGCGCTCGGCGAGCACATCTTCCCGCGGTACATCGACCTCAAGCGCGAGGAGTGGCTGGACTACCGCGTCCAGGTCACGCCGTGGGAGCTCGAGAAGTACCTCGCGGTTACCTAAGAAACGGGAGCGTTATGTATCGAACTCGAACGACGAACGTGCGCGCGGCCCAGTGGAGCCCCAACGGGGGCACGCTGGGCGCGCCGGACCTCACCGAGCCCGCGAACCAGGTCTTCGGGGCCGACGTGTTCGGGCCGGCGGCCCAGCGCGAGCGGCTGCCCAAGACCGTCTACAAGGCGCTCCAGGACA
This sequence comes from Thermoleophilaceae bacterium, assembly GCA_036494715.1. Classification (GTDB taxonomy): domain Bacteria; phylum Actinomycetota; class Thermoleophilia; order Solirubrobacterales; family Thermoleophilaceae; genus JAICJR01. Next base: position 36,137 of record DASXNY010000133.1, read on the forward strand.
GCCTCTCCAACGGCTACACGCTGGACCCGCAGCTCGCCGACGCGATCGCGACGGCGATGAAGGAGTGGGCGCTGGAGAAGGGCGCGACCCACTTCACCCACTGGTTCCAGCCGCTGACCGGCTCGACCGCGGAGAAGCACGACTCGTTCTACGCGCCCGCCGGCGACGGCACCGCGCTGGCCGAGTTCTCGGGCAAGGAGCTCATCCAGGGCGAGCCCGACGCGTCCTCGTTCCCCACCGGCGGCATCCGGGCGACCTTCGAAGCCCGCGGCTACACCGCGTGGGACCCGACCTCGCCGGCGTTCATCCTCGAGAACCCGAACGGCGCCGTGCTGTGCATCCCGACGGCGTTCGCGTCGTGGACCGGCGAGGCGCTGGACACGAAGATCCCCCTGCTGCGCTCCATGGACGCGCTCTCGGGCGCTGCCGTGGGCGCGCTGCGGCTGTTCGGCGACGAGCTCGCCCAGCGGGTGTTCACCACCGTCGGGCCCGAGCAGGAGTACTTCCTCATCGACGAGCAGTACTACTTCGAGCGCCCCGACCTCGTCCACACCGGCCGCACGCTGTTCGGGGCCAAGCCGCCCAAGGGCCACGAGCTCGACGACCACTACTTCGGGTCGATCCCCGAGCGCGTGCTGGCCTGCATGCTCGAGGTCGAGCGCGAGCTGGCCGAGCTCGGCGTGCCCATCAAGACCCGGCACAACGAGGTCGCACCGGCGCAGTACGAGGTCGCGCCGGTGTTCGAGAACTCGAACGTCGGCTCCGACCACCAGCACCTGACCATGCAGATCATGCAGAAGGTGGCCCGCCGCTACGGGCTCGTCTGCCTGCTGCACGAGAAGCCGTTCGCGGGTGTCAACGGGTCGGGCAAGCACAACAACTGGTCGATGGGCACCGACACCGGGCAGAACCTGCTCGAGCCCGGCGACACGCCGCACGAGAACCTGCAGTTCCTGTTCTTCTGCGCGGCCGTCATCCAGGCGGTCAACCGGCACCAGGGCCTGCTGCGCGCGTCGGTGGCCTCGATCGATCAGGACCACCGCCTGGGCGCCAACGAGGCGCCGCCCGCGATCATCTCGATCTTCCTCGGCGCCGAGCTGCTGAAGGTCTTCGAGGCGATCGAGGCCGGCGGGGCGGGCGAGTCGACCGAGGAGTCGTTCCTCGGGCTCGGCGTGCGCGGGCTGCCGCCGCTGCCGATGCACGGCGGCGACCGCAACCGCACCTCGCCGTTCGCCTTCACCGGGAACAAGTTCGAGTTCCGCACCCTGGGCTCCAGCCAGTCGCTGGCGCTGCCCAACACGGTGCTGAACACGATCGTGGCCCAGTCGATCGACGAGCTGGGCGCCGCCCTGAAGGCGCGCCTCGAGGCCGGCGACGCGCTCGAGGACGCCGTGCGCGAGGTCGTCCAGGCCTCCTACGCGGACAACAAGCGGATCGTCTTCGAGGGCGACAACTACTCCGAGGAGTGGCACGAGGAGGCCGAACGGCGCGGGCTGCGCAACGACCGCACGACGCCGGACTCCCTCCCCAACCTGATCTCCCCGGACACGGTGGAGGCGTTCGGCAGCTACGACGTGCTCTCCGAGCGCGAGCTCCACTCGCGCTGCGACGTGATGACCGAGCAGTACATCATCCGGGCCAACATCGAGGCCGAGACCGCGGCGGTGATCGCCCGCACGATGCTCCTCCCGGCGGCCGTGCGCCACCTGGAGACCCTGAAGGCGGCGGGCGTGGACGCGCTGATCACCGAGCTGTCCGACCTGGTCGACGACCTCGTCGCGGCCATGGGCGCGCTCGACGCGGCCAATGCGACCCACCAGGGCGAGGAGGGCTCGCTCGACCACGCGGTCTACATGCGCGACACCGTGCTGCCCGCGATGGCCGACGTGCGCGGGGTGGCCGACAAGCTGGAGGGCATCGTGGCCGACGACCTGTGGCCGCTGCCCAAGTACGCGGAGATCCTGTTCATCAAGTAGGGCTTGCTGCCAGGGCGTAGAGTCGGGCGGTGAGGGTTTGCGCCCTGGTCGCCGCTCTTCTCTGCGCCCTGGCCGCAGCGGCGGGCCCCGCCTCGGCAGCGCGACCCAGACGCGGCTTGCGGCGCCGGGCGCTCGGAGTGCCGCCCGGTTCCCCGGGGCGTTGCATGTCGCACAGACGCCGGGACCGACGGCGCGCGGCGCCCTGGATCGCGCTCGGGGCGCTCGTCCTCGCGCTCACCGCGCCGTCGGCCGCGACGGCCACGGAGCCCGCGTCGACCTACAACGCGCCCGGGCAGGCGCACGCCAACGCCTGCGCGGCGCCGAGCGTCGGCGGCATCCCGCTGCGCTGCCTCGACGGCAGCGCCGACGGCTTCGGGATCCCCGACCCGCTGGCCTACGACGACGGCAGCTGCCCGGGTGGAACGCTGCGCCTGGACCTGCACGAGGTCGTCGACTCGCCCGCCGGGCCGCTGGTCTTCGAGCGCGGCGGCAACGGCTACGTCGACGACCAGAACGCCAAGTACGGGCAGGTGCTGGTTTCCGACCTGGCCGAGAGCCCGGGCGCGCCGACGCCGTCGGGCGGCGGCCGCGGCGCGTCCTGCCCGGCGCTGCTCGACGCACGCTACGCGGTGCAGATCGCGTCGATCCCGGACACCATGCACTACAAGCCGAACAGCAGCTCGAGCAAGTTCGACCGCTACGGCGACCCGGGCTCGGCCCAGGGCGACCGCCACGACATCCACTACTCGTACCTGCTCTGGAGCTTCCTCAACGTCGGCGGCGGCGGGATGGTGCGCGCCCTGCTCCAGGACGGCCAGGTGGTCGCACCCTGCGACGTCGACCCGGTGCTGATGAACGCCTACGACACCGGCAGCACCGTCGACGGCACCGTCCTCGCGCGCTACGTCCGCACCGAGATGGGCGGCACGCCGCTGTACGGCTGGATGGTGTGGGAGCACCAGTCCGGGTCCGATCCGGTGATCGAGCACCAGCACCTGCTCGACGGAACGCCGGTGGTCACGCCGCCGCAGACGCCGATCTCGCCGCCGGTCATCCGCACCGCCTCCGCCGCCTCGACGGCGGCGGCGACCTCCACGCGCAGCACGGCGACAGCCGCGCCGACCGCGCCGGCGCCCGCCGTGCCGGCACCCGCGACCTCGCGCACCGTGCTCGCCGTCATCCGGCTGGCGATCAGCCGGCGTGGCACCCTCCGGGTG
>DASXNY010000134.1:0-9974 GCA_036494715.1 Thermoleophilaceae bacterium
CCCGCCCCCTGCCCCCCGCAGAGCGAGCGGAGCGAGCGACCCCGTATACGCGCGGGTGGAAATCCGAGCACCCTGCGACAGATCAACCGAGAACTGCGGCCGCTTGTAACCACCCAACGTCGGGCTCGCGATCCCCACCGACAGAGCCGGCTGCGAGAAGGAGGTCGCACCGGGCAGGAAGAGGACGGCCGCGCGCGCACCAGGCGGAGCAGCCGCCGCCGGGGAGGCCGCCGCCGCGCACGCCGCCGCGGCGATCAACGCCCCGCATCTGCCACGCATGCGCCACACTCTATGGGCCGCCCATGAGCGATCGTAACTTCGTCAAGTTCACGTTCATCAAGCTCGATCCGGCCTGGCGCCGCCGCGATTCCGCCGGCCGTACCCAGGACAAGCTCGAGTTCGCCGCCGCCTGCAACGACTTCGCCGAGGACCACTTCCTGCGCGCCTACTCGCTCGTGGGAACACGCGGCGACTGCGACCTGATGGTCCGCACGATCGCGGCGGACCTCGACCCGATCCACGAGTTCCACGTGCTGCTCAACCAGACCGGCCTAATGCGCTACGCGGACATCGCCCACTCCTATCTGGCAATGACCAAGGAGTCGGTCTACTCGGACGAGCCGCAGCCGCCCACCCCGCGCCAGGGATCGGACAGCCGCTACCTGATCGTCTACCCGATGTGGAAGAAGCGTGAGTGGTACCTGCTCGCGCCCGAGGAGCGGATGCGGATCATGCGCAGCCATATCGAGGTCGGCCGCCGCTACGGCACCATCGAGATCAACACCGCGTACTCATACGGGCTCGACGACCAGGAGTTCGTCGTCTCGTTCAACGCGTACCAGCCGGGCGAGTTCCTCGACCTCGTGCAGGAGCTGCGCGGCACCGAGTCGAGCGCCTACACCGAGAGCGAGACGCCGATCTTCACCTGCATCACCGCATCGGTCGAGCGAGCGCTCGGCGCGCTCGACGGGGAGGCGGTCTCGGTCCAGCCGGCAGCCGGCTAGCTCTGCCGCGCGGGCACGCGCCGGACGATCGGGATCAGCAGCGTACCGAGCACGTCGAGCACGGCGAAGACCCCGAACAGCCGCCAGTAGCCCGCCCCGGACACGTCGGTGTCGACGATGGCGAGGCAGATCGTCGCCGCAACGAGCCCGATCACGATCAGCGAGACCTTGATCAGGAACTGGACCCAGTCGCTGTCCGCCTCACGCCGCCGTGCCTCGAGGACGCACGCTTGGCCGCCCGTGACCGCGAGCACAAGCAGGATGAACAGAGCCTGCACCGGCCCGTCTGCGTCGCCGTGCCAGTCGCCCCAGATCGTCCCGACGGTGACGAGGAAGCCGAGCACCGACATGAGCATCGTGCCGCCCGCCAGCCCATTGCCCGGCCGCTTGTCGTAGAGCACGGCACCGCAGAAGCGGTCGAGATGTCTTGAGCGCGACTCCTAGGGCGAGGGCGGCTTGGCCGCGGCCAGCCACGCGAACACGCTCAGCGTGGCCGCGTCGATCTTCAGGCTGTCGGTGGGAGCGTCGGGCGCGCGGCCGCCGTCCCACGCCTTGAGGAACAGGCCCGCCCTGGTCTGGGCGCCTACCAGCGCGCGGTTGGCGTTGGCGAGCGCAAGCTGGTACCAGCGCGAGTTGTGGTCGTACGCGTAGACGTCGAGCATCCAGTGCAGGTAGACGGCGTCGTACTGGGGCCCGTGATGGAGCGTCGTGCTGAAGCCCTTGAGCGCGTTGTCGCCGAGCTGCTCGGCCTTGTCGCACAGCGAGTCGTCGTGCGTCGTCGAGCACAGCGAGACGAACGCCACCATCATCGGCGACTGCACATAGCCCATCAGGATCGGCGAGCTCGGGTCGCGCATGTAGAGCCCGTTCTTCGCGTCCCAGATGTGAGAGTCGGCCCACGAGATGTAGCGCTGCACGGTCGTCAGGTACGGCTTCTTGCCGGTCGTCTCGTAGAGCAGCGCGCCGAGCGCGGTCGCCGACGCGATGCCCTCCGACGAGCGGCTCGTGTGCTTGGTGTCCCACCAGACGCCGCCGCCCGCGCCGTCGGCCCAGCCGGTCTGCGCGATGAACTGGAAGGCGTCGTCCGCGTAGGTGAGGTAGCGCTTCACGCGCGTCGTCCGGTACGCCTCGAGGAACGCTAGCCCCAGCCAGCCGTTGTCGTCGTAGTAGACGTGGGCCTTCGCGTTGGCGGCCTCGCGCGTGCTCGGGTCGAAGCCGCCGATGTGGCGGCGCGTATGCCGGATGTGGCCGGCCTGCGGGTTCCAGTACTCACGGTACGAGCGGTCGGCGAACCACTCGACGGCGCGCTTGTTTGCGCCCGTGGGCGCCGCCTGCGCGATGCCGTTCAGGGTGCTGAAGAGATGGACCGTGGTCCAGATCGACGCCTTGCCGTCCTGGCCCTTGGCGAGGCGGTCGTTGTACCAGTCGGTGCCCGAGTTCCACCAGCTCTTGTTGATCTTGCCGACGCCCTGCTCGGCGAGCCGCAGGAACTTGGCCTGGTCGCCCTGCAGCGCACCCCCGGCCGGAGCGGGTGGCGGCGGCGCGTTCGCCACCGACGTCCCCACCGCCGAGCCGACGACCGCGAGCAACACCCCGACCAGCACCGCAGGCAGAGCCCGCCGTGAGCGCGCGAACCACACAGGCCCATTGAACACGCGCTACTTAAGAGCGGTGCGGAGCGTTCCTAAAGATGGCGAGTTGATCTCGACCTGGTCGCCGGCCTTGAGCCAGACGCGCGGCTCACGCACGCTGCCCACCCCGGACGGCGTTCCCGTGGAGACGATGTCGCCCGGCTCGAGCGTCATCAGCATCGACAGGTGCGCGACGAGCGCGGGGATCGAATGGATCAGGTCCGACGTCGAGGCCGACTGCATCACCTCGCCGTTGAGCTTCAACTCGATCTCGATGGCGTCGGGCGCGCCGGCCTCGTCGGGCGTGACGAGCGCGGGGCCGCAGGGCGCCGAGCCGTCGAAGACCTTGCCGGGCAGCCACTGCGGGGTGGCGAACTGGAGGTCACGCGCAGAGAGGTCGTTGAGCAGCGTGTAGCCCGCGATGTAGTCGAGCGCTTCGTCCTCGCTCACGTCCTTCGCGCGCTTGCCGATGACGAACGCCACCTCGGCCTCGTAGTCCACCTTCTGGCTCGCGGCCGGCAGCTCGACCTCGCTGTCCGCGGCCACGAGCGCGTTGCGGAACTTGGCGAAGAAGGTGGGCGTCTCGGGCGCCTCGATGCCCGCCTCCTGGGCGTGTGAGCGGTAGTTGAGCCCGATGCAGATGATCTTGTCCGGGTTCGGGATGGGCGGCAGCAGCTGCACCTCCGAAAGCGGGATCTCCTCCGCGTCGGATGGCTCGGCGAGCCGGTCGACGGCGATCAGATCGCGCAGGCTCTCCCCGGCCTCCACCACCCGGTCGCCATCGCGCAGAAGACCGGCGCGCGGACCCTTCCCGGCGTCGTAAGTCACGAAGCGCACGCGCGGCAGCTTACGGACTTGCCATCCTTACGGGGTGAAAATCATTCGAATGCCCGTTCTTGCAGGTCTTTTCGCCCTCGTCGTCGCCGCCCCGGCCGCTGCGGCCAAGCAGGCCCCCACGCTGCCCGCCGGCACCACGATCGCGAGCGTCGACGTCTCCGGTCTCGACGCCGCCGACGCGACCGCCAAGGCACAGGCCGCGCTGGCCGCCATCTGGGAGCGGCCGGTCACCGTCAGCGTCGTCGGCGAGCATGACCAGCAGGCCACGAGCGCCGACCTCGGCCAGACCGTCGACTACGCCGGCATGGTGGCCGCGGCGTTCAAGGAGGCGACCCGCCACCACCGCCACATCCACATCCGCCTCGCGCGCAGCCTCGACGGCAAGAAGCTCAGCGCGGAGGTGGCGGCGCTCGGCAGGCCCTACTACAAGGCGCCGCACAACTCGCGCGTCGTGCTCGGGGTGACCAAGATCAAGCGCATCCACGGGCGCAACGGGCGCGGCATCAACGCGTCTGCGCTGCGCCAGAAGCTGATCAACGAGCTGCGCCACCCCACGCCGACGCGCGTGATCCACGCCCGCGTCGAGCGCCTCAAGCCCGCGGTCACGCTGAAGACGCTCGCACGCAGGTACGGCACCTACATCTCTGTCGACCGCGACAGCTTCAAGCTGCGCCTCTTCAAGCGCCTGCATCTTCTGAAGACCTATCCGGTGGCGGTCGGCATGGCAGGCCTCGAGACTCCGGCGGGCATCCGCCACGTGCTCGACAAGCAGGTGGACCCCACCTGGCATGTGCCGAACAGCCCTTGGGCGGGCTCGCTGGCGGGCCAGACGATCCCGCCGAGCGACCCGCGCGACCCGCTCAAGGCACGCCTGCTCGACCTGGGCGACGGCTTCGCGATCCACGGGACGGCGGAGGACTGGTCGATCGGCAGCGCCGCCTCGCACGGCTGCATTCGCATGCACGTGAGCGACGTGATCGACCTCTACCCACGCGTGCCGGTTGGCACGCCGGTGCTGATCCACTGAGCCCGCGGCCAAACCGTGCAGTCGAGCACCTGCGCGCCTCGGACGAGGTGATGCGGGTGCTGATCGACGAGCACGGGACGCTCAGCCTCAAGCAGCGCCGGCGCGGGCGGCCGGCCGACGCATACGGAACGCTCGTGCGCTCGATCGTCGGCCAGCAGCTCTCGACCAAGGCGGCGGCGTCGATCTACGCACGCGTGCTGGAGCTGTTCGGCGGTGAGGTGCCCACGCCCGTCAAGCTGATCGCGGTCGACCCGGACGCGCTGCGCGGGGCCGGCCTCTCGCGCGCGAAGGTGGCCTACCTGCGCGACCTGGCCGAGCGCGTCGAGGACGGCGAGCTCGACCTCGACCACCTGGCCGAGCTCTCGGACGCCCAGGTGACGGAGCAGCTGACCGCCGTGAAGGGCATCGGCGAGTGGAGCGCCGACATGTTCCTGCTCTTCCAGCTCGGGCGCCCGGACGTGCTGGCCTCGGGCGACCTCGGCATCCGGCGTGCGGTGGAGCGCCTCTACGGGCTGCCGAAGATCCCGGACGTGAAGACCATGGAGCGGATCGCCGAGCCCTGGCGGCCCTACCGCTCGCTCGCCTGCCTCTACCTCTGGTCGTCGCTCGACAACGCGCCCGTTTAGATCGCGCCGCGGTCGCCGGCCACGCGGACCAGCACCATCGCCCACGTCCTGAACGGCCGCCACTTCTCGGTCAGCGCCTCGAGAGTCTCTTTGCTGGGCGGGCCGTCGAGCCCGTACAGCTCGGCCAGGTAGCGCTGGCCGGGGGCCTCGCCGGTGGCGAGCGAGTCCGCAAACCCGACGGCGCGATGCACGATCAGGGCGCCGAACATCGGGCCGATGCCCGGCAGGCGCTGCACCTCGTCGAGCGCCTGCTCCCAGCCCATCTCGTATAGCCGCGCCGGATCGAGTACGCCGGTGAGCGCCGCCTGCGCGACGTCGCGCAGCCGCTCGACGCGCTGGGGCTCCATGCTCGGGAACTCGTCGAGGTCGAGCAGCCGCTCGGGCAGCGGGAACGCGGGCACGCTCTCGCCGGCGATCTGGAAGGTCGCGCCCAGCGCCTCGCCGAGGCGCGTCCTCAGCGCCGTCGCCTGCCGCCGTTGGCGCCGGTGGCTGAGCACGGCCCAGGCTGCCGCCTCATAGGGCGAGTTGAAGAGCACGGGCCGCAGCCCAGGGAAGAGCCCCTGCAGGCGGCCGATCGCCGGGTCGCGCAGGCCCACCTGCCCGAACTCCGCGCCCGAGTGGTCGAGCGAGAGGATGCGCCTCAGCTGGCGCTCGATGACCGCGAGGTCGAGTCCGGTGCCGTGGACATCCGCGTGCACGATGCGGTCCTGGTCCTGGCTGAGGACCACCGCCGCGTGCGACGCGAAGCCGTCGACGACGAAGCCGAAGCGCATCGTCTCCTCGCCCTCGCCGCTCGTGGGGCCGAAGCCGAAGCTCGCCGCCTCGCGCAGCGAGAACGGACCGTCAGGCTCTATCGAGAGGGTTCCGGCAATTAGGCCGGCGCGCCGCAGCTTGGATCTTCATCCGCGACACGGAAGGAGGAGCCACAGCCACAGGCGGCTACGACGTTCGGGTTGTTCACCTCGAAGCCGGCGCCCATCATGCTCTCCTTGTAATCGACGACAGAGCCCTTGACGTACTGCAGGCTGGCGTCGTCGACGATGACGCTGATGCCATGGTCCTTGAACACGTGGTCACCGTCACGCTTTTCGTCGAGGGCGAGCGCGTACTGGAAGCCCGAGCAGCCGCCACCGCGTACGCCGACGCGCAATCCGGCGCCCTCCGTGGGCTCCTGGCTGGCCAGGAACGAACTGACCTTCTCAGCGGCGATGTCCGTGAGAGTGACCATCTGGGTCCGATTGTAGCTATCCACCTAGCTATCGTTGTCGGACGCTCATGCCTACTGCTGAAGAGCTGAAAACGCGCATAGAGATCGCCCTACCGGGAGCCACGGCATCCGTCGAGGATCTCACGGGGGGTGGCGATCACTTCCGCGCGGAGGTGGTTTCCGACCGTTTCGCAGGGCTTTCCCGCATCGAGCAGCACCAGCTCGTGTACGGAATCTTCGGCGACGAGGTGGGCGGCCCGATCCACGCTCTTTCCATCAAGACTTCGACACCGGGGGGCACCGGATGACCAACCAGGAGATTCGCGACTTTCTCCAGAACGCAATCGACGGGAACCGGGTGATGCTGTTCATGAAGGGCACGCCGGACGAGCCGCGCTGCGGCTTCTCGATGCGCAGCTCGGCGGCGCTGAACGCGCTGGGCGTGCAGTACGCGGCGATGGACATCCTGCCCGACCCGCGCATCCGCGAGGAGCTCTCGGCGCTCTCGGGCTGGCCGACGATCCCGCAGCTCTTCATCGACCAGAAGCTCGTCGGCGGCTGCGACATCGTGCTCGAGATGTACGAATCGGGCGAATTGGCCGAGGCGCTCGGCGTAGAGCAGCCGGTGGAAGAGCCCCAAGCGCCCGAGGCCTCAGCGCCCGAGTCCGCCCCACTTGGTCTAGAGAATCGTTTGAGCTAGGTCACAGGTCATAGGTCATAGGTCATAGAACCTTTCCTGTGACCTATGACCTCAGACCTATGACCTCGTAGCGCAACTCCGCCCCGCACCCTCGGTTACCAAACCGTGCGCACCGCAAGCCTGATCGTCGCAGCGATCGCAGGGCTGGCCCTGGTCGCCGGCGCGCCGTCGGCGGGTGCCCGCTCGAAGGTGCCGCGCATCACGTTCGTGCGCTGCTGGCCGATGACCGTCTGCACGAAGGACCCGCACACGGTGGCCCCGGGCGGGCGGCTGCGCTTCCGCGGGCGCAACCTCGCGAAGCGCGGCATGGTTGTCGTGTTCAGCCGCGCGAAGAAGGCCAAGAAGTCCTCCGGCGGCAAGCGCGCCGCCCTCACCTCGAAGCTTCGGCTGCGCCAGCCCGACGGCTACGTGACGACGGTCCCCGCCACGGCGACGTCGGGCCGGATCCGGATCGTCGGGCCGCACGGGCGCTCCAACGTCGTCGGGCCGATCCACGTTCACAAGCACACTGTGCCGAAGGCCCTCCACGGCAGCGGCACGGCGTTCGACGGCAACGGGATGTGGATCTGGTACGTGAGCAAGTCGAGCGACGGCACCACGGCCGGCATCGCGGCGCAGGCGCAGCAGTACGGCGTGAACACCGTGTTCGTGAAGAGCTCCGACGGCACGTCCTGGTGGGATCAGTTCTCGCCGACGCTCGTGGCGGCGCTGAAGGCGGCGGGCCTGCACGTCTGCGCCTGGCAGTTCGTCTACGGCAAGGACCCGGCCACCGAGGCCGCGCTCGGCGCGCGGGCAGCGCAGACCGGCGCCGACTGCCTCGTGATCGACGCCGAGAGCCAGTACGAGGGCCTCTACGCGCAGGCGCAGACCTACATCAACGACATACGCTCGCTGATCGGGCCGGACTACCCGGTCGGGCTCGCGAGCTTCCCCTATGTCGACTACCACCCGTCGCTGCCGTACTCGGTGTTCCTCGGTCCAAACGGCGCGCAGTACAACGCGCCGCAGGTGTACTGGAAGGCGATCGGCACGAGCGTCGACAGCGCGCTCGCCCACACCTACCTGTGGAACGGCATCTACGGGCGGCAGATTTTCCCGCTGGGCCAGCTGTACGACAACCCGCCGAGCGCGGACATCAAGCGCTTCCGCGCGCTCTCCGAGGGCTACGGCGCGCCCGGCGTGAGCTGGTGGTCGTGGCAGTCGGCGAGCAACGCCGGCTGGGCCGCGATCGCGCCGCCTGCCCCCACGCCCGTCGTCCCGACGCCGGTTGGATACCCGCTGCTCAAGTCCGGCTCGAAGGGCGACGTGGTGGTGTGGGCGCAGGAGCATCTGATGTCAGCCGGCCAGGCGATCAGCCCCACGGGCACGTTCGACTCCGCCACCGTGAGCGCGGTGCAGTCGTTCCAGTCGGCCAACGCGCTGCCGGTCACCGGGCAGGTAGACGCGGCCACCTGGCCCGCACTGCTCCGGCTGCCCCCGGCGCCCGTGTCGTGGACGAGCAAGAAGTCGACGAAGGCGAGCGCCGCGGTCCGGCGCGACCGCCGCAACGGCCCGCGTTCGGCCTTCCTGCACGCCAAGCGCTACGAGATCCCGCGGACCCCGCCGGGGCCCTAGCCGCAGCTAGCGGCGCTTGCGCCCGCCGCCGCCGCGCTTCGGCAGCGGCGCCCGTGAGGCGGCGTCGCGCGCATACGTCGCCGCCTGCTTCGAGTAGCTCGCCGCCTGCCTGGAGTAGCGCCGGGCCTGCTCCCGGTAGCGCTCCTTCTCCTCCTCGCTGAGGGTGTCCCAGCGCCGGTAGGCGGCGAGGACCAGCGGGTAGACCCGCTTGGCTGTCTTGTACGCGCGGCGGTAGCCCGGCATCAGCCGGGCTCCTGGAGCGGCTCGACCACCGCCGACGACTGGATCCGATCGATGTACTCGCAGATCCGCTTCGAGTCGCTGATCACCTCTTCGCCGTGTACCAGCACGGGCACCCAGCGCTGGCCGGTGAGCTCCTCGACTTCGGGCCGGTCCCGCTTCAGGTAGGGCACGCGCACCTCCTCGAAGTCGATGCCGGCGCGGCGCAGCCTCCTGGCCACCTTTCCGCAAGCGCAAAGCAGGTCCGTCGGCGTCTTGCAGCGGTAGAGGGTCGCCATGGCCGGAGATTAGCGGGGCCGGCGAGCGCCCTCCGCAGGCCGAGTGCCGCCGTGCAGCATGCGTTCGGTGTCGCGGTAGCCGTCCCAGAGCAGCTTCTTGGACTTGCCGGGATGGGCGTTGAGCATCGCCAGCGGGTCGAACATTCCCGTCTCGGGGCTCGGCTCTAGCGTCGTGACGTTGATGCCGTGGTAGCGGCCGTCGTCGTCGAGCTGCTTCTCGAGGCGCGAGGAGTTGCCGAAGGTGCGCCAGAAGACGTCGTACATGCGCGCCGCCACCTGCGGGACGAAGCGCAGCGACTCCGCTCGCGGCAGCTCCGACGGAACCACCGAGAGGATGTAGATGTCGGTCGCGCCCCAGCGCTCGGCGTACTCGAACGGGACGTTCCAGAGGAAGCCGCCGTCGGCGTACATGTCGCCGTCCAGCTCGATCAGCGGATGCAGGATCGGGATCGAGTAGCCGATCCGCGAGACCGTGCGGAAACTGTCGATGTCGGACTCCGTGCGATTGCCGCGCAGCTCCTCGTGGCCCGCGGAGAGGTTGGCGACGATGTAGGTGAGCTCGCGCGGTGAGTGGAAGCAGCGGCCGAAGTCGACCTCCTCCTCGACGTAGCGGATCAACCGGCCCATCGAGAAGAAGGAGTTGCCGAAGATGACGTTGCGACGCACGGAGAGGTCGAAGATCTGCGGCAGCGAACGCGCCCGCGACCAGAACGCCCAGAGCGCCTCCGCGCCGCCCGTCGTGTAGACGAGCGAGTTGCACACGCCGATCGACGAGCCGACGATCAGGTCGGGCTCGATGCCCTCCTCCTC
>DASXNY010000135.1:0-20662 GCA_036494715.1 Thermoleophilaceae bacterium
GGTTCATGGCCGAGCGCGCGAACGCGACGATCGTGGAGGTGCCGGCCTCTCACGTTTCGTTCGTGTCGCAGCCCGACGCCGCGACCCGGCTCATCCTTCAGGCCGTCGAGGCGACCATGCCCACGGCGCGTCCCACTTAGAGTCCCACGCACGGGACGGAGCCGTGCACTCGACGTCCGCTATGGCCGGACAGCCAGCGGATTGCCACCTCCATCTTCGAGCCTGAAGACACGTCGAACATCTACGGCGTTTTGCTGCTGATCGACGTGACAAGTGGAGCTGTCACCCAGATGCCGGCTCCCACGAACACATTCCCGATCATCCCCGTCTGGGGCCCCGCCGGGATTGCCACACTCGACGCCGCCACGACGCCGGTCGAGGGCTCGACCGCCCCCGACCTCGCGGGCTATTCGGAGACTCTCTTCAGTCCCAGCGGGACGCTGCTGCGCACGCTCATCCCGGACGCATCGGCACCGCGGCCGGGCTCTCAGTTCGGCTTTGCCAACAGCACCGGCGGCGCGTGGTCACCGGACGGCCGCACCTTGCTGCTGACCACTGGCCCGGCGCACCACAGCAACGGCCCGCTGTTCACCGTGCCGGCCGGTGGGGGCGCACCGCAGCCCCTCGGAAACATCGTTGCGGCGGCCGAGACGAGCGTGAGTTGGGCGAAGTGACGTCCAGCCCCTAGCCTCAGGGCGCCGACAGCGGGGACGAAGACGAGCGTTCGACCCGACCTGAGTGGGGCAGCGAACCGGATGCCCTCTTTGGACGAGGAGCGGAAGCGAACGAGGATGGGGCAACTATCAGCCGGGACGAGTCCTCCCACGGCCCCGCGCGAGCTAGACCGCTCGTTCTCTCATCCCCTTCGGGTGATACCCCCGGCAGTGGTTACTCCTACGGTTCATCCGCGATCTGACCGCTATCGCCGGCGCCGAAGTGGTCACGGGATGCCAGACGACGTGAGCGCGACACCGATAGACGAACGTCCGACCGCGGCGAGCTGGGTCGATTCCCCACGCGCGTTCATAGCGCCGCTCGCTCTCGCGCAGTTCATGTGCAGCTTCGCGGGATCGAACATGAACGTGATGATCAACGACATCAGCCACGACCTGCACACAGATGTGAAGGGCGTGCAGACCACGATCACGCTGTTCTTGCTGATCATGGCGGTGCTGATGATCCCCTGCAGCAAGCTGACCGACCGTTGGGGCCGCAAGCGGTGCTTTATCGGCGGCCTGACGCTGTACGGCATTGGCACCGTGCTGAGCGCGATCGCTCCGGGCCTTGGCGTGCTGATCCTCGGCAACTCCGTGTTTCAAGGCGTGGGCACAGCCTTCCTGATCCCGCCCGTCTACATCCTCACCACGATGGCGTTTACCTCGCTTGAATCGCGTGCCAAGGCCTTCGGGGTGATCAGCGGGCTGGGAGGCATCGGCGCCGCGGCCGGACCGTTGATCGGCGGTCTGATCACCTCCGGCATCAGTTGGCGAGCCGCGTTCGTCTTCCAAGCCATGATCGTCGGCACGATCATTCTGCTCAGCCGTCGAGTCGTAGATCCGGTCGCGCCAGATCCCGAGCGCTCCTTCGACGCGGTCGGCGCCATCTTGTGGGCGGTCGGGATGTTCTTCGTGGTGTTCGGGATCCTGCAGGCCGGCAGCAACGGCACGCTGCTGATCGTATGCCTGGCGATCGGAGCCGCGTTCCTCGTCGGGTTCTTCCTGTACATCCGCTCTCGGGAAGGAGCGGGGAGGGAACCGCTCTTGTCGATGAGCCTGTTTCGCAACCGCACCTCCAATCTCGGCCTCGCCACCCAGAACCTCCAGTGGCTGCTCCTGATGGGCGTGTCGTTCGTCGTCTCGGTCTTCCTCCAGACCGAACGGCACTACAGCGCCATCAAAACCGGCGTGATCTTCACCGCGGCCACCCTGGGCATCCTGGTCTCGTCGCTTGCCGCGGAGCGACTCGCCAAGAAGTATCTGCAGAAGACGTTGATCGCGGCCGGGTTCGGCGTGACCGTGGTCGGGATCGTGCTCCTGCTCGGCCTGGTCAAGGCGGCCTCGTCGAGCGCCTGGGCGTTCGCGCCCGGACTTCTGCTGA
Source organism: Thermoleophilaceae bacterium (assembly GCA_036494715.1). Lineage (GTDB taxonomy): Bacteria > Actinomycetota > Thermoleophilia > Solirubrobacterales > Thermoleophilaceae > JAICJR01. The sequence continues at coordinate 2,098 of DASXNY010000135.1, forward strand.
TTGGTCTCGGCGTGGGCGTGATGCTGACCCCGTCGGTCAACCTTGTCCAGTCAGCCTTCCCCGAAGAGAAGCAGGGCGAGATCTCCGGCCTGTCGCGCAGCATCTCCAACCTCGGCTCGTCCTTTGGCACCGCGATCGCGGGCACGATCCTGGTCTCCGATCTGGCCTCCGGAAACGGGACCTACGTCGCCGCGATGATCGTCCTCGGCGCGCTGGCCCTCCTTGGTCTCGGGGTCGCGATCCTCCTACCCGCCAACCCTGTCCAAAGCGCCGCGACCGATGTCTCGCCTCCTGCCGCGGCATCAGGGGCACTCGATACCGCCGTCTGATTCGCCGCCGCCCACCAGCCGGCGCCCTGCCGACCTGAGGGAGCTGTCACACCAATCCAGGTACCCGCGACCCGCCCTGGTCTGAGTCTCGCTCCTCGCCAGTGGCCGAGCCTTGCACTTCTGCCTTCCATGCAAAGCAGAAGCGAGCCCTCAACTCTCCCGACACCGCCGTCGGCCTGTTCGCACTTCTGTTCGCACTTACCCATTTACGGGCCACTCCCGTTTGGGTCAACCAACACAAAACCCCGCTTTTGCGGGGCTTTCACGTGAAGCGGACGACGGGCCTCGAACCCGCGACCTTCGGCTTGGGAAGCCGACGCTCTACCAACTGAGCTACGTCCGCGTCAGGACAGGCCGCTGGGCGGCCTCTCGGCGCGATTCTAACCCTGCGGGAATACCCTTGAGTCCGGCCTCGTGAAGCGCCTGCTCTCACCCATCCCGCTCATCGTGCTGGCCGGCGTCCTGGCGCTGGTGGCGCTGCTCGCGTACGGGCTCGCGTCGAACAAGCAGACCGAGTCGCCCACCGCGAGCCTCATCAACAAGGTCGCGCCCGCGCCCGAGCTGCCGACCCTCGACGGCCCGGGCAAGTCGTCGCTCGCGGCCTACAAGGGCAAGGTGGTGCTGCTCAACTACTGGGCCTCGTGGTGTGAGCCCTGCCGGCAGGAGGCGCCGCTCCTGCAGCGCTGGCAATCCACGCTCGAGAAGGGCGGCGCGACGATCCTCGGCGTCGACGTGCTCGACGTGACGGGCGATGCGCGCAAGTTCGCGAAGCAGTACGGCCTCACCTATCCGATCCTGCGCGACGGGGACGGGAACTCCCAGACCGCCTACGGCATCCTCGCCTACCCCGAATCCTTCGTGATCGGCCGCAACGGCCGCATCGCCGCCGCCGTGCGCGGCGCAGTGAGCGATCAGTTCATGCGCAAGAGCGTCCTGCCGCTGCTCCAGAAGAGCTCGTGAAAAAACGCTTCCTCCCCGCACTACTGACCGCCGCCCTCCTCGCAGCGCCGGCCGCGGTGCAGGCGGGGCCGCCGCAGCGCGCCTCCCTCGGCGACATCGAGAACGAGGTGATGTGCCTCGTCTGCGGCACCACGCTCAACGTGTCCGACTCCCCGCAGGCCGATCGCGAGCGCGCCTACATCCGCGCGCTGATCGCTCAGGGCGAGACGAAGAGCCAGATCAAGAAGGCGCTCGTAGCCCAGTACGGGCAGCGCGTGCTCGCGACGCCGTCGGACAGCGGCTTCGACCTAGCCGCCTGGATCGTGCCCGGCCTCGCGGTGATCCTGGCGGGCATCGGGATCGCCTTCGCGGTGGTGCGCTGGCGGCGCAGCCGCCCGCCGGGCCAGTCGGGCCCACTGCCCAGCGGCACGGGCGCGGGTGGAGACGGAGCGCGACTGCGCTCCGATCTCGAGCGTTACGACCTATAAAGGGCGAAGACCGTGCCCGTTATCGCGACAGGTGTGAACACGACGGTGGTGGCCGCCTTTGCGGTCGGCTTCGTCTCCTTCATCTCCCCCTGCGTCCTGCCGCTCGTCCCCGGTTACCTGTCGGCGATCTCCGGCGTCTCCTTCGCCGAGCTCCAGGAGGGCCAGGGCCGCCGCCAGGTGATCGGCCCGGCGCTGGTCTTCTGCCTCTCGTTCACGGTCATGTTCGTCGCGCTCGGCATGACAGCCACCGGCATCGGGAAGACGCTCGCGGAGCACCGGCTGCTCATCCGCCACGTTGCCGGAGTCGTGATCTTCGCGATGGGCGCGCTGTTCGTCGGCACGCTGTTCGTGCCGCTGCTCAACCGCGAGTGGCGCCCCGAGACGCTGCTCTCGCGCGCCTCGACTGGCGGTCCCGTGATCGCCGGCCTCGCGTTCGCGGTGGCCTGGCTGCCATGCACCGGCCCCACTCTCGGCGCGATCCTCACCGCCGCCAGCACGCAGAACACCGTGGCCAAGGGCGGCGTGCTCCTCGCCTTCTACTCGGCCGGGCTGGGTGTGCCGTTCGTGCTGAGCGCGGTCGCGTTCTCGCGGGTCACCGGCTTCTTCCGCTTCTTCCGCAACCACTACGCGGCGATCACCCTCGTATCGGGTGTGATCCTGATGATCATGGGCGTGCTGCTCTTCACCGACGAGCTCACGCGCCTGAACAACCAGGCGCTCACCTGGCTCGACGACCTGGGCCTCAACTTCTTCAGCAACATCTAGCGCCGAGGTGAGGCGAGCTACATGTGCTCGGGCGCGGACACGCCGAGCAAGCTGAGCGAGCGCGCGAGCACGCGCTGTGCCATCACGCTGAGCGCGATGCGGAAGTTCTCGTCCCCGCCCTCCTCGGCGGCGCCCACCACGCGGCAGTCGCGGTAGAAGGCCGAGAAGTCCTGGGCCGCGTCGTGCGCATAGACGGTGATGCGGTGCGGTGCCCGGCGCTCGGTAGCGATCCCCACCTCGTCCGGGAACGCGAGCAGCCGCTTGAGCAGCGCCCGCGCCGACGGATGGAGCTCCTCGCTGTAGTCCGCCGCCAGCGCCTCCGCGACGCGCTGCTCCCCCGCCTTGCGCAGGATGCTCGCGATGCGCGCGTGCGCGTACTGCACGTAGTAGACAGGGTTGTCCTGGCTCTGCTCGCGGGCGAGCGTGAGGTCTAGGTCGAGCGTCGTGTCGTGGCTTCGCTGGAGCAGGAAGAAGCGCGCCGCGTCGACGCCGATGTCGTCGATCAGGTCGTCGAGCGTGACGAACTCGCCGCGTCGTTTCGACATCTGGACGCGCTGCCCGCGCTCGACCAGGTTGACGAGCTGCATGATGATCAGCTCGAGCCTGCCCGGCTCGCCGCCGAGCGCCTCCCACGCCGCGAGCGTGCGCTGCTGGTAGCCGTGGTGGTCGGCGCCCCAGACGTCGATCAGCCGGTCGAAGCCGCGCTCGCGTTTGTCGACGTGGTAGGCGATGTCGGGCCCGAAGTAGGTGAACTCGCCGGTCGAACGCCGCAGCACGCGGTCCTTGTCGTCGCCGAACCTCGTGGTGCGCAGCCAGAGCGCGTTCTCGTGCTCGTACGTGTGGCCGTGCTCGTCGAGGATCGCGAGCGCGTGCGCCATCTCGCCGTTCTCGTGCACCGTGTGCTCGAAGAAGTAGAGGTCCATCTGCACGCCGAAGCGCTCGAGCGTCGCCCTCACGCTGTCGATCATCAGATCCACCGCGCGGCGGGCCAGCTCGCCCTCCTCCATGTCGGCCGCGCCCTCGATCTGGTCGGCGAGTTCGCTCACGTAGCCGCCGTGGTAGCCGTCCTCTGGCGGCTCCTCGCCGCGCGCCCGGGCCTTGATCGACTGGCCGAAGCGCTGCACCTGACCGCCCTCGTCGTTCACGTAGTACTCGCGCGCGACCTCGTGCCCGGCGAACTCGAGGATCCGGCTGAGCGCATCGCCGTACGCCGCGTGCCGTGCCGAGGCAACCGTGATCGGGCCGGTGGGGTTGGCGCTGACGAACTCCACGAGGATTCGCTCGGCGGCAGAGGCGACCGTGCCGCCGCCGAACTCATCTCCGGCGGCGAGCGCCGCCCCGAGGGCGTCCCGGTACCAGGAGTCGGACAGGAACAGGTTGAGGAAGCCCGGCCCGGCCACGGCGACCTTCTCGACCTCGTCGGCCAGCCGCTCCTCCACCAGGCCGCCGAGCCGCTCGGCAACGGCGCGCGGCTGCTCGCCCAGCGTGGGTGCCAGGAGCATCGCGGCGTTGGTGGAGTAGTCGCCGAACTCGGGCTTCGGGGGACGGTCGAAGCTGAACGTCTTGCTCGAGCCGTTGCCGCTCAGCTCGGCGGCCGCGGCCGCGACCGCCGCCCGGAGCTCGGCGACCGGATCGATCGTCGGACTCATTTCAGTAATGGTATGGCTCGCCGGCGAGGATCTTGTGCGCGCGGTAGATCTGCTCTAGCAGGACGACGCGCGCGAGCTGGTGGGGCAGCGTCATCGGACCGAACGACAGGCGCATGTCGCAGCGCGCGAGCTCGAGCCCGCGCGGACCACCCACCACGAAGCAGAGATCGCGCCCCGACTGGCGCCGCTCCTCCATCCAGCGGCTGAAGCCGATCGAGTCGAACGTCTTGCCGTCCGCGTTGAGCAGGACCGTGAACGCCCGCTCCGGGATGCGGCCGTCCACCTTCTCCTCGTCGCGTAGCTCGAGCACGTCGACGCGCGTGTGCCCGGCGAGCAGCTTGTGGTAGTGCTGGACATCGTCGGCGAACGGAGGCCGGAGACGCCCGACGGCTAGGACAGTGATCCGCATGGAGTCGGCTACCGGAAGGCTGCGATACTAGTCGCGTGCCCGACGACGACCCGCCCGAGCGCCACATCAATATCCACACGTCGCCGGAGATCATGGCGGGCGTCTATGCGAACTTCGCGAACGTCAGCCACTCCGACTACGAGTTCACGATCACCTTCGCGCGCGTTGACCACGAGGTCGACGAGGAGGAGATCCCCGGCGTCGTCGTCTCCCGCGTCAACCTCTCGCCGCGCTTCATGCGCGAGCTGATCGACGCGATGGAGGACAACTGGTCGAAGTGGCAGGCCAAGGAGGGTATCCGGAGCCTGCCCGAGTACGACGGGCCGCCGGACCAGCCTGAAGAGGAGTAGCAGCCGCGCTCAGCGCGAGCCGGCGTACGTTACGCCGTAGCCGATCCGCTGTATCGCGTCCGGGTGGGTGCCGAACAGCTTCTGCAGGAGTCGCGGCGGTTGCGGGTCGGCGAGTGCCTTGACCGCCAGGCGCCTCTCGAGCTCGATGAACGAGTCCGGGTCCTCGGTGAGGTCGAGAGCGAAGGCGTCCGCCCGCTGCTCGACGCGCCGTGACAGCGCGGTGCTGGCGATCCCGCCCGCGAACGACACGATGCCGAGCGACAGGATGAGCGCGGGCAGCATCGCCGGGGTGGGCTCGTCGTCGCCCGCGATCCACTCGGTGAGGCGCTGCACGAGATGCAGGCCGGCGGGCGCCGCGATCCCCAGCCACACGAGCGCGCGCTGGACGTCGCGGTAGCGCACGTGGCTCAGCTCGTGCGCGACCACCGAGTGCACCTCGCCGGCCGGGAAGTCGTTCAGCAGCGTGTCGAAGAGGACGACGCGCTTGGTGCGTCCGAGACCCGTCACGTACGCGTTGGCGGCCGTCGTGCGGCGGCTCGCGTCGATCCGGTAGACCTCCCCCACCTGCACGCCCGCGCGCTCCGCGAGGGCGAGCACCTCGCGCCGCAGCTCGCCCTCGGGCAGCGGCTCGAACTTGTTGAACACCGGGTCGAGCAGCACCGGCGAGAGCAGGATGAATGCCGAGCTCACGGCCGTCGCGCCCAGCGAGGCGGGCAGCCACCAGTGGCTGCGGTAGCGCCGCAGCAGCCCCATCGCGCCCGCCAGCGCCGCCGCATTGAGCCCGCTGCCGATCGCACTCGACTTGGCCACGTCGCTGAGCCAGCCGGGCCAGCTCTGCACGGAGATGCCCGCCCGCTTCGCGCGCCGCTGGCGCACGGCGGACAGCGGCAGGCCGAGGGCCCGGGAACCGAGTGAGAGGCCCGCCCCGAAAGCCGCCGCGCCCGCGATCGGGTTGGCGCCGGCGCGCTCGAGCTCGCGGCTCAGCCGCGGCGGCGGTCTCAGCGCGATCAGCGTCAGCGCGGCCCCTTCGAGCGTCATCCCGGCAAGCCCCAGCAGCCGCTGCGGACGCTGATAGGCGCGGGCCCGCTCGATTTGCTCGCCGCTGAAGTAGTCTCTGGCCGCGACGGGGGCCGGTTCGATCAGGCCGCTCCGCGGCCGCAGCACCCCTGTTGCAACCCCGGCCGCGGCTGACGCCCAGAGCATTGCCAGCGGCACACGAGAGCCATGAGTTCCCATCGAAGCGACACTGTAGACCCCGACCTGGGCAAAGCACTGAGGATCGCGCTGCTCTCCGACGTTCACGGCAACCTCCCGGCCTTCAGGGCCGTCCTCGACGACGTCGCCGAAGTGGGCGCCGACCAGACCTGGTGTCTTGGCGATCTCGTCGGCTACGGCGCGCAGCCGGACGAGTGCGTGGCGCTCGCCCGGGATGCCTGCGACGTCTGCCTGGTGGGTAACCACGACCTCGTGGTGCTCGACAAGCTCGACGTCAGCGCGTTCTCGCTCAACGCCGCACTCGCCGTGCAGTGGACGCAGGAACACATCGGCACCGACGCGCTCGACTTCATGGGCGGGCTCGAGCCGGAGAACACCGAGCAGGAGGTCGGCCTCTTCCACGCGAGCCCGCGCGACCCTGTCTGGGAGTACGTGCTCTCCACGCTCCAGGCGGATGCCTGCATCGAAGCGATGGATGCGCGCGTGGGCGCGATCGGCCACTCGCACGTGGCACTCTTCTTCAACCGCACCGACGACGGCGAGCTGCGCGGCGAACAGGCGCCCGCCGGCACCGAGGTCGACCTCTCCTCCGGGCGCTGGCTGATCAACCCCGGCGGCGTCGGCCAGCCACGCGACGGCGACCCGCGGGCCGCATGGGTGCTGCTCGATCTGGGTAGCTGGACTGCTCAGTGGCGACGCGTGGACTATCCGATCGCCGAGGCCGCGCAGGCGATCGAGCGCGCGGGGCTCCCGCAGGCGCTCGCGAACCGTCTCTATAGGGGCGAATGATGCGTCGCTGGCTCACCTCGATTGTGCTCGCGTCCGTGCTCGCCGCGGGGCTGATAGTCGCGCTCAGCGGCTGCGGCAGCCAGAAGCGCACGATCCCGACGAAGAAGGCCCAGTCCTTCCTGCAGCAGCTCGACTCCATCGGCAGCCAGGTGGACAACGGCGCCTGCACCGGCGCCGGCGCCAAGGTGAACACGCTCGAGAACCAGGTGAGCGCGCTGCCCGAATCGGTGGACTCGACGGTGAAGCGCAACCTGATCGCCGGCGTCCAGCGCCTCGGCACGCTCGTGCAGAACCAGTGCAAGCGGCCGACGCCCACCAACACCACGCCGACCACCGTGCCGACCGTGCCCACCACGCCGACGAACACGGTGCCGACCACGCCCACCGCGCCCACCAACACGGTGCCGACCACGCCGACCACTGTTCCCACCACGCCTACGACCACGCCCACGAGCCCCGGCGGCGGCACCACCGTGCCGGGCAACGGCGGCGGCGTGACGGTGCCGGGCGCCGGCGGGGGCACGCCATGAGCACGCCGCAGGAAGTCGCGGGCCGCTACCGGCTCGAGAGCCGCCTCGGCGCCGGCGGCATGTCGACCGTGTTCATGGCGCTCGACACCGTGCTCGAGCGCCCGGTGGCCGTGAAGCTGCTGGCGGAGCACTTGGCCGACGACGAGGCGTTCGTCGCGCGCTTCCGGCGCGAGGCGCTCGCCGCCGCGCGGCTCCAGCACCCGAACATCGTGCAGGTGTTCGACTCGGGGCTCGACGAGCCATCGGACCGCCACTACATCGTCATGGAATACGTCGAGGGCCCGTCCTGCGCGGACATGATCCGCGACGAGGGCGTGCTCGACATCGAGCAGGCGGTGGGCATCGTGCGCGACGCCTGCCACGGCCTCAACTACGCCCACCGCGCCGGCGTCGTGCATCGCGACGTGAAGCCGGGCAACCTGTTGATCTCGAAGGACACGGGCGCGGCCAAGCTCGCCGATTTCGGCATCGCCAAGGCCGCCGAGCAGACGCGCATCACGCAGGTCGGCTCGGTGCTCGGCACAGCGGCATACCTGTCACCGGAGCAGGCCACCGGCGCGGAGGCCAACCCGGCATCGGACATCTACTCGCTCGGCGTCTGCGCCTACCAGTTCCTGTCGGGCCGGCTGCCGCACGAGTACGGCTCGCTCACGGAGCTGGCGCTGAAGCAGCAGAACGACCCGGTCGAGCCGATCCGCAGCTTCCGCCCCGAGGTGCCGGAAGCGCTCGACCGCGCAATCGGCGTCTGCCTCGAGCGCCAGCCCGAAGCGCGCTACGGCTCAGCGCTCGACATGGCGGAGGCGGTCGAGGCCGGACTGCGCGGCGATCAGAACGAGGTCACCCAGGTGCTCGAGCGCACCGGCATCCTCGGCGTCGGCGACCCCGACGCAACGCAGGCGATGCCGCGCACGCGCATGGATCCGCTGCCGCCGCGTACGAGCCAGATGGACCTGCCACCGACCCGCCCCGCGGAGCGCCCGCGCCAGCGCGAGCCGCAGCGCCGCCCGTCCAAGAAGCGCGGCCAGGGCCTGCGCCGGTTGGTGGTGGCGCTGGCCGTGATCCTCGCGCTGGTCGCCGTGATCCTGATCGTCACGAACAGGGGCGGCGGCAACAAGGGGCCGGTGACCTCGAACGACGTGCACGGCCAGATCAACGGCCTCAAGCAGCTGATCGAGGACAACGAGAAATAGCGCTGGCGCGCAGCCCCGGCTGCACGTACCATCGAGCACAACCGCCGCACTGGCCGTGGCGGGCGTGTGGACTCCCCAAACCCAGCGAGGTGCTTGATGAGCATGGACCTGCGTGCCGTGCGCGATGGTTTGCGAATCGCGGCTTTCGGTGCGGTTGCGCTGTTCGTATTTCTCTTCTTCTTCGATTGGTACGGCATCGGTGGCGAGATCGGGGCGTTCGCGGAGCGCGCCGGCATCTCGGCCACGGTGAACGGCTGGCATGGGCACTCGATCCTGCGCTGGCTGATGCTGCTGACGATCATCGGGGCGCTCGGCCTCACGTTCATGGCCGCCACCGGGCGCAAGCTCTCCTGGCCGATCGCACCAAGCGCGATCCTCACCGCACTCTCCGGGCTGACCACGATCCTGGTCGCCTACCGGCTGATCCTCAACAACCCCGGCCCGGACTCGATCATCGACACGAAGGTCGGCGCCTGGCTCGGCCTGCTGAGCCTGGTCACGATCACCGTCGGCGGCTACTTCGCGATGAGGGAGGACGGAGTCTCGTTCAAGGACGCAGGGGGACAGGCTCGCGCAGCCATGGAAGGACTGACCAAGCCGGACGTCGCCGCCAACTCGGCGCCTGCCGCCGCGCCCGCGGCCGACGTCCCCCCGACTGAGGGTCCGCCGTCACCTACCGCCTAGGGGCTGGCCCTTAGAGAGGCGCTCGCCCGTCGAGCACCTCGGAGCTGTATTCCGCGAGGCGGTCGTTCGCGATCGCCTCGCGGATTTGCTCCATCAGGAGCGCCATGAAGGTGAGGTTGTGGAGCGTGATCAGGCGCGCCGCGGTGAGCTCGTTCGCACGCGCCAGGTAGTGCAGGTAGGCGCGCGTGTGCTCGCGGCACGCCGGGCAGGGACAGCCGGCGGCGATCGGCGCGCGGCTGTCGCGCTGCCCAGGCTTCTTGAGGTCGAGCCGCCAGCGGGCGTCCGGGTCGGGCACGAGCGCCGTCCCGTGCCGGCCGAGCCGCGTCGGCGTCGCGCAGTCGAAGGTGTCGATGCCCGCCGCGACGGCGTGCAGGATGTCGTCGACGTCGCCGATGCCGAGCAGGTGGCGCGGCTGCTCGTCGCGCACCGGTCGCAGCGCCCACTCGACCACCTCCTGCATCTGCGTCTTCTCCTGGCCGAGCGAGCCGCCCACGGCCACGCCGTCGACGTCCGACGACGCGACGCGCTCGGCAGACTCGATGCGCAGGTCCTCGTAGACCCCGCCCTGCACGATCCCGAACAGCAGCTGTCCCGCGGGCGCGTTGGCGCGCTGCCAGTCGATGCAGCGGTCGAGCCAGCGATGAGTGCGGGCGGTCGAGCGCGCCGTGTAGTCGCGGTCGACGTGGAACGGCGTGCACTCGTCGAAGGCGAGCGCGATGTCCGAGCCGAGCGCCGCCTGCACCTCCATCGAGGTCTCCGGCCCCATGAACTTCTCGCTGCCGTCCGCGTATGACTGGAAGCGCACGCCCTCCTCGTCGATCGCGAGGATGCGGCTCTTACGCTGGCCGCGCCTGCCCTTGATCTCATCGGCCACCGAGCCGTGCCCCATCGAGAACACCTGGAAGCCGCCGGAGTCGGTGATGATCGGCCGGCGCCACGCCATGAACTCGTGCAGGCCGCCCATCTGGGCGATGTGCTCGTGGCCGGGCCGGATGAAGAGATGGAAGGTGTTGCCGAGCACCATCTCGTAGCCGAGCTCGGCGACCTCGGCCGCGTGCAGCGACTTGACGGTCGCGCTCGTGGCCAGCGGGACGAATGCGGGCGTGTGCAGCTCGCCGTGCGGAGTAACGAGAACGCCCGCTCGGGCGGAGCCGTCGCGGGCGTCGATCGTGAAGCAGCTCATCGCCGCCCGAGACTATTCGGACGGGCGATCAGCGGGATGAGCTTCAGCCGTCTACCAGCGACTCTCCGGTCATCTCGTCGGGTTCGTCCTCCCCCAGCAGGGCGAGCACGGTCGGCGCGACGTCGGCGAGGACCCCGCCGTCGCGCAGGCCGTCGACGTCGGCGGTCACGATCAGCGGCACTGGGTTGAGCGAGTGCGCGGTGTTCGGGCTGCCGTCGTCCTCGAGCATGTGGTCGGCGTTGCCGTGGTCGGCGGTGATCACGCAGGCGCCGCCCTTTTCGTGCACCGCCTCGACCACCTCGCCGAGGCAGCCGTCCACCGTCTCGACCGCCTTCACCGCCGCCTCGATCACGCCGGTGTGGCCGACCATGTCGGGGTTGGCGAAGTTGATGATGCCGAAGCGGTAGTCGCCGTCCTTCCAGTGCTGCGCGAAGGTGTCGGCGGCGGCGCGGGCGCTCATCTCAGGCTTGTGGTCGTACGTGGGCACGTCGCGCGGGGAGTCCACCAGGAAGCGGTCTTCGCCGGGGTACTCGTGCTCCTCGCCGCCGTTGAAGAAGTAGGTGACGTGCGCGTACTTCTCGGTCTCGGCGACGTGCAGCTGGTGGCCGCCGCGCTCGGCCAGGGTCGAGGCCAGCGTGACGCTCGGGCGGTCGGGCTCGAAAGCGACCGGGTAATCCCAGTCCTCCTGGTACTGCGTGAGCGTGGCGAACTCGATCCGCGGCGTGTCGCCGCGATCGAACTCGTCGAAGCCCCGCTCGGCGAGCGCGCGCGTGAGCTCGCGCGCGCGATCGGGACGGAAGTTGAAGAAGAGCACGGCGTCGCCGTCGCGGATCTTGCCCTCGTCGCCGACGAGCGTGGGCTTGATGAACTCGTCGGTCTCGCCGCGCTCGTACGCGGCCTTCACCGCGGCCTCGCCGCTGTCGGCGTGCGGCGTGTCGGTCTCGCCGTGCACGATCGCGTCGTAGGCGAGCTCGATGCGATCCCAGCGGTTGTCGCGGTCCATCGCGTAGTAGCGGCCGGTGACCGTCGCGACGCGGCCGCCGGCGTCACGCAACCAGCCCTCCGCCTCGGCCACGTAGCCCGCGCCGGAGTCGGGCGCGGTGTCGCGCCCGTCGGTGAACGCGTGCAGCACGATGTCCGGCACCTCCTGGCGCGTGGCCAGCTCGATGCAGGCGCGCAGGTGGTCGAAGCCCGCGTGCACGCCGCCCTTCGACACGAGGCCCAGCAGATGCAGCCGCCCGCTCTCGCGTCCGGCCTCGCAGATCTGCCTCAGCACCGGGTTGTCGAAGAACGAGCCGTCCTCGATCGCGTCCTGGATGCGCGTGAGGTCCTGCTTGACGACCGCGCCGGCGCCGAGGTTGAGGTGGCCCACCTCGCTGTTGCCCATCTGGCCCTCGGGCAGGCCGACCGCGCGCCCGCACGTGGTGAGCTCCGTGTGGCGGTAGCGCTCCCAGAGCTCGTCGAACACCGGCGTCTTGGCGCGCGACACGGCGTTGCCCGGCCCGTCCGGCGCGAGTCCCCAGCCGTCGAGCACCACCAGGCACACCGCCGGTACCGGGGGCTTACCCGGCCCGTCGGGCAGGCTCATAGGTCCGCGGCGGCGCGAATGATCTGCGCGAAGCCCTCGGCGTCGAGGCTCGCGCTGCCGACGAGCCCGCCGTCCACATCGGGCTGGGCCAGGATCTCGGCCGCGTTGTCGGGCTTGACGCTGCCGCCATAGAGCACGCGCACGAGCGCGGCGGCGTCCTTCGAGCGGTCGCCCACGAGCGCGCGGATGAAGGCGATCGCGTCCTGCGCCTGCTCTGTCGTGGCGACCTTGCCGGTGCCGATCGCCCAGATCGGCTCGTACGCGATCACGACCCTCGGCAGCTCCGCGGGGTCGACCTTCTCGAGCGCCTCCTGCACCTGGTGGCGCAGCCGCCGCTCGGTCTCACCCTGCTCGCGCTCCTCCTCGCTCTCCCCCACGCACAGGATCGGCTGGAGCCCGGCCTTGAGCGCGGCCGGCACCTTCTCCTGCAGGGCGCGGTCCGTCTCGTTGTAGTACTGGCGGCGCTCGGAGTGGCCGAGCACGACGCCGTCGACGCCCAGCTCGGTGAGCATCGGCGGCGACACCTCGCCGGTGTAGGCGCCCTCGCTCTCCCAGTGCATGTTCTGGGCGAGCACCCTGATGTTCGAGCCGTTGGTCGCCTCGACGGCGGCGGCGAGCACCGTGAACGGCACGCAGATCCCGATGTCCACGCTGTCGATCCCCTCGACCAGCGGACGCAGCGCCTTCACGAGCGCCCGGCCCTCGGGGATCGTGTTGTGCATCTTCCAGTTGCCGGCGATGTAGGGGCGGCGCTCGCTCGTCTTAGGCGTCATCGAGCGCCTCCACCCCCGGCAGCTTCTTGCCCTCGAGCAGCTCGAGCGACGCGCCACCACCGGTCGACAGGTGGGTGACCTGGTCTGCCAGGCCGAACTCGGCGAGGGCCGCCGCGCTGTCGCCGCCGCCGACCACGGTGGTACCGGGCGCGTCCGCCACGGCCTGAGCCAGCGCACGCGTGCCGCCCGCGAACGGCTCGAGCTCGAACGCGCCCATTGGGCCATTCCAGAAGACGGTGCCCGCGGCCGCGACCTCGCGCGCGTACTGCTCGACCGTGCGTGGCCCGACGTCGAGGCCCATCCAGCCGTCGGGGATGTCGGTGCCGTCGAGCTCCTGGCGTTCCGTGCCGGCGTCGAAGCTCTTGCCGAGCACGAGGTCGAGCGGCAGGAGCAGCCGGCAGTCCGACGACTCCGCCCGCTCGAGCACGCGGGCCGCTACCTCGACGCCCTCCTCGTACACCAGCGAGTCGCCGGTGGGCTTGCCCTGCGCCTTGAAGAACGCAAACGCCATCGCGCCGCCGATCAGGATCGAGTTCGCGATGTCCATGAAGCGCTCGATCAGCTTGACCTTGTCGGTGACCTTCGCGCCGCCGAGCACCACGACGAGGGGGCGCTCGGGATCCTCGACGAGACCCTCGAGCGTCACGACCTCGCGCTCGAGCAGGTGGCCGGCAACGGCCGGGCGCAGGAACTCGGTGACGCCGGCGGTGCTCGCGTGGGCGCGGTGGGCGGAGCCGAAGGCGTCGTTGACGTAGGCCTCGCCGAGCGAGGCGAGCTCGCGCGAGAGCTCGGGGTCGTTCTTGGTCTCACCGGCCTCGAAGCGCGTGTTCTCGAGCACCAGGATCTCGCCGGCCTCGAGCCTGGCGACCCCGCGGCGCACCTCCGGGCCGACGACCTCGGGCGCCTGGTACACGTGCTTGCCGATCAGGTCGCCGAGGCGGTCGGACACCGGGCGCAGCGACAGCTTCGGGTCGCGACCGGTGGGGCGGCCGAGGTGCGAGCAGAGGACGAGTGCCGCGCCCCGCCCGCGCAGCTCGTTGATCGTGGGTAGTGCGGCGCGGATGCGCGCGTCGTCGGTGACGCGGCCGTCCTCGAGCGGGACGTTGAAGTCCACGCGTACGAGCACAGGCATTCCCTCGCGTACGTCGAGGTCGCGCACCGTCTTCTTGCGGAACGCCGCCATCGTGGGGCTGTCGGCCTGTCGCGTCGTCGCGGGTCCGGGCTCTAGCCGCCCGCCTGCGCCGGCGCGCGCGCCAGGACCCGCTCCGTCAGGTCGACAAGCCTGTTCGAGTAGCCCCACTCGTTGTCGTACCACGCGCAGACCTTCACGAAGGTGCCCTCGAGCACCATCGTCATACCGGCGTCGAAGATCGACGAGTACGGGTTCTGCTCGATGTCGCTGGACACGATCGGATCCTCCGTGTACTGGAGGATGCCTTCGAGCGAGCCGGTGTCGGCGCGCTCCTTGAAGGCCGCGTTGATCTCCTCGACGCTGGTGGACTTCTCGAGCGTGCAGACGAGGTCGACCAGCGAGCCGGTGGGGATCGGAGCGCGCACCGATGTGCCGTTGAGCTTGCCGTCGAGCTCGGGGATCACGAGGCCGATCGCCTTGGCGGCGCCGGTGGAGGTCGGCACGAGGTTGATCGCGGCCGCGCGGGCGCGGCGCAGGTCCTTATGGGGAGCGTCCTGAAGCCGCTGATCTGAGGTGTACGCGTGGATCGTCGTCATCAGGCCATGCACGATCCCGAAGGTCTCGTGCAGGACGTGCGCCACCGGCGCCAGGCAGTTGGTCGTGCACGAGGCGTTCGAGATCACCGAGTGCCGCTCGGGGTCGTACGCGTCGTCGTTGACGCCCAGCACGAGCGTGGCGTCGGGGCCGGTGGCGGGGGCCGAGATGATCACCTTCTGGGCGCCGGCCTGTATGTGCTTGTCGGCGTCCTCGCGCTTCGTGAAGAAGCCGGTCGACTCGATCACCACCTCCGCGCCGACGTCGCCCCAGGGGAGCGCCGCCGGGTCGCGCTCGGCGAAGACCTTGAGCTCCTTGCCGTCGACGATGAGCGCGTCGTCGGTGGCCTCGACCTCGCCTTGGAACGGTCCCAGGATCGAGTCGTACTTGAGGAGGTGGGCGAGCGTGCCGGTGTCGGTGATGTCGTTGAGGCCGACCCACTCGATGTCGGCGCCCTTCGCGTGCGCCGCCCTGAACACGTTTCTGCCGATCCTGCCGAAGCCGTTGATTCCGGCCCTTACCGACATCCGGCCGTCCTTTCTAGTTCTGGTTTCCCCGAGAGCATCCGCAATCTATCAGCGGGGGTGTGCCCACCGGGGGTGCTGCGGAAACGCGATCAGGGGCGGCGCGGAGGCTTGTCGACGTCGCGGTGAACGACGTCCACGAGCAGCTCGTCGCGATTTCCGTACACGCGCGCGAGGTGCTCGGCGATCACTACAGAACGGTGCCTGCCGCCGGTGCAGCCGATGCCGATCGTGAGGTGCGATTTGCCCTCCCTGATGTAGGCGGGCAGCAGGTAGTCGAGCAGCGGCACGAGCCTGTCGTAGAAATCGCCCACGCCGTCCGAGTTGTTCACGTAATCGACCACCGGCCGGTCCATCCCGGTGAGCTCGCGCAGGTCGGGCTCGTAGTGCGGGTTCGGCAGAAAGCGTACGTCGAAGGAGAGGTCGGCCTCGCGCGGGGTGCCGTGCTTGAACCCGTAGGTGAGGAAGGTGATCGCGAGCTTGCCCTCGGTCTCCGGGGTGAGCATCTTGTCCGCGACGACGCGACGCAGACGGGCCGCCGACATGTCCGTCGTGTCGATGCGGACGTCGGCGCGGTCGCGCAGCGCCTCGAGCAGACCGCGCTCCTGGTGGATGCCGCCGCCCACCTCGCCGCCGCTAGCGAGGGGATGCCGGCGGCGCGTCTCCTTGTAGCGGTTGACGAGCTCGTACTCGGACGCCTCGAGGAACAGCAGGCGGTAGGGAATGCCGCGACCCTCGAGCTCGGCGAGCACCGCCACGAGCCCCTCGAAGAACTCGCCGCCGCGCACGTCGGACACCACTGCCGCGCGCTCGACCTTGCTGCCCTCGTGCTGGAACAGATCCGCCAGCGACATGATCATCTCCGGCGGCAGGTTGTCGACACAGAAGTAGCCGGCGTCCTCAAAGCACGCCATCGCCTGCGACTTGCCCGCGCCCGAGAACCCGGTGATAACCACGAAGTCCTCGATCGAGCCGGTCGACGGGCTGTCGGTGCTGAGCTTGAGCGCCTTTCTCCACGACTGCATTTGTTCTCCAGACCACACTAGCGGGCTTTCCGGCTGCTATTTAGCGGATTTTGTGAACGTAATCGTGGATCTCGCGCGCGACCTTGCCGGGCAGGCCCGGCACCGCCTCGAGCTCCTCACGGCTCGCCTGCAGGAAGCGCTCGGGCGAGCCAAAGTGCTGGAGCAGCAGTCGCTTGCGTGCGGGCCCCACGCCCGGCAGCTCGTCGAGGATCGAGCGCGTCATCGCACGGTCGCGGCGACCGCGGTGGAACTCGATCGCGAAGCGGTGCGCCTCGTCGCGCACTCGCTGGAGCAGCTGGAGCGCGGGTGTGTCGTGCGGGAGCACGATCGGCGTCTGCACTCCGGGCAGGAAGATCTCCTCGATCCGCTTGGCGAGGCTCGCGACGGTGACCCCCATGTCGCGGAACTCGGTGAGCGGCTCGAGACCCGCGGACAGCTGGCCCTTGCCACCGTCGATCACGATCAGCCCGGGCGCGGTGGCGAAGCTCGGGTCGTAGCTCTTCTCGTGCGGTGAGCGCTCGCGCTGCGCCACGTACTGGGCCATGCGCCGGGTGAGCACCTCCTGCATCGCGGCGAAGTCGTCCTGCGCCGCCTCGCGGATCGCAAAGCGGCGGTAGTCCGCCTTCTTCGGCGCGCCGCCCTCGAACACCACCATCGACGCGACCGTGTGCGTCTCGCCGAGGTTGGAGATGTCGAAGCACTCGATGCGCATCGGGATCTGCTCCATGCCGAGCTCCTTCTGCAGCCCCTCGAGCGCCTCGATGCGCTGCACGCGGCGGTGCTCGGAGCGCAGCCGGTCCTGGTCGAGCGCCAGCCGGGCGTTGCGCTCAGCGAGCTCGAAGATGCGGCGCTTGTCGCCGCGCTCCGCGTGCCGGATCACGACCGGGGAGCCGCGCTGGTCGCCGAGCGCCTCCTCCAGGACCGCCGTCCGAGTGAGGCCGCGCGGCACGATCACCTGCGGCGGGATGGCCGGCGAGGTGGCGTAGTACTGGAGGATGAACTCCTCGGCCACCTCTGGCTCGTCGCGCCCGGCGGCGTTCTCGAGGTAGAAGCTCTGGCGGTCGGCGAGCACGCCGTCGCGGACCTGGAACACCTGCGCGTTCGCGTCCGTGCCCTCGGCCGCCACGGCCACGGCGTCGAGCGTGCCCACCGACTCGTTCGAGATCCGCTGGCGCTCGAGCAGACTGCGGACAGCCTTGAGCCGGTTGCGCAGCAGCGCCGCGTGTTCGAACTCCTGCTCGGCCGCGGCGTCCTTCATCTCCTTTTCGAGGTCGCGCTCGATCTGGCGGTAGCGGCCGGACAGGAAGGCGACGATCGACTCGACGCTGCGGCGGTACTCCTCCTTCGACACGTAGCCGACGCAGGGCGCCTGGCAGCGCTTGATGAAGTAGTCGAGGCAGGGGCTGCCACTCGCGCGGCCGGGCTCCGGCCCGTCGCAGGTCCGGAACTGGAACACCTTGCCGAGCAGGTCGAGCGTCTCGCGCACCCGCTTGGCGTTCGAGAACGGGCCGAAGTAGGCACGCCCCCGGCGGTGCTTCTCGCGGGTGAAGTAGACCCGCGGGAAGTCCTCGTCCAGCGAGATCGCGATGTAGGGGTAGGACTTGTCGTCCCGGAGTCGGACGTTGTAGCGAGGCCGGTACTGCCGGATGAACGTCTGCTCGGCGAGCAGCGCCTCCGCCTCGGTCTGGGTCGCGATGAACTCGATGTTCTCGATCTCGTCGAGCAGGTCCGTGGAGCCGCGCGTGGACGGGCTCGAGAAATGGCTCTGGACCCGCTTCTTGAGCGACTTCGCCTTGCCGACGTAGAGCACGCGCCGGCGGGAGTCGCGGAACAGGTAGACACCCGGGGCGTCGGGCAGGGCGCGGCGCTGGGCGCTGATCCGCTCCTGGCGGCTCGTTTCGGTTGTGGTCTCGGTGGCCACCAGTTCGAGGATAGGTAGTGGCCTACCGGCTCCCGCGCCGCGGCCGACCCGTATACCTCGCGCGATGCGGCTTCTGCTGGGAACGGGGATCCGGCTCGTGCTTGCGCTCGCCGTGGTCGCGGCGCTGGTGGCGGTGCCACTGCTGTTCAGCTACCGCTCGCGCTGCCGCTCGGCCGACCACCAGATCGAGGCGCACTGGCGCTTCGCCGTGCCGGGGCATCAGAAGCGGCTCGCCCGCTGCGGCCGGCCCGAGCAGGGGCTGCACTACGTGCTCCGCCAGGTCGGGCTCGATTAGCTAGCAGCCAGTCGCCGCGTCGAGGGCTGGTAGTCATATGGTCGGCTATGCGACCAGCCTCACCTCCAGCGCGGCCGGGGCCTCGCCCGCTCCGCCGAGCAGGCCGAGGATCTTCGCGACGTAGGCCTGGGTCTCTGGGATCGGCGGGACGCAGCCGCAGGCGGCGACCGCTCCCGGACCGGCGTTGTAGGCC
>DASXNY010000136.1:0-5115 GCA_036494715.1 Thermoleophilaceae bacterium
TGTTCACGCTCGGCCGCGGCTACAGCGAGAACGACGTGCGCGAGGCGGCGCGCGCGCTAACCGGATTCCGCTCGCACTGGTCGCACAGCGGCGACTTCGAGGGCATCACGTACGCGGCCGAGAACCACGACCCCGGCGTCAAGCGCATCTTCCACAAGACCGGCCACTTCGACTGGCAGGACGTGGTCCGGCTCGTCACGACGCACCCGGCGCACGCGCCGTTCCTCGTCGAGAAGCTCTGGGCCCACTTCGTCACGCAGCCGATCGACCACCGTTCGCGCGCCCAGCTCGTGCGGCTCTACCGCCACTCGGGGCACAAGATCGGCCCGCTCGTGGAGGCGATCCTCGCGCACCCGGCGCTCTACGCCGACCTGCACAAGCCCGACATGGTCAAGGCGCCGGTGGTCTTCCTCGCCGGCGCGCTGCGCTCCACGCGCCGCTACGTGGACACCGACGCCTGGGCCTGGATCCTCGAGGAGATGGGGCAGTACCCGTTCCAGCCGCCGTCGGTGGCGGGCTGGGATTGGGGCCCGGCGTGGATCTCCACCAACACCACACGCGCGCGCTTCACCGCAGTCAACTACCTGGTCCGCGACGGCAAGCTCGACGTCAAGGACGGCGCGACCCCGGCGCACCTATCCGCCGGCGAGCACCTCGAGCGCGCCCTCGCCGCCACCGGCCGCCCATGGGTCTCCGACGGCGCCCACCGGGTGCTCAAGTCGCTCGTCCCGAGCTTCTTCGAGGACGTCAAGCCGAGCTATGCCGATCTTCGCCAGGAGCGCTCGGACATGTGCCAGCGCGCGCTGCGCCACCTGCTGCTGTCCGGCCCCGACGCCCAACTCCACTGATGCGAAACGCCCACCACGCCTGCGACGACTTCCACACCACGAGCGAGACCCGCCGCCGCTCGTTCCTCGACACCCCGCTGTCGCGGCGACAGATCCTCGGGCGCGGGCTCGGCGCCGGGCTCGCGATCTACGCCGCCAAGGCGATGCCGCTCGTGCGCATCCTCGAGGCGGCCGAGGCGCAGGCGCAGGTGGCCCCCGCCGCGCCGATCCTCGTCAGCGTCTTCCTGCCCGGCGGCTGCGACCTGCTCGACACGATCGTGCCCGTGAGCCAGTACGGCCGCTACGCCGACCTGCGCTCCGGGCTCAAGATCGAGCAGCCGGCGGCGCTCGGCTCCACCGGGCTGGGCGTGAACCCGCACCTCGCCGACGGCTTGAACGGTGGCATCAAGGGCCTCTTCGAGGCGGGCAAGATCGGGCTGCTGCCGGGCATCGACTACGCCAACCCGGACCTCTCGCACTTCCACTCGCGGCACTTCTGGGAGACCGGCCTGATCACGCCGGTGTCGGCCACAGGCTGGCTCGGCCGCTGGCTCGACCACGTGGGCTCGAAGGAGAACCCGTTGCAGGGCGTGTCCATGGACGCCGCGCTGTCGCCGGTGCTGCGCTCGAGCTCGTCGCCCGTGGCGGCCGTGTCCTCCCCCGACGACGCCCAGTTCTGGATTCCCGGCCTGTGGGGCGACGCCTTCGACCGCACGATGGAGGCCTGGACCAAGATCGCGGCCTCCCGGCCCCACCCGCCCGGCCCGGCGGCCGCCTACGCGGGCGCGCGTCAGTCGAAGAGCGTGGCGGACATCCTCAAGCCCTTCGTCAAGGACGACGACGGCAACGACCCGCTCGCGGGCCCGATCGCCTACCCCGAGGGCGACCTCGCCGACCGGCTCAAGTCGCTCGCGGGACTCCTGTCGCTGCCGCTCGGCATCCGCGCGGTCACCGTCGACTCCGACGGCGACTTCGACACGCACGACAACCAGGCGCTGGACCTCGGCGACGGCCTCACCAAGGTCAGCGGCTCGCTGGCCGCCTTCCAGGCCGACCTCGAGGCGCGCGGAATCGCGGACCGCGTGCTCACCCTCGTCTGGTCCGAGTTCGGCCGCCGGCCACAGCAGAACGAGTCCGGCGGCACCGACCACGGCGCGGGCGGCGTGGCCTGGGTCCAGGGCACGCGCGTGCAGAGCGGCGTGCTCACCGATTACCCGGACCTCAACCGCCTCGACAGCGAGGACAACCTCGCCGTCACGGTCGACTTCCGCCGCGTCTATGCGAGCGTGCTCGAGCAGTGGCTCGGCACGGACGCCTCCGCGGTGATCCCGAACGCCGGCGCCCTCGGGCGGCTCCAGCTCGTGGCATGAAGACGTCGTTCGCCATCGCGGCGCTCGCGGTCGCCCTGCTCGGCGGCGGGCACCATCGCGCACACGCGAGCTCGGTGGCAGTAGGCGTGGCCGAGCGCGAGTGGGGGATCTCGAGCTATCGCAAGCACGTGCCGGCCGGCCACGTGCGCTTCAACGTCACGAACCTCGGCGAGGACGCCCACAACCTCGAGGTCGTGGGACCGAAGGGCTACCACAGCCCGGTCACCCAGGACATCCGCTCGGGCGACCACGTGACCCTCGGCGTCACGCTCAAGCGAGCCGGCGTCTACCGCCTGATCTGCACCAAGCCGGGCCACCTGAAGCGCGGCATGAGAGCAGTGATCCGGGTTACGGGCTGAAGCCCCGCCTAGAGCCTGGCCTCCAGCACCATGTTGAACGGCGTCTCGGTGGCTCGCCGCACCCGCGAGAAGCCTGCCTGGTCGAGCACGACGCGCAGCGCGGGCTCGCCGGCCTGTGCGCCGAGTGCCAGCCGTGGCTCCTGAGACAGCGCGTTGGCCGTGCAGACCACGGCGGACGCCGAGTAGTACATCCGCCCGACCGGGTTGAGGTTGTCCGCCAGCGAATCGCCCGCCATCGGCTCGACGATCATGTACGTGCCGTCGGTAGCGAGCGCCTCGGCTGCGTGACGCGCGGCCCCAACCGGATCGCCCATGTCGTGCAGGCAGTCGAAGTTGCAGATGAGGTCGAAGGCGCCGCCGGGAAAGTCCTGCGCCGAGGCGACCTCGAAGACGCAGCGCTCGCCGACGCCGGCCTCCGCCGCGAGTTGCCTTGCACGCGCGATCGAGTCGCCGTGATAGTCGTAGCCGACGAACATCGAGTTCGGGTACGCCTCGGCCATGATCACGGTCGAGGCGCCGTGGCCGCAGCCGACGTCTGCCACCTTGGCGCCCTGCTTGAGCTTGGCCTCCACGCCCTCCAGGGCGGGAATCCACGAGCCCACCAGGTGCATCTTGTAGCCGGGCCGGAAGAAGCGCTCGGTGCCGCTGAACAGCCGGTGGTCGTGCTCGTGCCAGCCGATGCCCTGGCCGGTCCTGAAGGCGTCCACGAAGCGGTCCTCGTCCGCCCACAGCGATGCGAACAGGTCGAACACGCCGAGCATGAAGACCGGGCTGTCCTCGTCCGCCAGCGCGACGGCGTGCTCGTCGGGCAGCCGGAAGCGATCCTCGCCCGGGTCGTATTCGACGTAGCCGGCGGCGGCCTGGCTGCTCAGCCATTCGCGCACGTAGCGCGGGGCGCAGCCGGCTCGCTCGGCCAGCTCGTCGGAGCTCAGCCAGCCCGCTCCCGCCATCGCACGGTAAAGACCCGTGCGCTCGCCGATGCGGGTCATCACGGCTCCGATCGCGGCGCTCATGTCTCCAACCATGAGCCCGAGGAACTGCTCTAGGCGGGCTTCATCCAGGGCGGGGCTTGACATCGTGCTGTCCTCCTTTTGGAGTTGCGCGCCGCCCGCCCGCCGATCCTCTCACCCTGAGAGACCGGCCGCAAGGAACTCCGCACCTCTGCACCTCGGCACCTCTGCCCCTCTGCACCTCTGCCTTGAATATCCTGCGGCGGGCAAGAAACCGAGTTTTGAGGGAGCTGCCGATATGACGAGCGAGGTCCAGTCCGGCCTCGAGGGCGTAGTCGCCTTCGCCACAGAGATCGCCGAGCCCGACAAGGAGGGTGGCGCGCTGCGCTACCGCGGCGTCGACATCGAGGATCTCGTCGGAGAGGTGCGCTTCGAGAAGGTCTGGGGCCTGCTCGTGGACGGAACCTTCGACCCGGGCCTGCCGCCCGCGGAGCCGCATCCGCTGTCGGTTCGCACCGGCAACCCACGCGTCGATGTGCAGGCCGCGCTCGCGATGCTCTCGCCGGAGTGGGGGCTCCAGGAGCTGATCGACATCAGCGACGAGCAGGCGCGCCGGGACCTCGCGCGGGCGTCGGTGATGGCGCTGTCGTTCGTCGCCCAGTCGGCGCGCGGCGCCGGCAAGCCGCCGATTCCGCAGGCCGACGTGGACAAGGCGACGAGCATTCCCGAGCGCTTCCTCGTGCGCTGGCGCGGCGAGGCCAACCCCGACCACGTCAAGGCGATCGACGCCTACTGGATCTCCGCCGCCGAGCACGGCATGAACGCCTCCACCTTCACCGCGCGAGTCTGCGCCTCCACCGGCGCCGACGTGGCCGCCTGCCTGTCCGCCGCCGTGGGCGCCCTGTCCGGCCCGCTGCACGGTGGCGCGCCGTCGCGAGTATTGAAGATGCTCGACGACGTCGAGCAGTCGGGCAACGCGGAGCAGTACGTCAAGGACCTGCTCGACCGCGGCGAGCGCCTGATGGGCTTCGGCCACCGCGTGTACCGCGCCGAGGATCCGCGCGCCCGCGTCCTGCGCCGCACCGCCAAGGAGATCGGCGCCCCCCGCGTCGAGGTCGCCGAGGCGTTGGAGACGGCGGCGCTGGCCGAGCTCAAGGCGCGGCGCCCCGACCGCGTGCTCGCCACCAACGTCGAGTTCTGGTCCGCGGTCGTCCTTGACTTCGCCCACGTGCCGCCGAGCCTCTTCACCCCCATGTTCACCTGCGCCCGCACGGCCGGCTGGTCGGCCCACATCCTGGAGCAGAAGCGCGAGGGCCGGCTGATCCGCCCCACTGCCAAGTACGTCGGGCCGCCGCCGCGGTCGCTGTCAGAGTTGCGCGCGTAACGCGGGACTCCGGCGCAGGACGCGCGCTGCAGCGCGCCAGCCACCCGCCTACTTCTTGCGGTGACGCCGCTTCTTCTTGGGGTAATGGAACCGGGGAGGCGTACGTCGCAGGCGCAGCGACGCATGCGTGCTGCGGCCCGCCACGCCGCTGGCGCTTAACGGCGTCACGGTGACGGCGATCCGGTCGCTCCACCCCGCCGAGGGCACCACGACACTCCGGCGGCG
>DASXNY010000137.1:0-16876 GCA_036494715.1 Thermoleophilaceae bacterium
GCGGTTCGTCGCCGCCTACGGTGGGTACTGCACAAACGGGCGGTCGATCTAGCGCCTGGATCCGCCCGTCCGGCGGAACGGAGACAAGCGGGGAGCGACCGCTCCCTTTGCGCTGACCTTCCCGGTCCGCGCGGCCTTCTACATCATCGTGGCGCTGACTTGTCCGGTCGCATCGATGTCCGCGCACTGGGGCGCGAGCGGTCTGTCGAGCTCGAACCAGACGGTGGTCTCGGGTTCCGCCTCGACTCCCCAACGATCGGCGAGCTGCTCGACCAGGTGCAGACCCCAATGAGAATCGAGCGGTGCCTGCGGTGTGCGCGCGGCCGGGACGAAGCCCGGACCGTCGTCGCTGACTGCGACCCGAACGCGGTCGTCGGTAAGGGCGACGTTCAGGCGCACGGAACCGCACGTGGCCCCACCGGCGTGCTCGACTGCGTTTGCGATCAGCTCCGTGGTCAGCAGCGCCGCGACGTGGAAGTCCGTCGGGTCGAGCCTCCAGAGCAGCGTCTCGAGTGCGCGTCGGGCCTGCGGCGCCGCCTCCCGCTCCGCCGCGAAGCGGCGGTCGATCACTGCCGGCCCGCGGTTTGGTAGATAGCGCTGCTCGCTGCCGACAAGCCGAATCGAGCAGCGGGGACAGATCCTGGTGGTGAAGCGCCCGGCCACGCTCTGCACAGTGAGCGCGCACTCGGGACAGCTGAAGTAGGGCATTCGACTCGGCCCTTCCCGCGGTCCGCTCGCACGTCCCGCATAGAAGTTCCCGGCGAGTTCCCTGCGATCGCCCGCGCGGGATGGCGGCCGGGGGCGTGCGCAAATGAAAGGCGTCGGTCCTAGATGACACGCTACCCGGTGACGGCGCTGCTCACGCTCATCTTGGCGCAGTGGTAGGGGTTCGACTTGAAGCTTGGCGACCTTCCCGCTTAACATTCCCGCGGGTATTTCAGCGATGGAACGGCACGACGAGAAAAGCATCGGCGATGTGCGCGCCGAGATCGCCACTCGCATGGTGCAGCTGCACAGCGAGTACTACGGCAAGGGCCCCACGAAGGCCAAGGCATACGTCACCGAGGACATGGTCGCTGTGGTCCTCGAGGAGACGTTTACACAGGCGGAGCGCACGCTCGTGGAGCGCGGCGAGGTGGAAGCGATCCAACAGATCCGGCGCCGCTTCCAACAGGCGATGAGCGATGAGTTCAAGGGGATCGTCGAGCAGGCGACCGGCCGCCTGGTCAGGGCGTTCCTGAGCGAGACCAACCTCGAGGCCGACATCTCCGTCGAGTTCTTCCTGCTCGGCGAACGGCGCACCGACATGGGTGGTTTCGAGCCCGAGCCGGCGCCGTAGCTTCTAGTTCTTGTCCGTGGACTCGCCCTCTTCGAGCGCGATTGGTTGCCCGTCGGGCTCCAAGATGAAGACCTCGACTCCGAGATCCGGGTTGGCGTGGTTGTCGCTCATGAAGCCGACGACCGGGCGTCCCGTCAACTCCTCGACCATCGCGCTCGCGTCGGGCCGCATGACCTCCTGATATCGCCGCCGGGTGAGCATGACTTCCTCGCCGTAGCCGGCGTCCACGAGCGTCCGCTCGCCCGTCGTGAGGGTGTCCTGGAGCATGATCAAGACGTGGTCGCGCCCGATGGTCGTGCGGGCCTTCGTCGGCCCTCTGCCGGTGTACTGGCGCAACAGTTGCACCATCCCGTTCGAAATGGAGACCGATAGCTCACCGCCAATCGGTCGTCCGTCAGCCGTGCTGGCCATGGCCAGCCCCTCTCTCGTCCTCCTGGTCGAAACGAGTCCGCGCGCGCAAGCCAGGAAAACAAGGAACCCGAACGAACGGTGTGACTCCCAGCCTACTCCGTCCAACGCACGTCAACCGTCGGAGCGCCACCAGACTCGCGCCAGGTCAGACCGACGCCGCTCCCCGCGAGTCGCCGCTCAGCCTGTCTTCACGTCGTGTGTCGGAGGACGGCTGGGACGGCGATGTCCAAGGTGTGGGGCGGGAGATGCTCGTGGCCCATGCCGTCGAGGAAGAGCAATTGCGCGTTTGGAATCTCCTCAGCCAGCGCGCGTCCGTGCTCGGGCCTCTGTACCTGCGCCGACCAGGCGTGCCCGCTGTCCGCCGGCCTGCTCGCAGGGATGACGCTCATGCGCCAGTGCCACGGCTCCATGTTCGACATCGCCACCGGTTCCGTGATCAGCGGTCCGGCAACCGAGGCGCTCACCGTCTACGAGGTGCAAGAGGCCGAAGGCAGCATTCAAGTCCGAGCCTGATCGAAGGAGCGGCTAGAACGATGATGGAGAACGTCGCACCTACGCCGAAGGCGATCGCGCTCGTGCTGTTCCCCGCGCTGGTGCTGATGCTCGCGTTCGCGTTCTCGTACGTCGGCGCTCTCCACGACCCCACGCCACACCAGGTGCCGGTGGCCGTCGTCGGACCGTCCGCGGCGGTCGCGCGGCTCGACCACCTGCCGGGTGATCCGCTCGATGCGCGCCAGGCCTCGTCCCGCTCGGATGCGCTGTCGCAGATCGACGATCGCAAGGTCTACGGCGCCTACGATGCGGCCACCAACCGCCTGTTCGTCGCCTCGGCCGCCAACCGGGCGACCGCGATCGCGCTGGCAGCGACGTTCAACCGCGTCGCCGCTGCGCAGCGCCGGCCGGCCGTCCCCGTCACCGACGTCAAACCGCTACCGCGCGATGACCCCAACGGCACGGCGGCCTTCTACGCGGTGATCGCATGGGTGTTCGGTGGCTACATCGGCGCGACGCTGATCGGGTTGATCGGAACCGCACGCAGCAACAGCAGGAAGCGCGCGGCAGCGCGAATCGGCGCCTTCGCGGGGTTCGGGATCGTCGCCGGAATCCTCAGCGTGGTCATGCTGCGCGCGAGCTTTGGCGTGTTCTCGGGCCACGTGGTCGCACTCTGCGCGATCGCGGCGCTGACCATCTTCGCCAGCGGCGCCGCCACGGCAGGCATCCAGGCCGCGGCCGGCCCGGCCGGCACCGGACTGGTCATTCTTGTCTTCGTGATCCTCGGCAACTCCGCATCGGGCGGGCCGTTTGCCAGGCCACTGCTGCCGGGCCTGTGGAGGACGGTCGGCGGTGTATTGCCGCCGGGGGCGAGCGTCGACCTGGCGCGGTCGGCGCTGTTCTTCGACGGTGCGCGGATCGCGGGCCCGATCCTCGTGCTGGTGGGCTGGGCGGCTCTGGGGACGGTGCTCGCGCTCGCGCTGGGCGGCCGCATCATCGACCCGGTCGACGCCGAGGCCGCGGCCGCGGCCGGAGCGGCAGTGTGAGCACGCGGCATCCCGCGCGGACTGCATTCGCCAGCGAGATGGCGGCGGGTCTTGACCTCCACGCCGCTATAACTCACACTCGGTAAGCGGAGGCATCTCCCCGTCCAGGAAGAAGGGCAGCTTGACGCAGGCCGCACCGGCGCCCGAGAGTGCGTCGCCTCCGCGGGAGGAGAAGCCCCGGTCCGGGTCGATCTACCTGGCGCTTGCGCCGTGGGTCCTGTTCAGCCTGATCGCGCGTTTCGACACGCTTACGGCGGCAGCAGTGATCGCCCTCGTGGGAGCCGTGGTGGTTGCCCTGCCGTCGATTCGCCGCGGGCGGCCGAAGAGCCTCGAGATCGGAGCGATCGTCACGTTCGCTGCCTTCACGCTCGCAGCGTTCATCGTCAGCGACTCGCTGGCCGACGACATCAGCCGGTACGCGCGGGGAATTGCTGCGCTCGTGCTGGCTCTGATCGCCTTCGGCTCGCTCGCGCGCACGCCGTTCACCGAGGAGTACGCGCGGGAGACGGTGCCGCGGCAATTCTGGAACTCGCCGACGTTCAAGGAACTGAACCGGCGCATCACGATTCTGTGGGGGTTCGTCTTTCTGGCCATGGTTCCGTGCCACGTGATCGCGGGCGCAATCGACACGCGGCGTGCCAACACGATCTTCAACTGGGTCATTCCCGTCGCGCTCGTGGTCTGGGCGTCGAAACGAACCGCCGAGATCAGCGACAGCGCGCGTGGCGAGCACGAGGCTCCCGCGTCGCCGGAGGTTCCGGGCTCCTAGCTCGCGCCTTCTCGCGGGATGATCGCGGACGGACATGGTTCGCGCGGATAGGAGGTCCCGCTTCGTTTGACGGCCGGAGATCCGGGACGACACTCGTAGACTCCCCACGATCATGGTGCTCGGGAGTGCAGGGGACACGGTCTTCGGGGTTTTCCTTGTCTCAGTGATGGTCGCCGGCTATGTCGGGCTGTGGGCGCTCTGGCACTTCGTATTCCGCAAGGCCCCGCCGGATGACCGCCGGCAGGACAACCCACCCCCGCCCGACTGATCTTGAGACTCGGACGGCGCTGTCAGTCCGCCAGCGGGACCTGACACTCGCCTGTGTCTAGCTCGCGGTCGTGGGCTGCTTCGACCAGTCCTCGAGCCGGGTCTCGGCGATCTGCGCGTCATCCTCAGGAAGGAGCGTGCGCCCGGTCGGGGTGATGCCGAAGTAGCTCGCCTGCGGGTCGGTGACGACCTCACGAGAATCGCCCGCTGCCTTCAGTTGCCTGCGGATGAGCTCGTCTAGCTGGAACTCCTCGGGTCCCGCGACTTCCACGATGCCGTTCACCGGTGGACCCACGGCCACCCGGCCGACCGCGGCCGCGACGTCAGCGGCGGCCATCGGCTTGATCAGCGCGGGCGGGAGATGAACGGTGTTGCCGTCGGTGGCTGAATCGGCGATCCCCATCAGGAACTCGAAGAACTGCGTCGCGTGGACGATCGAGTAGGGGATGGATGAGTCCTGGATCAGCTGCTCCTGGGCGAGCTTCGCCCGGAAGTAGCCGCTCTCCGTCAGGCGGTCGGTGCCGACGACGGACAGCGCGACGTGGTGTCCGACGCCCGCGGCCTTCTCCGCCGCGAGGAGGTTGCGCGTTGATGTCCCGAAGAAGTTCATCACCGCGTTGTCCTCCCAGTCCGGCGAGTTCGAGACGTCGACCACGACCTGGGCGCCCTCGATGGCCTCGGAGAGGCCTTCGCCAGTCAGCGTGTTGACGCCCGTGTTGGGTGCCGCCGGAACCGCTTCGTGGCCCTGCGCAGTGAGCTGGGCGACAAGCTTCGATCCGATCAGGCCGGTTCCGCCGATAACCACGATCTTCATGTCGTTCCTTTCGTTTGTGTGGTCGAGCTGCAGCTGGCTCTTGACTAAGCCCCAGTTGCGAGGGCGAAGCGGCGCCGCCGGGCCGGCTGGGACGCCCGCAGCTCGTGCCGTGCGCGCAGGTGGCGCACCAGCAGATATGGCGATGCGATGAGCGCCCCAAGCGCGAAGAGAAGCCCGGCAGCGGCCGCGAGGACGAGCACGAGTGTGATCAGAAAGGCGGCCGGCGGGATGATCAGGAGCACCAGGACCAGCCAGGGACCGAACAGCAGGATCACCGGCGGACCCGCCAAGGGGATGAAGAAGATCTCCGGCACGACTTGCTGGAGCAACTCGCGGCCGCTGGGACGCTCGCCGGCGGCGGGGCGATCATGCGGGCGCGCAGCGCGCCTCGACTCGTCCGCTGCCTGCTCGAGCAGAACGTGGGCGTGTGTGTTCATGACGGACATGTGCAACTCCTCCTCTTGCGACGGCTGTAGTGCCTGTGCCACGCGACGGAGATTCCCTCGCAGGGGACGCTCTCGCATCAGCCAGCTAGCCAGCATCGCTGGCCAGTCGCAGGCCGACACGCCGGCGAGGGAGCGGCTACTGGGTGGTGCTGAGCTGGCCAACCGCGACGCGGCTCAGCTGGTTGCGGGAGGTGATGTCGAGCTTCAGGAAGACCTTGCGCAGGTGGTACTGCACCGTGCGCGGGCTGATGAAGAGCTGCGCGCCGATCTCGGGATTGGAGAGACCTTCTCTCGCCAGCCGGGCGATGTGTGCCTCCTGCGGTGTGAGCACACCGCGCGCGTCGTCGGTGCGCCTGCGCGCGGTCTCACCCGTGGCCAGGAGCTCATGACGAGCGCGCTCGGCAAACCCATCGCCGCCGATACGGCTGAACATCTCGTGGGCGGCTCGGAGCTGCTCACGCGCGTCGACGCGGCGGTTCTCGCGACGCAGCCATTCCCCGTACAGGAGCCGGGCGCGGGCGAGGTGCACCACGCCGCGGCTGCGCGCGAGACGCTCCACCGCCTCACGGTACAGATCGTCCGCGTCTTCTCCCTCGCTCAGTAGGGCGCGTGAGCCAGCCTCCATGCCGAGCGCCCATTCCGTGCCACTCGCCCGCGTACGTTCGCTCAGACGGTCAAGCGCGGCTGCCGCCTCGTCCCTCCGCCCGACGTGGACGCCCGCCTCGACCAGCTCGACGAGGGCCCAACCGTACGCGATCACATCCTCGTGCTCGCATGCCCTTTGGGCATCGGAGAGCGCTTCGCCATAGCGGCCGTGGCCGTTATGCATCAGGGCGGTCATCCACCCCCAAATGCCAAGCGTGTAGCCCTCGCCCCTCGCCATCGCACCAGGCAGCACGCTCTCGGCGATCGCCTGCATCCGCGCCTGATCGCCGCGCCACGCCGCCAACATCAACCCTGCGTAGTTGAGCGGCGGGATGCCGGTCGCGTGCGTGATCGCGGAGACCTCGTCGATCAGCTGAGCGGCGTTCTCGACGGCTCCGGAATGGACATTGAACGCGGCAAGGAAGTTGGCCATGCCGGGGAGCAGCGTGAGCGTGCCGCTGTCGCGCGCGACGCGGACACCGCGGCTCGCGAGCTCGTGCCAGAGCTCGTCGTCCCATAGATCCTGGGCCAGGCGACATGCCAGCCACAGCCAGCGCACGTCCCGTGCGGTCAATTCCTCGACCTCGCCGAACGCGGCGAGCGCCTTCCGGAGCGGCGGCACGCCCGCTGCGTAGCCCTCCGTGAACCTCGTCGCCAGCCCGTCGAGGAGAAGGTCGATTGGGCGTGCCTGCTGCGGTGCCGGCGGTGCAGCCTGCGCGGCCTCGGCAAGCTCGCGGACGTCCGGCTTGCCGGCGAGGCGACCGGCGAACAACGCTGCCGCCATGGCTTCGAGATGAGTCTCGCGAGCCATCGCGGGATCGAGTGGC
The DNA here is from genome assembly GCA_036494715.1 of Thermoleophilaceae bacterium. GTDB lineage: Bacteria > Actinomycetota > Thermoleophilia > Solirubrobacterales > Thermoleophilaceae > JAICJR01. Next base: position 7,057 of record DASXNY010000137.1, read on the forward strand.
TCGAGGCGCCGGGCCGCATCGAGCAACAGCGCCGGAGCGTCGCTGCCGCGCGTGCGCTCGAACGCGACCTCCGCGCGCAACCGCTCCAGCCCAGCGCGCTGAAACTCGTCGAGCGGGGAAAGCTCGGCGGTCGCCAGCAACTCGAGCGCCGCCTCCGACGCCCCGGCATCGAACTTGGCCTGCGCGGCAGCCAAAGCGCGCTGGCTTCGCTGCGCTGGATCCGGCGTCAGCTCAGCCGCGTGCGCCAGGAACGCCGCGGCAGCGGCCGCGCCTCCACGGGCCTGCGCCCGGCCGGCCGAGCGCTCCAACTCGGCGGCCACCTCTTCGTCGACACCCACCGCGGCGTGGGCACGATGCCAGGCACGACGATCGGGATCGATATCGGGATCGGTTGCCTCCGCGAGGGCCCGATGCGCGGCTCGCCGCTCGGAAAAGACCGCCGCCCGGTACACCGCGGATCGCACGAGTGGATGCCGGAACCGCACGCGGGCCCCGACCTCGACGAGTTGCGCATCCTCCGCCGGGGCGAGCGAGCTCTCTTCGATGCCGAGCGCGTGAGCCGCGCGCCAGACGAGCGTCGCATCGCCGATCGGCTCAGCAGCCGCCAAGAGCAGCAGTCGCTGGGTCGCCTCGGGTAGCTCGCCGGCGCGCCGGAGATAGTGATCTTCGAGGTGGCGCGGGAGGTCTGTGACAGCGGGAAGGTCGAAGCCGCCCGCCAGCTCAGCAGCACTCATGCCCCCCGGCAGGTCGAGCAGCGCGAGCGGGTTGCCGCGGGTCTCCGCGACGATGCGATCGCGGACGCGATCGTCGAGCCCACCCGGGACGGCTCTCCCCAGCAGGGTGCGCGCATCCGCCTCGGGTAACCCGCGAAGCACCAGCTCGGGCAAGCCGCCGAAGTCGTGCCTGGGGTTCGGCTCCCGGACGGCCACCACGAGCGCCACCGAGTCCGCGAGCAGCCGTCGTGCGATAAAGCCGAGGATCAGTCCGGAGGCTTCGTCCAGCCACTGGGAGTCCTCCACCAAACACAACACCGGCCGCTCATCGGCTGTAGCGGACAGCAGGCCCAGCACGGCCAGTCCGACCACGAACCGGTCCGGGACGTCGCCGGATGCGACGCCCAACGCCACGTTCAGTGCGTCCTGCTGCGGCTGGGGAAGCGCATCGAGCCGGTCGAGCAGCGGTGCGCAGAGCTGATGGATCCCGGCGAACGGCAGCTCCATCTCCGCTTCCACGCCCCTTACCTGGGCCACGCGGAATCCCGATGCATGACGGGCCACGTATCGGAGCAACGCCGTCTTGCCGATGCCGGCCTCGCCTCGGATGACCAGAACCGCGCTCTCACCCTCTCGCGCGCGTGCGAGCAGTCGGTCGAGTACTTCGCGCTCACTTGTCCGGTCGAGGAACCCGGACGGAGAGGAGGGGGCCATCTCGAAGCAAAGCTAACCAACCCGCGACCCTCCGTGCGATCCGCCACAATCCCGGCATCCGGAGCCATGACCACAGACCTCGATAGCCGCTGCGACCTGCTGCGGTCGTTGCACCGCCCCGGCGTCCCCCTTCTGCTTCCGAACGCCTGGGACGTGTCCACGGCTAGAGCTGTGGTCGCGGCTGGTTTTCCCGTGGTCGCGACCACGAGCGGCGGCGTGGCCGCGACGCTCGGGTATGAGGACCACGAGGGTGCGCCAGCCGACGAGATGCTCGCTGCGGCCGCGCGGATCGCGAGAGGCGTCGAGGTGCCGGTGACGGTCGACGCCGAGGCCGGCTATGGGATGGAGCCGCCCGAGCTGGTGGCGGCTCTGCGGAGCGTTGAGGCCGCGGGCTGCAACCTCGAGGACACCGATCACGCGAGCGGAAGCCTGCGCGATCCCGATCGGCACGCGGAGTGGCTGAGGGCAGTTCGCGCGGCCGCGTCGGAGGACGGCTACCGACTCGTGATCAACGCCCGGGTCGATGTCTTCCTGAGTGGATTCATCGCCGGCGCTGGGCCCGATACCCAGGAGGAGCTCGTCCCCGAAGCCCTGCGGCGTGCGAATGCGTACCTCGAGGCAGGCGCCGACTGCGTGTACCCGATCGCCCTGTGGGAGGCGAGCGCGCTGCGCAGCTTCACCTCGGAGATCGGCGGCTCGGTGAACGTCATGTGCCTGCCGCGGACACCGCCCCTCGCCGAGCTGGCCGCGCTCGGCGTTGCCCGGGTGAGCTGGGCAACTCTGCTGCACCGTGAAGCGATGGCTCGCTTTCGGGACCAGCTCGCCTCGCTGCAGAACTGAGGTGGCCGTGCCTGCGACTGGCCAGCCAGGCTGGCCAGCTGGCCGATGCGACAGACCCTGATCTCCGGGAGCCTCGTTGCCGACCAATGCAACGCCGTCGCCAAGGAGGCAAACCGATGAATGAGATCAACGTGCTCGTGGTCAGTGCCGAAGAAGCCGATCACGGCGTCGCCGAATTCTGGTGCGACGGCGAGCTGATCGGAGTGACCTGCCTGAACGACGGCCGCCTTCAGCTGCGCATCGAGTCGCGCGCCGACGGCGATCCATGGCGGCTGGACACCACAAGCCTCGCAACGGGCCTCGCCCAGGCGACGCGACTAATCGCGTCGTACTGAAACGGAAAGGCGGAACGGTGAGTGAGAGGCACGCTCGCGATGAAGCTCGTTGTTATCGGCGACAGGGGGTTGATCGGTCGGAAGCTCGTCAGCAAGCTTCGCCAAGACGGTCATGACGCGTTGGCGGCGTCTGCCGAGGCGGGCGTCGACACCATCACCGGCGAGGGACTCAACGAAGCGCTCGCGGGCGCCCAGGTGGTTATCGACGTGGCGATTGCAGCGTCCGGGGACGACGCGGCGGTGCTCGATTTCCTCCAAACGTCGTCGCGCAACCTGCTCTCCGCGGGAGCGGCCGCCGGGGTGGCACACCATGTGGCCCTGTCGGTTGTCGGTGCCGACCGGCTCCCGGACAGCGGCTGCTTCCGCGCGAAGCTCGCGCAGGAGGAGGCGGTAAGGGCCGGACCGGTGCCTTACACGATCGTTCGGGCAACGCAGCTCTTCGAGCACGTCCGTTGCATCGCCGAGTCGAGCAGCAACGGCGACACCATCCAGCTGTCGCCCGCCCTCGTTCAGCCCGTGGCGGCCGATGACGTGGCCAGCACGCTGGCCGATGTCGCGGTCGGGACAGCGCTGGACGACACGATCGAGCTGGCCGGCCCCCAGGCGTTCCCCCTCTTCGAGCTGGCCAGCCGTGTTTTGATCGCCAGCGACGACTCACGACAGGTGACCGCCGACGTTCACGCCCGCTACTTCGGCGCCGAGCTGGACGACCACTCCCTCATCCCTGGCGACGGCGCACGCATCGCACCGACCCACTTCGAGGACTGGCTCAGCCAGTCAAACAACCCCCGCTGACCCCCCAAACCCCAAAGAAAGGACGGACCATGTCCACAGGACCGAACATCGTCCTCGTCCACGGAGCGTGGGCAGACGGCTCTTGCTGGAGCGACGTAATCGAGCTCCTGCAGGCCGACGCTTACAAGGTCACAGCCGTTCAGCTTCCGGAAACCTCGCTTGCAGATGACGTCGCGAGGGTCCGCCACGTGCTCAGCCGCCAAAGCGGGCCGACGATTCTCGCGGCCCACTCCTACGGAGGCCAGGTCATCACCTCTCTCGGCAGCGACGCACCAAATGTCGTCGGCCTCGTCTACATCGCGGGGTTCGGCCTCGACGAGGGCGAATCGATCGGAGCGCTGCTGCAGCAGGGTCCTCCGACCCCGGCGCTGGCCAACGTTGAGATCGACTCGGAGGGTTTCGCGTGGATCCCAGAGGACGACTTCCTCGCGCACTTCGCCGGCGATATCGACCCGGTCAAGGCGAAGGTCATGTACGCCGTGCAGCAGCCTCTGCACACGTCCACGTTCGACGACGTGATGGGCACCCCCGCGTGGAAGTCGCTGCCCTCCTGGTACCTGGTGGCCCAGCACGACGAGGTGATTCCACCTGAGGCCGAGCGGCAGTTCGCAGCGCGGATGGGAGCCGACACGATCGAAGTCGCGAGCGGACACTGCGCGATGGTCTCGCACCCGGAGGAGACGCTCGAACGGATAGTGACCGCGGCGAACACCGCCGGCGTGCCCGCGTAGGCAGCGGGCCGACATGACGAAGGGCCCGCGCGACGCCGGGCGCGCGGACCCTTCGCCTTGCTCCTACGGGCCAGACGTGCCGGACGCCTTGAGAGGAGCGGAACTCACCTGACGTGGCTGACGGCCGGACCGAGTTGGGCGATCGCCGGGAGCCGCCCGGTAGTTGGGTGCGACACTCCAGTCCGTGGTGGTGACCGAGATTCCGTTCAACCTCCGTGGGACGAGGGGTTTGGCTCGAGTGCAGTACGGAATTAACGACGATCCTCGGCGCTGGGGATATGACCTGCTGGGGCTCTCCTTTGACACCCAGCACGCGTGTGGGTGCCCGGTCGTCGAAGCAATGGTCGAGCATTCCGCAGAGGGCTATGCCGGGGAACTCGGCTGGGTCCAGGTGATCCGCTACGCAGCACCAGGCCGGGAGGACGTCGAGATCGTCGACACGCCTCCGCAGCTCGCTGACGCTGGCATTCCCTGGGCGGCCTGGGGTCTGCGGCCGGTGTTGTTCGACGCGCCCTCGACCGATTACGAAACCTTCTGGTTTCGGGCGATGGCTTTCCTTGCTGTTTCGCCCGACGCGGTGATGAGCCCGGTAGTCGAGCCGCTGTGTGGATTTCGTTGGGGCTACAACGTTGACGAGGGCGTCCCGGCGCCGGTGCCGCTCGCCGTCGCGGACAGCAGTGATTGGAACGACGCTCGCCCGCTGCTAGCTCAGCACTGCCCCGGATGGAGGTTTCTGCCGGCAACCGTTTTCGCGTGAGGCGGAGACCGACTACGACTGCTGCTTTGGACGAAAAAGCAGCAGTGCCGCTTCGCATGGAAAGCCGCAGCGGCCGAGGTGCCGAGATCGTCGAGGAGCAGCAGATCGCGGGTCGGCATCACTTCAGCGTCATGGTCGCTGCTCCCTCGTTGGACGGAGTCCGCGGCGACCGATGAGATCTGCGCGGAGGTCCGGTCCTATCAAACGAGGACCAAGCAAACCGCGCCCGCACCCACCGAAGACCGCGTCGCGAACGATACGGATCGCTCAACAACTCACTCGAGGAGAACGACATGACTGCCACCTACACCTTCGACGTTTTTTCCAGCCTCGACGGCTTCGGCGGCGTCAGCGACGGCAGCTGGGGCGGCTACTGGGGCAAGCAAGGCCCCGAGTTGCTCGACCATCGCCTTGCCTTGTACGGCGACGAGCAGCGGATGGTCTTCGGGGCCAACACCTATCGGGCGTTCGCGCGAATGCTGGCGGCGAGCACGGAGGAGTCCGAAGTCCGCGACCCGTGGGTCACTCGGATGAGGAGCCTGCCGGCAACGGTGGTGTCGACCACGCTGGAAGGATCCCTCGACTGGCCGGATGCGACCGTCGTAAGGGGCGACGCCGTCGACGTCGTCGCCCGGCTCAAGGAGGACTCCGAGGTGCCGTTGCGCTCGCACGGCAGCCTGTCGATGAACCGGGCGCTGATGGGCGCCGGCCTGGTCGACCGCGTGCAGGTGACACTGTTCCCTGTCATCACTGGTCAGACCGGCGACGACCCGATCTTCCAGGGTGCGGCCGACTTCGACCTCGAGCTGGTCGAGAACCGGACGCTCGACGGCCATATCCAAGAGCTCATCTACCGACCCACCCTGCATTGACCTACCGGGACTGCCGCGACTGGCGCCTTCCACGCAAACGGGTAGCTACGCCGAGCTCCCAGCGGTCGGTGCCCCTCCCGTGGAATCTGGGCACTATGGCTGGGCGCATTAGCAGCGTCCAGCTCAGCCAGACGCAAGTCGCTGTTACGCCGACGTAGAGCGCCGCGATTAGCGAGATCGCGAATGTCTCCGCTCGCGGAGGCAGGTGCCGGCAAGTTGTCGCAGTCTGTTGCGAAGACGCGCCCGAGTGCCGCGATCGCGAGAAAGCCGAAGCCAACCGCGGCCGTGGCCGCCAAGCTGGCGACAACCAATTGCCGCGCGCGCATCCTGCGAGTGGGCCACCGGCCCGCGCCGGTCGCTGGCGCTTTGGACGAAAGCAGAAGCGGCTTGGGCACCCGATCGTAGGTCTTCCTTTTAGCGAGGTGCTGCTGCCACGTTCGCCGCTTCTGTCGGCCACCGAGTGCCGGGCTGTCGCCTATGCGTGTCTCCGGCGACACCAGGGCGAGGAAGCCGGGTCCGGATGGTCGCCGCGCTCAACCGGACGGTCCGATGACTCACCCAGTTCATCCCGGGCCACGCGTGATGAGTCGCGCGCCGCGCCCGCGGGTGATGAAGCTGAAGGCCCAGCGAATGAGCACCAGCAGCCGGTTTTGGAAGCCGATCAGGTACCAGATGTGTACGAACAGCCAGATGAGCCAGGCCAGCGCCCCGTTGACCCGGATGAAATGGAGGTCCGCTACGGCGCGCGCGCGGCCGATTGTGGCGAGGTTGCCCTTGTCGTGATATCGAAACGGCGGCGTCGCTTGGTTGCGCAGGCGGTCGCGCACGAGGCGGCCGGCGTAGCGGCCTTGCTGGATCGCTACCGGTGCGACGCCGGGCAGCGTCTCCACCTCGCCGCTAGAGCTGCGGACGCGCACCATGTCGCCGAGCGCGATCACCTCGGGGTGGCCCTTGAGCGTCAGATGGCTGTCCACGGTCAGGCGTCCGGCGCGGTCGACCTCGGCCTCGGCCACCCGCCCGAGCTCCGCCGCAAGCGAGCAGGCCCGGACGCCGGCGGCCCAGATGACGGTGCGTGCCGGGATGCGCTCGCTGTCGCCGTCAGGCGCCTGGATCGTGACGCCCTGGGTGTCCACATCGGTGACGGTCCGCTGAAGCAGCGGCGTAACGCCGAGCTCCTCGAGCGCGCGCGCGGCCTTCGCCGAGAGGGACGGCGGGAAGCTCGTCAGCACACGGTCGTAGGCTTCGACGAGAAGTATCCGCGCCTGCCGCGAGTCGATGGTCCGGAAGTCACCTCGCAATGTGTCGCGCGCCATCTCGGCGATCTGTCCTGCCATCTCGACGCCGGTAGGGCCGGCGCCCACGACCACGAATGTAAGCTCGGCCTGACGACGCGCCTGGTCCTGCTCCATCTCGGCCGCCTCGAACGCGGTCAGGATGCGGGCTCGCACGGCCAGGGCGCTCTCGAGCGACTTCACCTCCGGTGCCACGCTGCTCCAGTCGTCGTGGCCGAAGTACGAGTAGGAGGAGCCGCCGGCGACGATCAAGGTGTCATAGGGGAGCGACGCCGGCGCATCGCCGTCCCCGACTCCGGCCAGACGCACCTGGCGCGCTGTCAGATCGAACCCCGTCACCTCGGCCAACAGGACACGGACGTTCCGCGCGCGCTTGAAGAGCGTCCTCAGCGGATAGGCGATCTCGCCGGGTGACAGCGCCCCCGTGGCTACTTGGTAGGTGAGCGGTTGGAAGAGGTGGAAGTTGCGGCGGTCGACGAGGGTGACCTCGACCGGCGCGCGTGTCAGCCGCTTGACGGCCTCTATGCCGCCAAAGCCGCCGCCGACCACCACAACTCGGTGCCTGGGTTTATCGCTTGTCATAGCGAACACGGTACGCCTCACGGATCGCGCTGGCACCGGCGGAAACGCCGGTCTCCCACCGCCGCCCCTCGACTAGCCGCGACCGCTAATTCAGTGGGTTATCGGCCAGTCGGGCAGCGACGCCCGACGCGACGGCGGCAGCGGCGGCGCAGGCGGGCTTGCGGCCAGCCTGGTCCTCGAAGGCCGCAGTGAACTCGGTGACGAGCGTCAGTCGCGGGCAGCGCCGAAGCACCTCGGCGCGAAAGTCTGCGGGCCACGTATCGACGTTGCGGCCGGAGATGTCGAGTGCCGTGCCCTCAAGCAGCAGGTGGCCCTCCGCGTCCAGGGCAGGATCGACCTCGTGCCACATGTGTCGGACGATGATCTCCTTGACCCGATCGCGCCGCTCGGCCGGCCAGCCAACGCCCGCGCCGAAAACCCAGCTCACATCGCCGCTGGCATCCTCGAACGGTGCGACGTGGTTGTCGAACGCGGGAACGAGACCGACGTCGTGCAGCATGGACGCGACATAGAGCAGCTCGGCCTCGTACGGGATCCGCTTCAGCCGACCCAAGCTCGCGGACCAAAAGTACGAGCGCTCGCAATGGTTGACGAGCGCGGCGGAGCTGTAGCGAACGACGACCTCACGAGCGGCCCTGGTTGCCGGACTCGGCGCGGGAAGCAGGCTGGAGATGTCCACGCCAGAATCGTACGAGCGCGCCGCCGACGCGCGCGCCACGACCCAGCGCCTGTGCGATCGGGAACCCTGCGCCTGACGCTGCCACCCGCTTTCAGCCTCGGCAGCCGACCCACCACCAGCTGAACCGGCGGAACGCAGCGGAAACGACGGCCTGCACCGGCGACGCGCCCGTTGCACAAGCCGCCACGGCGTCCTGCACGCGAACGCTCCTCGGAAGCGCCGGAGGCGCATGCGAGACTCCGGCGATGGCGATCACCGGCGTCCACGCGATCCTCTACACGCTTGATGCCGAGGCCGACCGCGCGTGGTTGGCCGACGTGCTCGGATTGGGGTCGGTCGATGCGGGGGGCGGATGGCTGGTCTTCGCCCTGCCGCCGGCGGAGCTTGCGGTGCATCCAGGGTCGAGCAAGGGCGGCGACGCCGAGCTCTACCTGATGTGCGACGACGTCGAGGCGACGATGCAGGAACTGCGTGACAAGGGCGTCGCGTTCGACGGCCCTGTGACGGATCAGCGATGGGGCCGAGTCACAAAGATCGTGCTGCCCAGCGGCGCCCGCTTTGGCCTGTACGAGCCGCGCCACGCGAGCCCGCTGTTGTGAGTTGAGCCAGAAGCACGGCGACCCTGACGCGCTCGATGCGAATCGCAGCGGGCTAGGCGGGTCTAGCCAAACTCGTCAGGTCTGCGCTCGTACCCCGGCGAGGCGTTCGGCGGCCGCACGGCCCTCGTCGACCTCGGAGATCGTAAGTCGTGCGATCAGGCCTCGCGCCCAGACGAAGACCCATCCCTCGCGCTGTCGAAGGTGACCGCCGCTGCCAGCCGGACGACCGTTCTGAACGACCACGGCAAACATAACCTCATTCCCGAGGTCGCGGACTTCCTCAGGCACGAACTCCAACTCCTCGTACGTGCCAAACCAGTCCTCAAGGAAGCTGCGAATGGCCGCCCGCCCCTCGAAGCGGTCCCCCAACGCCCTCCCGTCGAAGATCGCATCTTCGGCAAAGCTGCTGGCCGCCGCGTCGAGATCACGGCGATTCGCAGCCTCAAATGCCCTGCCCACAAGCTCAAGCAGGTCGGGGGTCGTGGACTCCTCGGGCATCGCAGGGGAGTATCCCGCACGGCCACGGGCGCGAGGCTTGCTAGCAGCACGAGCGAGCACGACATTCGCGCAACGTCGCGCTCGGCGACGAGCCAACGGATGCTGAACTCTGCGGGAGCGTTCGCCAGGCGGCGACTACGCGGGCACGGATATGAGGTGCGGCGCTGGCCAGGGTGCGCTGCGTCGTCGGGCTCGCTCAGCGATGCGAAGATCCGTAGGCGATCGCTCGCGGCCTCGGTCGTTCATGATCGAATCTGGTGGTCAGTTCAGCTGATCTCATTACGGTCTCGGTTTGGGTCGTGGCCGGTGGACCGACAGCATCCAGGCAAGGTGACGGGAGAGTGCGTCATGTCCAGCGCCGTGGATTTCAACGATGTCTCGACAGTCGGTCTGGAGTCCTCGCCGGTCGCGGC
>DASXNY010000138.1:0-60924 GCA_036494715.1 Thermoleophilaceae bacterium
GTACGTGATCGAGACCATGATCAGGATCAGGCCGAGCGCGAACGTGATGTTGCCCGGCCAGTCGACCCGCGAGCGCCGCGGAGTGCTCAGCTCCTGGAGCTTCATGTACGCCCACACAGTCCCGAACAGTCCGACCGGGACCGAGATCAGGAACACCATGCGCCAGCTGATCGGGGCCAGGAGGCCGCCGAGGATCAGGCCGATGAACAAGCCGCTGACGCCGACGATGTTGTTGATCCCCAATGCCATCCCCCGCTGATTGGCCGGGAACGCGTCGGTCAGGATCGCCGCGGAGTTGGCGAGCAGGAACGCGCCGCCGATCCCCTGCACGATCCGGAAGACGATCAGGTAGGTGGCGCCTGCGCGCCCGGTCATCCAGTCGACGGCGAGCAGCAGTGAGGCGACGGTGTAGATGACGAAGCCGAGGTTGTAGATCCTCACTCGCCCGTACATGTCGCCGAGCCGGCCCAGGCTGACGATCAGCACGCTCGAGACGATCAGATATCCGAGGATCATCCAGAGCAGGTAGAAGCTGTTGGAGGGGACGAGGGGATCGAGATGGATGCCGCGGAAGATGTCCGGCATCGCGATCAAAGTAATCGACACGTCGAGCGTTGCGAGCAGCACGCCGAGCGTGGTGTTCGACAGCGCGATCCACTTGTAGTTGTCGTTGCTCCCAGCCAGGAGGCAAAGTATACACAGGTAAACTGAACAGTTTGCCTGCCGAGCGGGGTATAGTTCGGACATGTCGACCAAGACCAAGACCGACACGGCACTGGTGGCGAGCGAACTGCGTGTCGTGCTCGGGCAGCTCATGCGGCGCCTGCGTGCGGAGCACCGCTTCCCGCTCTCGCACGGCGCGGTGCTCGGCCGGCTCGACCGCGAGGGCGCCCAGAGCGTCAGCGACCTCGCCGCCGCCGAGCGCCTGCGGCCACAGTCGATGGCGCAGACGGTTAGCGACCTCGAGGCCGACGGCCTCGTCGAGCGCAACCCGGACCCGAAGGACGGCCGCCGCCAGCTCGTGTCATTGACAAAGACCGGGATCGACACGCTCCACGAGGAACGCCGCCACCGCGCCGGCTGGCTCGCTCAGGCGATCGAGGGCGACCTCTCGCCGGAGGAGCAGGCAGTGCTGGCGGACGCGGTCGAGTTGCTTCGGCGCCTGGCCGAGAACTAAGCTGGCCCGCGACTCGACGCGGGCCCATGCAAGAGCTCACCACACCCGACGGCCGCACGCTCGCCTATGAGGTCCGCGGCAGCGGCGAGCCGCTCGTCTGCCACCCCGGCGGCCCCGGTTTCTCGGGCGGCTACATGCACGACCTCGGTGGCCTCGCCGGCTCGCACAGCCTCGTCGTGCTGGACCCGCGCGGCACGGGCGGCTCGGACCCTGGGCCTCGGCCCGAGGCCTACGCGCTCGCAGACTATGCAGCCGACCTCGAAGCGCTGCACGATCACCTCGGCCTTGAACAGATCGACCTGCTCGGCCACTCGCACGGCAGCCTGGTCGCCATCCGCTACGCGGCCGACCATCCGGAACGCGTGCGGCGGCTCGTGCTCGCGACCACCTGTGCGCGCTTCCAGGAGGAGCAGCTCAAGGCGATGGAGGCGGCCATGCAGGAGCGCGCCGGCGAGCCCTGGTTTGCAGACGCAAGCGCGGCGCTGCAGGCGGAGGAAGCCGGCGAGTTCGAGAACGACGCGGAACTCGCCCAGCTGGTCGCACGGGAGCTGCCGTTCTACTTCGCGGACTACGGCGATGCCGAGAAGGCGTTCGTGGAGGAGGTAATGACCGACCCTGTGCACGCGGCCGCGCTCGGCTACTTCAACGAGCACGAGTTCATGGCGTTTGACCTGCGGCCGCTCCTGCCGGCGGTCACGGCCTCGACGCTGGTCGTTGCCGGCGAGAGGGACTTCATCCTCGGCCCGGCGGCCTGTGCGGAGGTGGCCGACGGCATCGCCGGCGCGCGGCTCGAGCTGCTCGATGGCGTCGGGCACATGCTCTGGGTGGAGGCGCCGGACAGGTTTGCCGCGCTCGTCGGCGACTTCCTGGCGTCGTGAGGCCTGAGCTCTACTCGTTACTGGCAGCCGTTCAGCTTGCGGAGTTGCAGTAGCGGCCCCGGCCGCGCGTAGGCGCGGGGCAGGTAGTTGAACGAGAGGTCGAAGTTGAACTTCACCGGCTTCGCGCCGAAGCGGTACGGCGAAAAGGTGGCGAGAGTCTGCGACTGCGCGTTCAGCGCCTTGTAGTACGCGCCCGCCTGTTTGAAGCCGGCGTTGAGGCCGCGGTCGTGCTGGTAGCTCGCGACGAGCACGTAGCAGTAGCCCTGCTGGCGGTAGGCCGCGAGCTTGGCCGGGCTGAGGTGCTTCTCGTACGCCTGGAACGGCGGCTTGATCGGGAACAGCCGGTACGGGTGCTTCGGCTTGCCGACCTTCAGGAAGTCCGCGGGGAACACCGCGGGTTCGACCACGAGCCCGCTGCCTGCCGGAACGTTGCGCTCGATCCACTGCCGCGCGAGCGTGCGTGTGTCGGTCTGGGCGAGCACGGAGTCGACGCGCACGCTGGTCCACAGCCCCTGCATCGCCAAGAGGACGCCGGCGACTACCACCAGCACCGTCCGCCGCCGGGCGGCCCACGCCGCGGGCAGCGCGTCGACTGCGCGGATCGCGGCGTAGGAGGCGAGGATCGCGAGCGCGGGGTACGCCGGCAGGTACCAGCGGCCGAAGTGGCGCGCCTGCCCGCCGAGGAAGAACCACAGCAGCACCGGGAAGGTGACGAGCATCAGCCCGCGCGCGCGGTCCGAGATCAGCGCGAGCACCGAGCCCGCGGCGGCGGCGAGCAGCGGCAGCCAGCCGAGGCCCCAGGTGAGCGTCCAGATGTAGTAGATCCAGCCCGGCTGCTTGGACTGCCCGATCTTGCCCGAGCTGCCGGCGGTGCCCGCCTGGTTCAGCACCTGGTGCTTGAACAGCGAGAAGTGCACGAGCGCGTACGGGTCGAGCACGATCACGGCGATCGCGAGCGCGGCCACGGCCACCGCGCCGCCGCTCACGAGCTGCCTCAGCGTGAGCCGCTTCTCGATCAGCCGCATCAGCGCCGCGAGTCCGAGCACCACCACCATCGCGCCGGCCGTGTACTTCACGTCGATGGCCACGCCGATCGCCGCGCCCGCGAGCGCCCACTCCCAGGTGCGCGCCCGCTCGTACACGCCGAGGGAGGCCACGAGCGCGACCGTGAGCGGCACGAGCGTGACCGCGTCGTTGAGCGCCTGCTTGGCGTAGAAGACGGGCAGGAACGCGCACGCCATCAGCGCGGCGGCCAGCAGCCCGACGCGCCGCTCGTAGAAGCGCGTGCCCGCCCAGTACATGAGGCCGACGCTGAGCGTGCCGAGCAGCGCCACCACCGCGCGCGCAGTGGTGAACACCGCGGTCGGGTCGCGCGTGAACGAGTGCAGGAAGCCGCCCGAACCGAACGGGAAGCCTGCGTGGAAGCGCAGCTTGAACACCGCGAACAGGAGATAGGTGAGCGCCGGCGGGTTCTCGAAGTAGTTCGGGTCGAGCGAGCCGCCGATCATGTGCACGGCGTGCGGGACGAAGTGCTGCTCCTCGTCCGTCGAGTAGACCCACGGCAGCCCGTGCTTGATCGACCACAGCCGCAGCGCCAGCGCGCCCAGCATGATCCAGCCGAGCGCCGCCCCGCCAGGCATGCGGAGCCAGCGCGGCCGGCGTGGCCTCCTCACCTGCGGACCCCTGGCGCGTTCCCCGTCGTGGGCGTCCCCGTCCCGATCGGCACGGTCCCGAAGCCCTGTTTGCAGTTGTTCAGTCGGTAGATCCAAATTTCCGGGCCGGGCCGGTTGAAGGCGGTGGGGTAGTAGTTGTAGGACAGGTCGAAGTTGAACTTCACCGGCTTCGCCCCGCGCTTGTACGGACTCACGTGGAGCAGCAGCTTGGACTGCTTCCGCAGCGCGTCGTAGTACGCGAGCGCGGGGGCGAGGTGCGCATTCTGAGCCCTGCCCTGGATGAGACTCATCGTCATCACGAGGCAGAAGCCCGCACGACGATAGGTCTTGAGCGTCGCCGGGGAGAGCGTGCTGCCGTAGTCGTCGTGGGTGTCGTTGATGTCGCGGATGAAGCCGCGGATGAACTGCTTGTGCCTCGGATCGCCTCGTCCCGAGTTCGAGATCTTGCGGTAGTAGCGCGGTGGAACGGCGGGCTCGATCACGATTCGCAGGCGCGCCGGGTAGCGCTGCACGAGCCAGTTGCGCGCGAGCTGGCGCGTGTCGCTGCGGCCGAGCAGGCGCGCCGTGCGCACGTCGGCGAGCAGCGGCTGGGCGAGCGCGAGGAGCCCGATGACCGTCAGCGCCGCGGCGCGCACGAGCCGGCCGCCCGGGACGAGGCGCGCCAGCGCCGCGATGGCCACCCCCGCGAGCAGGGCCAGCGCCGGGTAGGCGGGCAGCAGCCAGCGGCCGAAGAAGCGCACCTGCGTGCTCAGGTAGATGAAGAGCAGCAGCGGCACCGCCGCGAGGAGCAGCGCGCGCACGATCGAGCGGCGCGCCACGAGCACGAGCCCGGCGAACGCCGCGACCGCCGCCGCCCAGCCGAGGCCCCAGGTCAGGCTGGTCAGGTAGTAGGCGGGACCGTTGTCGCCCTCCTGCCCGAGCTTCGCGTACTTGCCGGCAAGCTGCTGCTCGCCCTTGAGCTGGTGCCAGGCGTCGGAGACGTTGATGAAGACGTACGGGTTGGTGACGAAGAACACCGCCACCGCGGCGGCGATCGCGAACACGCCGTTGAGGAGCGCGCGGCGGTCCTTCTGGATCAGCCGCGCGACGGTCGCGATCAGGATCGGCACGAGCACGAGTCCCGCCGTGTACTTGAAGCCGAACGCGAGGCCGGCCATCGCGCCGCCGATCAGGTAATGCTTGCGCCGGCCCTCCTCGTACACGCGCACCGAGGCGTAGGTCGCGAACGCCACCGGCAGCAGCGCTCCGACGTCGGTCACCGCCACGCGCGAGTAGGCCACCGGCAGGAACGCGAACGACAACACCGCCGCGGCAGCGATCCCCTCGAGCGTTCCCCACAGCCGCCGCCCCACCCAGAACACCGACACCACGCCGAACATGCAGAGCACAGCGGCCAGCGTGCGGCTCGTGCGATAGATCGTGGTCGGGTCCTCGCTGTACTGGCGCACCGCGCGCGCATAGTGGCCGAACGGGATCAGGTGCGCAGGCCCGTACTGGAAGCGCAGCGCGAGCTGGATCAGGTACGTGAACGCGGAGGGGTTCTGGTAGTAGCCCGGGTCCGCGCTGCCGCCGAACATCCCGATCGCGCGGTTGGTGAAGTGCGAGCCCTCGTCGATGTTGTAGACGTAGGGCAGCCCATAGGTGTTGTGCAGGATGCGCAGCAGGAGGCCAACCGCCACGATCAGGAACAGCGCGAGGTAGACGGGACTGGCCGCGGCGCGTAGACGTCGCGTCACGGTCGGCACCCTAGTTGTTCGGCCCCTCGCCAACTGCCACTCGCCACCCCGAATTACCATTCCTTTAGTGACAAATTTGACCAACACCGCGAGCGACGAACTTCACCTGTTGCGAGCCATCGAGCTCGCGGAGCGCGCGCGGGGCCGCACGAGCCCCAATCCGCTGGTCGGCGCGGTGATCGTCAAGGACGGCCGGGTGCTCGGAGAGGGCTGGCACCAGGCGGCCGGCCTGCCGCACGCCGAGCGCGAGGCGCTCGCCTCCTGCACGGAGGATCCGGCGGGCGCGACGATGTACGTCTCGCTCGAGCCGTGCTGCCACACTGGCAGGACGCCGCCCTGCACGGACGCCATCGCAGAGGCCCGCATTGCGCGCGTGGTGGTGGCCACCGACGACCCCAGCGAGCACGCCTCTGGCCGCGGCCTCGGCATCCTGCGCGACGAGGGCATCCGCGTGGACATCGCCGCCGGCGCGCCCGCGCACGCCGCGCGCCTGCTGAACCAGCCCTTCCGCAAGCACGCGAAGACCGGTCGCCCGCACGTCGTCTTCAAGTCGGCGATGACGCTCGACGGCAAGGTCGCCACCTCCACGGGCGACTCGCAGTGGATCTCGGGCGAGCA
Organism: Thermoleophilaceae bacterium; assembly: GCA_036494715.1. GTDB lineage: Bacteria > Actinomycetota > Thermoleophilia > Solirubrobacterales > Thermoleophilaceae > JAICJR01. Next base: position 6,083 of record DASXNY010000138.1, read on the forward strand.
GAGCCGCGCGATGTCGCATCGCTGGCGCGCCGAGGTGGACGCGGTGGCCGTGGGGATCGGCACCGCGCTCGCGGACGACCCGCTGCTCACCGCCCGCATCGACGGCGTCGAGCGGCAGCCCGCGCGGGTGGTGTTCGATTCCGAGGCGCGCCTGCCCGGCACGAGCCAGCTCGTGCGCACCGCGCGCGAGGTGCCCCTCTTCCTCGTCTGCTCGCGCGGGGCGTCGCGCCCCTCCACTGACGCGCTCGAGGCCGCCGGCGCAGAGGTGATCGTCGCGCCCGGGGAGAACGAGAGCGCGCGCGTGCGCTCCGCGCTGTCCGAGCTGGGCGCGCGCGGCATCCAGTCGCTGCTGCTCGAGGGCGGCCCGCACCTGGCGGGCGCCTTCCTCGACGCCGGCGAGATCGACGAGGTGCGGCTGTTCGTCGCCCCGATGCTGGTCGGTGGCCGCCACGCGCGCGTTCCGCTCGAGGGGCAGGGCGTGGAGGCGATCGACGCCGCCCGTCGCGCGCTCACCTGCGACTTCGAGCGGGTCCACGACGACGTGCTGATCAAGGCGCGCATGACGGAGTGGTGATGTTCACGGGACTGGTACAGGACCTGGGCAGCGTGCGCACGATCGAGAACGAGCCGGCGGGCTCGCGGCTCGAGGTCGCGACTGCGCTGGCCGCGGAGATCTCCGAGGGTGACTCGGTGGCCGTCAACGGCGTCTGCCTCACGGCGGTGAGCGTCGCCGACGGCGCCTTCCGCGCCGACGTCATGGCCGAGACGCTGCGGCGCTCGTCGCTCGGGCCACTCGCCGAGGGCGACCCGGTCAACCTCGAGCTCCCGCTGCGTCCCGCGGACCGCCTCGGCGGCCACTTCGTGCAGGGCCACGTGGACGGCACGGGCACCGTCGAGGACGTGACGGTTGACGGCTTCGCCAACGTGGTCCGCATTGCCTGCGGGCCCGAGATCCTGCGCTACGTCGTGGAGAAGGGCTCGATCGCCATGGACGGCGTATCGCTGACCGTGGCGGACCTGGACGACGAAGGCTTTACGGTGTCTCTTATCCCCGAGACGCTCGAGAGAACGACGTTAGGCAGCGCGGCGCCGGGCCGCGTGGTGAACCTGGAGGTTGACGTGCTCGCGAAATACGTTGAGAAGCTGACGCAGGGGGCGCGCTCATGAGCGCGCCGTTTGCAACGATCGAAGAGGCCCTCGAGGACATTCGCGCCGGCCGCATGGTCGTGGTCTGCGACGCGGAGGACCGCGAGAACGAGGGCGACCTCACGCTGGCGGCGCAGTTCGCGACGCCCGAGGCGATCAACTTCATGGCCAAGGAGGGGCGCGGCCTGATCTGCCTCGCGCTGACGCCCGAGCGCTGCGACGACCTCGGCCTCGACCTCATGGCGGCCAAGAACGAGTCGCCCTTCCAGACCGCGTTCACCGTGTCGGTGGAGGCGCGCGAGGGCGTGACCACAGGCATCTCCGCGCACGACCGCGCGCACACCGTCCAGGTGGCGATCGACACGGGCTCGCGCCCGCAGGACCTCGTCCAGCCCGGCCACATCTTCCCGCTCAAGGCCAAGGCCGGCGGCGTGCTCGAGCGCACCGGCCAGACCGAGGCGGCGGTAGACCTGGCGCGGCTCGCGGGCCTCACTCCGGCCGGCGTGATCTGCGAGATCATGAACGACGACGGCACGATGGCCCGCGTGCCGGACCTCGTCGACTACTGCACGCGCCATGAGCTGAAGATGATCACGGTGGCGGACCTGATCGCCTACCGGCGCCGCCACGACAAGCTCGTCGAGCGCGTCGTGTCCGCCCACATGCCGACCGACTACGGCGACTTCACCGTGATCGGCTTCCGCTCGCTCGTCGACACGAAGCACCACGTGGCGATGGTCAAGGGCGACGTCGAGGGCAAGCACGACGTGCTCGTGCGCGTGCACTCCGAGTGCCTCACCGGCGACGTCTTCCACTCGCAGCGGTGCGACTGCGGCCAGCAGCTCGAAGACGCGCTGCGGCGCATCGAGGAGGAGGGCCAGGGCGTCCTGCTCTACCTCGCCCAGGAGGGGCGCGGCATCGGCCTGCTCAACAAGCTGCGCGCCTACAAGCTGCAGGAGGACGGGCTCGACACGGTGGACGCCAACCTCGAGCTCGGCCTGCCGGCCGACCTGCGCGATTACGGCATCGGCGCCCAGATCCTGGTGGATCTCGGGCTCAGCTCGATCCGCCTGCTGACGAACAACCCGAAGAAGATCGTCGGCCTCGAGGGCTACGGCCTGGCCGTGACCGACCAGATCCCGATCCAGCATCCGCCCACGGCCTACAACGCGGATTACCTGCGCACCAAGCGCGAGCGCATGGGCCACCTGCTGCACCACCAGGGACTCGCGCTCGACGAGGAGATGCTCCAGAGCGAGCGCATCGCCGACCGCGAGCGCGACGAGCCGGCCGTGGAGCCCGCCAGCGACCGGGAGAGCCCGGGTGCCTGAGGGCGATCGCTGGGCGATCGCGGCGGCGCGTTTCTACGAGGACCTGGCGGAGCGGCTCGTCGACGGCGCGCGCCACGTCTTCGAGGAGGCGGGCGGTGAGGTCGACGTGCACGACGTGCCGGGCGCGTTCGAGCTCCCACTGGCGGCCAAGTACTGCGCCGAGTCGGGCCGCTACGCGGGCGTCGCCTGCGTCGGCGCGGTGATCCGCGGCGAGACCGACCACTACGACTACGTCTGCGCGCAGGCCGCCAGCGGCATCGCCCGCGTGTCGCTCGACAGCGGCGTCCCCTGCGCCTTCGGCGTCCTCACGGTCGACACGATGGAGCAGGCGCTCGCCAGGGCCGGCGGCCCCAAGCGCCACTCGGGAGAAGACGCGGCGAGGGCGGTGTTGGCGATGGATGAACTGCGACGGAAGCTCAGGTGACTGGTGACTAGTAACTAGAACCAGTCACCAATCACCGATCACCAGTCACTCATGACGATCAATCTCTTCTCAGATACGCAGACGCGCCCGACCGAGGCGATGCGCAAGGCGATGTACGACGCCGAGGTGGGCGACGAGCAGCGCCTCGCCGATCCAACCACGAACGCCTTGCAAGAACGCGTCGCCGAGCTGCTCGGTCACCAGGCCGGACTGTTCCTGCCCACCGGCACGATGTGCAACGAGATCGCCTACCGCCTGCACATCGGCCCTGGCGGCGACGAGGTGATCCTCGACAAGACCGCGCACCCGCTGCAGTTCGAGGCGGGCGGCCCGGCCTCGCTCTCGGGCGCGGTGATGAGCCCGCTCGACGGCGACGCCGGCATCTTCACCGCCGAGCAGCTTGAGGCCGCCATCCGGCCGCCCGGCGACCGCTACGCACCGCGCTCGCGGCTCGTCTCCGTTGAGCAGACGACCAACATCGGCGGCGGCCGCGTGTGGCCGATCGCGACGATCAGGGAAGTCCTCGGCGTGGCCCGCGCGCACGATCTGAGCGCCCACATGGACGGCGCCCGGCTGATGAACGCGGTGGTGGCCTCCGGCGTGTCCGCGGCCGACCAGGCATCCGGCTTCGACACGGCCTGGATCGACTTCACCAAGGGCCTCGGCGCGCCGATCGGGGCGGTGCTCGTGGGCTCGCGCGACCTGATCGAAGAGGCCTGGCGCTACAAGCAGATGTGGGGCGGCGCGATGCGCCAGTCGGGCGTCGTCGCGGCGGCCGGGCTCTACGCGCTCGACCACCACGTCGAGCGTCTGGCCGACGACCACGACAACGCGCGCGTCCTCGCGGAGAGCCTGGCGGAGATCGACGGCGTCACGATCGACCCCGCGACCGTGCAAAGCAACATCGTCGTGTTCGAGGTCGCCGACGCCACCAAGACCGGCGAGGCGCTGCGCGGCGCCGGCGTGCAGGTCACCCGCCTCGACCTCACGCGGCTGCGCGCCGTCACGCACCTCGACGTCGATCGCGCGGGCATCGACGAGGCGCTTAAGATCATGCGCGAGGTCATCTGACCCGCGCCATGTCAGCGCCCACCACATCCGCCCTCGGTGAGGCCTTCGCGCAAGCGCTGGCCAGGAAGGACTTCGAGGCGCTCGCCGCGCTGCTCCATCCCGGGATCGACTTCCGCGGTCTCACGCCGGGCAGGAACTGGGAGGCGCACAGCGCCGACGAGGTGATCCAGGGCGCGCTGCGCAAATGGTTCGAGGACTCGGACGAGATCGAGGAGCTCGTGAGCGTCGAGAGCGACACGATCGCCGACCGCGAGCGGGTCGGCTACCGCTTTCGGGTGCGTAACCCCGACGGGGAGTTCCTGGTCGAGCAGCAGGCCTACCTCGAGGAGCGCGACGGCCAGATCGGCTGGATGCGGGTGCTCTGCTCGGGCTTCCGGCCGCTCATGTGAGCGTCCGGGTACGCTCCCCCCATGTCACCTATAACCGTTGACGGAATCGAAGGTCTGAAGGAAATCGTCGGCCAACAGATCGGGCCGAGCGAGTGGCGCGAGGTCACTCAGGACATGATCAACGCGTTTGCCGACGTGTCCGGGGATCACCAGTGGATCCACGTCGACATCGAGCGCGCGAAGGCCGAGAGCCCGTTCGGCGGGCCGATCGCGCACGGCAACCTCACGCTGTCCATCATCGACGGCTTCCGCGAGCAGCTCATGGAGAACAAGGGCTTCAAGCTCGGCGTGAACTACGGCTGGAACAAGGTCCGCTTCCCGGCTCCCGTACCCGCGGGCGCGAAGGCGCGCGCGTACTCCGAGGTGATCTCGGTGGACGACGTCGGCGGCGGCTGGTTCCAGGCGGTCACCAAGTTCACGGTCGAGGTCGAGGGCACCGAGAAGCCGGTGTGCGTGGCCGAGAGCGTGGCGCGCTTCCTGCCGTGAGCGAAGGCCGCGTAGAGGCGATCTTCATCGGTCCCGCGAACGCCGGGCCGCTCGGCGAGGTGCCCGAGGTCGAGGCCGTGGTCGGCAAGGGTCTCGTCGGCGATCGCCAGTACCGCGAGAACGCGCCGCCCGACGAGGAGTCGGGACGCGACATCACCCTGATCGAGGCCGAGGCGCTCGAGGCGCTGGCGGCGGAGCACGGGATCGAGCTCGGCCCGGGGGAGAGCCGGCGTCAGCTTCAGACGCGCGGCATCCGCCTCAATCCGCTCGTGGGCAAGCGCTTCCTGGTCGGCGATGTCGAGTGCGTGGGGATCGAGCTGTGCGAGCCGTGCAGCCACCTGCAGAAACTCACGGAGCCGGGCGTGATGCGCGGGCTCGTGCACCGCGGCGGCCTGCGCGCCGACATCCTGCGCGGCGGCACGATCCGCTCGGGCGATCCGATCCGCGAGGTGCCGGATCGTGCCGAAGCTCCGGCTGCCTGACGGCGTAGAGCTGCATTGGGAGGAGCGCGGCGAGGGGCCGCTCGTGCTGGTGGCGGCTCCCTGCATCTCGATCCCGAGCGCGTTCTCCGCGCTCGGCGATGACCTTGCGGCCGACCACCGCGTAGTGACCTATGACCCGCGCGGCACCGGCGAGTCCACGCGCACGGGTCCGTACGACATTCCCAGCGATGCCCAGGACCTCGCACACCTGCTCGTCGAGCTCGGTGAGCCGGGTGTGCTGGTCGGGTTCGGTGACGCGCTCCACCGCGCCGTCGAGACCTCCGCGCTCGAGCCCGAGCTCGTGGCGGGAGTCGTCAGCCCTGGGGTGGCGGCGCTCGGCAGCGGCGGCGACTATGAGGCAGTGGAGGATGGCCTGGCGTCTTCGCCGGCCGTGGTGGGCGCTCTCGTCACGCTGTTCGAAAACGACTATCGCACCGGCCTGCGCGCTGCTGTAGAGGGCGGAAATCCGCAGCTCGACGCGGAAGGGGTCCAGCGGCGGATCGAGCTTGTCGTGGCCTACTCGCCGCAGGAGGCCGCCGTCGCCAGGCTGCGCCAGTGGGGAAGCCACGACTCGCGCGAGGCCGGGAGGCGCCTGGGCGACCGGCTCTGGATCCTGATATTCGGGGGAAACCTGTGGTTCCCGCCGGAGCTCGCGGCGGTGCTCAAGCGCGACGTGCCCGAGGCGCGCATCGAACAGGTCGCGGACGGGGCAGTCAGCCGCCCGGACCTGACGGCCGGGATCATCCGGCGGATCACTCGTTGCTAGATTTCTCGACCCATGGCGAAGGTGTGTTACGTGTGCAAGAAGGGCCCGGCGTTCGGAAACAGCCGCAGTCACTCGATGGTGGCGACCAAGCGGCGGTTCGACCCGAACCTCCAGAAGGTCCGCATCCTCGTGTCCGGCGCCCCGCGCCGCGAGTATGTCTGCACGCGATGCTTGAAGGCCGGTAAGGTCACGAAGGCTGTCTAGCCCACCGTAGGTCGCTGCCAGAGTCCGGGCCCGGGCGCAACCCGTCCGACGTGCCGGTGTACAACCCCGTCGTGCCCGATCCCAGTCTCGTTCGATTCCGTAGTGCCGTAGCGGCCGCGTATGCGGAGCTTGAGGCGCGGCGCCAGGAGGTCAACGACCTCAATGTCTTCCCGGTCGCCGACGGCGACACCGGCGACAACATGGCGATGACCATGCGCGCGGTGCTCGACGAGATCGACCGCATGAATGGCGAGCCGATCGACGTGATCGGCCGCGACGCGATCGTGCACGCCGTGGCGCGCGCCGCGCTGCTCGGCGCGCGCGGCAACAGCGGCGTGATCCTGTCGCAGATCGTGCGCGGCGCGGCCGCCGAGCTGGCGTCGCGGCCGGGCGAGCTGGTGGACCCCGTGCTCGTGGCCGCCGCCTTCGCGCGCGCCGCAGACGCCGCGTACGAGTCCGTGCGCGACCCGGCCGAGGGCACCATGCTCACCGCCGTGCGCGCGATGGCGCACCGCGTGGCGCAGGACCTCGCTCACATGGACACGCCGCGGCTTGGCCCCGACGCTCCGCCCGAGGAGCAGGACGAGCTGCTGGCAGAGGTGCTGGAGCGCGCTCTCGAGGCCGCCAAGGACGCAGTGCAGAAGGGCCCGGACCAGCTCGCCGTACTGCGCGAGGCGGGCGTGGTGGACGCCGGCGCGTACGGCATCACGGTCTTGATCGCGGGCGTCGTCGGCGCGCTGCGCGGCGAGGAGCCGCCTGCGATCGCGCACGAGCTGCCGGCGCGCTCGCTACACCTGCCGCAGCACGAGTCGAGCCAGTACCGCTTCTGTACCAACTTCGCCGTGTCCGGCGACGGCCTGGAGGCGTCGACGTTCGTGGCGCGGCTCGAGGAGATCGGCGACTCCGTACTCGTCGTCGGCGACGACAGGACGCTGCGCGTGCACGTGCACACCGACGAGCCGGACTCGGCCGCCGCGCTGTTCGAGGGCGCGGGCGAGGTGTCGCGCTTCGACGTCGCGGACATGCGCGAACAGATCGCCGACCGCCGCATGCGGATCGCGGCAAACGGCGGCGAGGGCAGGCCGGCGCAGCGCTCGCACTGCGCCGTCGTGGCGGTCGCCAACGGCGAGGGCCTGATCCGCCTCTACGAGGAGCTCGGCGCCCAGGTCGTCCAGGGCGGCGCGACGCTCAACCCCTCCACCTACGAGCTGCTCGCAGGCATCCACGCCGTCGAGGCGGACGAGGTGCTCGTCCTGCCCAACTCACCCAACGTCATCCTTGCCGCCGAGCGGGCCGCGGAGCTGTCCGAGCGGCCCGTGCGGGTCGTGCCCACGCGCGCGCAGCAGACCGGCCTCGCGGCGCTGCTCGCTTTCGAGCCGTCGCGTTCGAGCGAGGAGAACGCCGGCGCGCTGGGCGCCGCGGCCGAGGCCCTGCGCACCGGCGGCATCGCGCAGGCGGCCCGCGGCGACGCCCAGGGCCGCTTCAAGGAGGGCGACGCGCTCGGCTACGCCGGCGAGGACCTGGTGGCCTGGGGCGACCTGCGCGAGGTGCTCCCGCAGACGATCGCGCTGGTGGCCGAGGGCTGCGAGGTGCTCACCTGCATAGCGGGTGAGGGCGCGCCGCTCGACGAGGCGGGCGTGGCGATAGCGCTGGCGGACGGCCTCGAGCTCGACTGGCAGCAGGGCGACCAGCCCGCCTGGTGGTACCTCCTGGCCGCCGAGTGACCTGAGACGGAATTACGACTCAGGTCAGCGGTAGCTTCTCGGTCATACCCACCCGCTTCGCCGACACTGCAGAGCTGACATTCGAGGAGGCGCTCGCCGTGCCGCTGCGCTCGCTGCCCCGCCCGAGCCGGCTCGCCGAGCAGCTGACCCTGTCGAAGCAGGTGCGTGAGGGCGCCGCCGTGCTCGGCCTCGAGACCGTCGGCGACCTGCTGGAGCACCTGCCCCGCCGCCACGCCGATCGGGGCGAGGTGCGCCCGATCGCCAGCCTCGCGCCCGACGAGGACGCGACAGTGGAGGTGGAGGTGCGCTCGATCGCCACCCGCCCGGCGCGCAACCGGCGCATGCGGCCGCGCTCCGAGGCGCGCGTATTCGACGAGTCGGGACCGCTGGTGGCGATCTGGTTCAACCGGCCCTGGGTGGCCGACCAGGTGGCACCCGGCGCGCGCCTGCTCCTGCGCGGCCGGATGAAGAAGCGCAACCAGTTCTGGGTCAACGAGCACGAGCTCGTGGACGCCGCGGGCAGCTCGGCGGTGGTGCACACGGTCGGGCTGGTGTCCGTCTACCCCGGCACGAAGGGGCTCGGCTCGGACAGGCTGCGAGAGCTGGTGTGGGCGCAGCGCGAGCACGTGCACGACGTGGTCGAGCCGCTGCCGGCCTACATCCGCGCGGGCGAGCGGCTGCCGGACAGGCCCGCGTCGCTGGCCGCGCTCCACTTCCCGGCCGAGGGCATCGACGACGACGAGGCGCGCAGGCGGCTTGCGTTCGAGGAGCTGCTGCTGCTCGAGCTGGCGCTGGCGGGGCGCCGCCGCGCCCGCCAGGACGGCCGCCCGGCGCCCGAGCTGCAGCCCACGGGCGAGCTGGTGGATCCCTGGCGCGCCGCGCTGCCGTTCGCGCCGACGGGCGACCAGCGCGAGGCGTTCGAGCGGATCGACGCCGACCTGGCGCGCGCGGAGCCGATGCAGCGCCTCCTGATGGGGGAGGTGGGCTCCGGCAAGACCGTGGTGGCGCTGAACGCGCTGCTGCGCGCCGCAGAAAACGGCGCCCAGGCGGCGCTGATGGCGCCCACCGAGACGCTCGCCGAGCAGCACCTGGCCACGCTCGACCGTCTGCTCGGCGGGCTCGTCCCGATCGCCGTGCTCACCGGCTCGACTCCGGCCGCGCGACGCCGCGAGATTCTCGGGAGGCTGTCGAGCGGCGAGCTGCAGCTGATCGTGGGCACCCACGCGTTGATCGAGCCGCCCGTGGAGTTCCGCGACCTGGCGCTGTGTGTGATCGACGAGCAGCACCGCTTCGGCGTGCGCCAGCGGGCGGCGCTCGACGCCAAGGCGCCGCGCGGCATGGCGGTGCACGCGCTCCATCTCACGGCCACGCCGATCCCGCGCACTCTGGCGCTCACGCTCTACCGCGACCTCGACGCGACGACGCTGCGCGAGCTGCCCGCCGGGCGCAAGCCGGTGGAGACGCACGTGGTGGACGGCGAGCGCGCGCGCAAGCGCGCCTACGAGCGCATCCGCGAGGAGATCGCGAAGGGGCGGCAGTGCTACGTGGTGTGCCCGCTCGTGTCGGAGTCCGAGACGCTGCAGGCGCGCGCTGCGAGCGCCGAGGCGGAGCGGCTCGCGAAGACCGAGTTCCGCGACCACCGCGTCGAGTTGATCCACGGCCAGATGCCGTCGGCGCGCAAGTCGCAGGCGATGGGGGCGTTCGTCTCCGGCGAGGCCGACGTGCTCGTGGCCACGAGCGTGATCGAGGTGGGAATCGACGTGCCCAACGCCACCGTCATGCTGATCGAGGCCGCCGAGCGCTACGGGCTCAGTCAGCTCCACCAGCTGCGCGGGCGCATCGGCCGCGGCGAGCACGAATCGCTCTGCGTCCTGTTCGGTGACCCCAAGCTGCCGCGCCTCGAGGCGATTGCCACGGAGCGGGACGGCTTCAAGCTCGCCGAGATCGACCTCGAGCTACGCAAGCAGGGCGACATCCTCGGCACCCGCCAGCACGGCGAGGCGGTGTTCCGGATGGCGCGGCTGCCGGAGGACCTGCCGCTGCTCGAGCTGGCCACCGACCGCGCCGACGAGCTGCTGGCGCGCGACCCGGGCCTGTCGGAGCCCGAGCACGTCCTGCTGCGCGAGGCCGTGGTGGCGGCGTTCGGCTCGGAGCACGAGCCGATCCCGGCCTAGCGGAGCCCGCCTAGCCGATCCCGGCCTCGAAGTCGCTCGCGGCCCGCTCGACGTCGACGTAGCTGCGGGTGTGGAGCATCCGCCCGTCGCGAAAGCGCGTGATGTGTCCCATGCGGCGGTCGACCTCGGTGTCCGTGCCGCGCGGCCGGCCGCGCAGGGTGCAGAGCGTGAGCACGCGGCCGCCTTCCTCGCGGCCGTCGTAGACGTCCCAGTGCACGGTCTCCCAGGCGTCCCACCAAGACACGAGGTACTCGAGCAGGCGCTCGCGTCCGCGCCGCTCGCGGGTGCGGTCGCCGCGCGCCTCAGCCTCCTCGAACACCACCTCGGGGTCCATGAGCCCCGCGAGCTCCTCGAAGTTTCTCCGGTTGAACGCGTCGTAGATCGCTGTCATCTGGGCGACGTCGTCCATGGCCCACCTATATCACCGGCTCCGCGAGCACGACGTAGGCGGCGCCCGGGAGGTGATAGCCGTCGTCCGAGCGGAAGGCCTCGGCGCGCTCCTCGATGGCGGCGCGAATCGACGCCTGCTCGTCGGCAGGTTGTTCCGCGATGGCCGTCGCGAGCGGGCCCATCGTCTGCGTGATCCGCTCCCACATCGTCTCGCGGTCCGCGCTGTGGTGATGGATTTCGACGTCGCTCAGCTCTGCGGCCGCGAGTCCCGCCGCGGCGAGCGAGGCGTGGATCTTGTCGCGGTCGCCGAGGGCGAAGATGCCCGGCCCCTCGGGGTCGGGCGGCGGCATGAGGCCGCGCTCGAGCAGCACGCTGCCCGGCACGAGCACCCACGGGTTGCGCATCGGCTCGGCCCAGACGGCGAACACGAGCCGCCCGTCGTCGCGCAGCACGCGGCGCGTCTCGCGGAGCGCCGCCACGCGGTCGGTCATCAGCATGTAGCCGAAGCGGCAGGTGACGCCGTCCACGCTCGCGTCGGCGAGGTCCATCTGCTCGGCGTCCATCTCGCGGTACTCGACGTTCGCAAGGCCGGCCTGTTCGCCACGCCGCCGCGCGGCAGCCACCATCTGCGCCGCGAAGTCCGTGCAGATCACGCGGCCCGACGCGCCCACGAGCGGCGATGCAAGCTCCGTCATCTCGCCGCTGCCGCAGGCGATGTCGAGCAGCGTCTCGCCGGCATGTGGCGAGAGCAGCTCAAGCATCCGGTCGCGCACGGGGGTGACGGGCTCGGCGATCTGCTCGCGCCGCTCGTCCCACATCGGCGCGAGCGCGTTCCAGGTGTCGAGGCTCGACTGCCGGTACGCGGCGCGGTCCATGCGCCGACTCTAACCGTGTGAGGATGCCGAGCGTGAGAATCGTCGCCGGCAGCTACAAGGGCCGCCGCCTGCACGCGCCCACGGGCACCCGCACGCGCCCCACCGCGGACCGGGTGCGCGAGGCGCTCTTCTCGATCCTCGGGCCGCTGGGCGGCGAGCGCGTGCTCGACCTGTTCGCGGGCTCCGGCGCGCTCGGCCTCGAGGCGCTCTCGCGCGGGGCGGGGGAAGCCGTATTCGTGGACTCCGACCCGCGCGCGGTCGCCGCGATCAGGCGCAATCTTGACGCGATCGGGGCGGAGGCGACGGTGCAGCGCCGCGACGTGCTCGCCTACCTGCGCGGCGCAAGCGAACGCCCATTCGACCTCGTATTCGTCGACCCCCCATATAGTTCCGCTTCCGAACTGGCCGGTCCGCTGTCCGAGCGGCTTCCGGCCTTTCTCTCGAAAGACGCCCGCATCGTGTCCGAATCCGACAAGCGCAACCCGCTCGAGCTGACGCTCCCGCTAATGGACGAGCGCGTCTACGGCGACACGCGCATTGCGATCCATCGTGGCGCCTGATCCGGCAAAGGGAACCGCTGTCTGCCCGGGCTCCTACGACCCGGTCACGCTCGGGCATCTCGACATCATCACCCGCACCGCGCAGGTGTTCGACCAGGTGGTGGTCGGCGTGGTGAACCAGCCGGTGCGCAAGCAGACGACCATCTTCAGCGCCGAGGAACGGGTCAACTTCATTCAGGCCGAAGTGGCGAAACTACCGAATGTGCAGGTAAAAACCTTTGATACGCTGCTCGTCGAATTCGCTCGAGAGAACGGCGCGAACGCCATCGTGAAGGGTTTGCGCGCGATTTCGGACTTCGAATATGAGTTCGAGATGAACCAGCTCAACCGTAAGATGGCGCCGGAGATCGAGAGCATTTACCTGATGGCGTCACCCCAATACAGCTTCCTAAGCTCCAGCGGGGTGAAAGAACTGGCCATGTTCGGCGGAGATACAGAGGGTTTGGTTCCTTCAGCCGTGGCGAAGCGGTTGGAGGAGGAAGTCGGACGCTGACGAATTTGAGGCTGCAATGGACGTCCTGGTACTGATCGACAAACTCGACGACCTCATCCACAACGCGAAACCGGTTCCGCTGACGGACCAGGTGCGCGTCGACAAGGAGGAGATCTACGACATCCTCGATCAGATGCGCGCGACGATCCCTGAGGAGATCAAGCAGGCGCGCTGGATCGTGAAGGAGCGCCAGGAGATGCTCGCCGAGGCCAAGCGCGAGGCCGAGCGCATCATCAAGGAGGCGCGCGACGAGCAGACTCGGCTGATCTCCAACGAGGAGGTCGTCAAGCAGGCCGAGCGCCAGGCCGACGAGATCATCGAGGAGGCCCGCGCCCGCGAGCGCGAGATCCGTCTCGGCGCGGAGGACTACGCCGACGACATCCTCAACACCCTCGAGGTCAACCTCACGAAGTTCACCGCCGCCGTGCAGCGCGGCCGCGACCGGCTCGCCGGCCGCGAAGAAGCCGAAGTCCGCTAGCGCGGTCCGCCTCACCTGACCGCATCGCTACCTTTTGTGGCGATGGCTCAACGGACCGACATCTTCGATCTCGGTCGACTCTCGCTGCATTCGGGAGAGGGCCGTCGGATCGACACGCACGTGACGCTTGACCCGCTGTCGTTCGGCGGCCAGACCTACGCCACGGGTGAGCACGAGGTGCCCGTGCGACTCGACGTCTCGCGCACGATGCATGGCTACTCGCTGCGGCTGCGCTTCAGCGTGCCGCTCGAGGGACCGTGCATGCGCTGTCTCGAGGCTGCCGAGTCCACGATCGACGTTGACGCCCGCGAGGTGGACCAGCTCGGCTCGGGCGACGACGACGAGCTCACCTCGCCCTACGTCAGCCGCGACGAGCTCGACCTGCGCTCATGGGCCCGCGACGCGCTGGCCCTCGCCCTCCCGACCCAGATCGTCTGTACAGCCGACTGCCTCGGCCTGTGCGCGATATGCGGCGAGAACCTCAACACCGCGCCGGATCACGCTCACGAGTCAGAGCCCGATCCGCGCTGGGCGGCGCTGCGCGAATTGAAGTTCGAGTAGGCAGTCCGCAGTCGGCAGTCCGCAGGGCGATCGCGCCAACGCCCTGCGGACTGCGCACTGCCGACTGCGGACGGTCAGTCGCTAGACTGCCCCACCGCATGGCTGTCCCAAAGCAAAAGCAATCTCACGCGCGCACCAACAAGCGCCGCTCGCAGCACAAGATCGAGCTTCCGCGCCTCAGCATCTGCCCGCAGTGCCACTCTCCGCGCCTGCCGCACCGGGTCTGCCCGGAGTGCGGTTACTACGGCGGCCGCGAAGTCAAGCCGCCGAGCGCGTAGCCAGACTTCCGAGTCGATGATCGCGCTCGACGCGAACGGCGCCGACAACGGCCCGGCGACCGTCGCCGAGGGCGGCCGGCTGTCGGGATCGGAGATCACGCTGTTCGGCCCCGCAGCGCAGCTCGCGGGCTACCCGCGCGTGGTCGACGCGCCGCTCGCGATCGGCAACGACGAGGAGCCGGTGCTCGCGGTGCGCTCGAAGCCGGACTCGTCGATCGTGCGGGCCGTGCGAGCGGTGGCGAGCGGCGACGCCGACGCCGCGGTGTCGGCCGGCCCGACGGGCGCGGCCCTGGCAGGCGCGGTGCTGCACTTGAAGCGCCTGCGTGGCGTGCACCGGCCGGGCGTGGCCGTGATGCTGCCGGTGCCCGGCGCGCCGACGCTCATGGTGGACGTGGGCGCCAACGTCGAGGTGCGGCCCGAGCACCTCGTGCAGTTCGCCTACATGGGCTCGGCGTTCATGGAGGCGGTGCACGGCGTGGAGCGCCCGCGAGTGGGCCTGCTCTCGATCGGCGAGGAGGCCACGAAGGGCACGCCCGACGTCGTAGCCGCGCACGAGCGCCTGGCCGACGCGTCGGCGAGCTCGATCAACTTCATCGGGAACGTGGAGGGGACCGACGTCACGGCGGGGGCGGCCGACGTGATCGTCACCGACGGCTTCACCGGCAACGTCGCGCTGAAGCTGATGGAGGGCACCGCGAAGACGGTGGTGGGAGCGGTGCGCGACGCGGTCCGCGCGAGCCGCGTATCGACGGTCGGCGGCCTCCTCATCCGAGGCGCGGTGGGCGACCTGCGGCGCGAGCTCGACCCGAACACCACCGGCGGCGCGATCCTCCTGGGCGTGCGCGGCATCGTCGTGATCGCCCACGGCGGCTCGACCGCCGAGGGCATCGCAAACGCCGTGCGGGTGGCGCAGCGGGCCGTCGACGAGCGCGTCCTCGAGCGCACTTTCGCGGCCCTGGAGGCCGGTGGCGCCTTGCGATCCGCACCCACTGCTACGGTCGCCCCCATCGATGACTAGAGACGAGGTTCTGCAGCTCATCCGCGACCATCTCTCCACTGAGCTCGAGGTCGATATCGACCGTATCCAGGAGGGGACGCGCTTCAAGGAGGACCTCGAGGCCGACTCGCTCGACCTCGTGGAGCTGACGATGGAGCTTGAGGACACCTACGGCATCCGCATTCCGGACGAGGAGGCCGTGAAGATCAGGTCGGTCGGCCAGGCCGCCGACTTCGTCTCGGCACACGCCCCGCAGAACGCCCCCTGAGTGATCCACTGGACACTCTCAGCTCCCTACTCGACGAACTTCCAGACGACCTTGCTCGCCAGGCCTTCACACATTCGAGTTGGGTCGACCAACGCTGGGAGTCCTATGAGCGGCTGGCCTTCCTCGGGGACGTGGTCCTGAGCCTCTCGATCTCGAGCAACCTGTACCCGCGCTTTCCCCGCTACGGGGCTGGGCGTTTGACCAAGTTGCGCGCGCAGGCGGTGTCGCGGCAGGCGTGCGCGCAGGTCGCGCGCGACCTCGACGTACCCGACCGGCTGCGCGCCCACGCGCCCGAGGGCACGGGCAAGAGCGCCGAGATGCTCATCGAGAGCGACCGCATCCTGGCCTCGATCTGCGAGGCGATCATCGGCGCGACCTACCTCGCGTTCGGTTTTGAGCGCGTGGCGCCCACGGTGGTGGACGCGTTCGCGGAGCAGGTCGAGGAGGCGCTCGAGCATCCCGTCGACTTCAAGTCGGTCCTGCAGGAGCGGCTCGCGCGCCGGGCGGAGGTCGTCACCTACAGGATCGAGTCCGAGCAGGGGCCGCCGCACGACCGCAGCTTCGTCTCCGTCGCCGAGGTCGACGGGGAGGAGATCGGGCGCGGCAAGGGAAGAACGAAGAAGAGCGCGGAGCAGGAAGCCGCGCTGCGCGCGCTCGATTGGCTGGAGGAATCGGCCTAGATGCATCTTCGCTCGATCTCCCTGAAGGGCTTCAAGTCTTTCCCCGACCGCACGAAGCTCGACTTCGCGCCGGGCGTCTCCGTGATCGTCGGCCCTAACGGGTCCGGCAAGTCGAACATCACGGATGCCGTGCTCTGGGCGATGGGCGAGCAGTCGCCGCTCGCCGTACGCGGCCAGACGATGCAGGACGTGATCTTCGCCGGCGGCCACGGGCTGCCGTCGCGGGGCGCCGCCGAGGTGGAGGTGGTGCTCGACAACTCCGACGGCGAGCTCGAGTCGGACTTCTCCGAGATCTCGATCTTGCGCAGGCTCGACCGCTCGGGCGACGGCGAGTACCGCCTGAACGGCGCGCGCTGCCGGCTCGTCGACGTGCTGGAGGTCCTGTCCGACACGGGGCTTGGCAAGGAGATGCACTCGGTCGTGTCCCAGGGCCGGGTCGAGGCGATCATCCACTCGAAGCCGCGCGACCGGCGGCTCTTGATCGAGGAGGCCGCCGGGCTCGGCAAGCACCGCAAGCGCCGCCGGCGCGCCCAGCTCAAGCTCGAGCGCACGCAGGACAACCTCGACCGCGCCCTCGACGTCGAGCGCGAGGCGCGCTCACGGCTGCGTCCTCTGAAGCGCCAGGCCGAGGCGGCGGAGCTGCACGAACGGCTCGAGCGGCAGTCGCTCGAGGCGCGCCTCGAGCTGGCGCGCGACGACGTGCGGGCCGTCGCGCTGGAGCTCGCCGAGGCGGAGAAGGTCGCGACGGCCGCCGCCGCCGAGCGGGCCGAGACGGAGAAGTCGTTGGCGGCGATTGCGGCCCGGCGGGAGGCTGCCGAGCGGGCGTTCGCCGAGCACAGCCGGGCGCGCGAGGCGTTGTCGAGCAGGCTCTACGGCGCGCGTTCCGCGGCGGAGCGGATCGGCCTGCGGCTCGAGCGCGCGCGCGACACGGGCTCGAGCGCGTCCGAGGACGCCGAGCGCCGGGCGCGGGAGCTCGCGCTGATCGAGGAGGCCCAGAGCGCGGACGCCGCCACCTCCGAGCGCGCTTCCAGCGCCGACCGCCTCGCCGAGATCGAGGCGGAGCTCGCCTCGCTCGAGGCCGAGCGCGAGCGCGGGCTCGAGGCGGAGCTCGAGGGGTTGCGTTCGCAACAGGCGACGGCGGAGAAGCGCCGCGACGAGCTCGCGGCCGTGCTCGAGCAGCGACGGGCGGCGCTCGCCGAGGCGGAGCAGGCGGCCGAGGCCGCTCGCGGGGCTCGGCGCGGGTCCGAGCAGGCCGTCGAGGCCGCTCGCCGCGAGGCCGCGCGCGTCGGGGCCGAGTTGGCCGTGGTCAATCACTTCCTGCGTGCCGCGGGTGGTGCGCCGGCGGGCGCTCGCTCGCTGGCCGAGGACGTCGGGGCAGACGAGGGCTACGAGCTGGCGGTCGCCGCCGCGCTCGGGTCGCTCTTGCGCGCGGGCGTGGTCGCCGACCTGCGCGAGGGACATTCGCTGC
Source organism: Thermoleophilaceae bacterium (assembly GCA_036494715.1). Taxonomy (GTDB): domain Bacteria; phylum Actinomycetota; class Thermoleophilia; order Solirubrobacterales; family Thermoleophilaceae; genus JAICJR01. The sequence goes on from DASXNY010000138.1 coordinate 23,328, forward strand.
TCGACGCCTCCGGCTCCGCGGGCGGCAGCGCGCTACTGCCCGCCTCGGGCGCCGTGCCTGCTTCCGATGCGCGGCCGCCGGTCGGCGGGGCGAAGCGGCTGCTCGACCACGTGCGCCCGGCTGCGTCGGTCGCGGGACACGTCGCGCGCGTGCTGGCGGACGCCTGGGTGGTCGAGTCGCTGGACCGGCTGCCGGGCTCGTTCCACGGGATCGCCGTCACGCGCGGCGGACGCGTGTTGTTCGGCTCCACGGGCGAGCTGCGGCAGGCGCCCGTCGGCGGCGAGGAGCGCGTGCTCGAGCAGCTCGGTCGCAGGGAACGGCTGGCGACGGCGTCGGCCGAGGCCGCGCGCGCGGAGCGCGCGGCCCAGGTGGATGCCGAGGAATCGGCCCGCGCGGTGGCGGCGGCCGATGCGGGGCGCGACGAGGCCGAGTCCGCGGTGCGCGCGGCGGCGCGCGAGCTCGACGAGGCCGCCGAGGCGATGCGGCGCTTGGAGCACCAGCTCGAGCTGCGCCGCGAGGCGCCCGCAGAGGGCGCGCTGGCGGTGCGCCAGGCGGAGCTGAGCGCGGAGCTGCGGGCCGAGCGCCGGCTCGCCGAGCAGATCGAGCGCGAGCGTGCGGAGCGCCGCGCCCGGGCAGAGCTCTTACGCGCGGCGATCGAGCGGCAGAAGGCCGTGGCCGCCTCGGCGGAGCGCGCCGCGGCGGCGCTCGAGCGAGCCGAGGCGGCGGTGGCCGAGCGCCGCGACCAGCTCGCCGGGGAACTCGAGGCCGACGAGGCGCTGGGCGAGACCACCGCGGCCGAGCTGCGCTCGTGCGCACAGGAGGAGGCCTCGCTGCAGGAGCGGCTGCGGAAGGCGTCCGAGGCGGTGACGATGGCCGAGGTGCGCGCCCAGCAGGTGCGCGACCGCTCCGCCGAACACGGCGCCGAGCTGGAGCGGCTGGCCAAGCGGCTCGGCTTCGAGGCCGCCCCCGCCGACGAGCCGCTGGACGACGACGCGCGGCTCGACCTCAGCGCCCGCATCGAGCGCCTCGCGCGGCGGCGCGAGCAGCTCGGGCCGGTCAACCCGCTCGCGAAGCAGGAGTACGAGGAAGCCGTCGCGCACGTGGAGGAGCTGGAGACCCAGCGGCGCGACCTCGATTCGGCGCTCGCCGAGCTGCAGGGCCTGATCCGCGACACGGACCGACGCATCCGGGAGAGCTTTGAGGAGACGTTCGAAGCGGCTGCGAAGAACTTCGAGGAGGTCGTCGAGCACCTCTTCCCGGGTGGCCGCGGCCGGCTGCGGCTCGTGCACCCGGAGGGGCCACGGCCGGTGCTCGGCGGCGAGCAGGCGGAGAGCGACAACACTCCACCCGCCGCCTCCTCCGATGACGAGTCCGGCCAGGAGGCGCCGGAGCCCGAGGACGAGCTCACCGCCGACGGGCCCGGGGTGGAGGTGGAGGTCACGCCGGCCGGCAAGTCGATGAAGCGCCTGTCGCTGCTGTCGGGCGGCGAGAAGTCGCTCGTGGCGCTCGCGTTCCTGTTCGCCGTCTTCCTGGCGCGGCCGTGCCCGTTCTACATCCTCGACGAGGTCGAGGCCGCACTGGACGACCTCAACATCGACCGCTTCCTGCAGCTCGTCGGCCGCTTCTCAGACCGCGCCCAGTTCATCGTCGTCACGCACCAGAAGCGCACGATGGACGCCGCCGACTGCCTCTACGGGGTAAGCATGGGCGGCGACGGCGTCTCCAAGGTCGTCTCCCGCCGCCTCCCGCAAGGAGCAAGACTCTCAGAGGCGCAGCCAGAGCCGGACGCGGACGCGGACGAAGCAGCGGCCTAGGGGCGGCGCAGCCGCACTTCCGCAGTTCCGCACTTCCGCACCTCCGCACCTCCGCCCTATCCTCCCGCTCCGTGCCGAGCACCTGGCAACAGCTCTTCATCACCGGCGACGACACACCCCCGCCCGCCGCCGAGCCCGCCGAAGAGCGCCAGGGCTTCTTCCGGCGCCTGCGCCAGAACCTCTCGAAGACGCGCGAGGCGCTTGGTGCGGAGCTGCAGGCGAGCGTGTTCCAGACGCTCGACGAAGAGGCGTGGGAGCGGCTCGAGGAGACTTTGATCTACGCCGACGTGGGCGCCACCACGACCGCGAAGATCGTCGAGCGCCTGGAGACCGAGGCGGCCTCCGGCGAGCTGAGCGGCGGCGAGGAGCTGCAGCGGCGGCTCACCGAGATCATGGCCGAGGTGGCCCGCACCGGCGACCCCACCATCGACCTCCGGCACAACCCGACGGTGATCCTGATGGTCGGCGTCAACGGCACCGGCAAGACCACGACGATCGGGAAGATCGCCTGGCACCTCCAGAAGGAGCTCGGCAAATCGGTGCTGCTCGCCGCGGGTGACACGTACCGCGCCGCGGCGGTCGAGCAGCTGTCCGAGTGGGCCGAGCGCGCCGGTTGCGACATCGTCCGCGCCGCCCAGGGGTCGGACCCGGGCGCCGTCGCGTTCGACGCGATCGAGGCCGCAAGGGCGCGCGGACACGACGTCGTGATCTGCGACACGGCGGGACGCCTCCATACCCAGCACCACCTGATGGACGAGCTCACCAAGGTGCGCCGCGTGATCCAGAAGCAGATGCCGGACGCGCCGCACGAGACGCTGCTCACGATCGATGCCACCACCGGCCAGAACGGCCTCCGCCAGGCGATGATGTTCCGCGACGCCGTCGACGTCAGCGGCATCGTCCTCACCAAGCTCGACGGCACCGCGAAGGGCGGCATCGCGCTCGCCATCGCCCAGGAGCTCGGCGTGCCCGTGAAGATGATCGGGATCGGCGAAACCCTCGAAGACCTGCGCCCCTTCGACCCCGACGACTTCGCCCGCGCGATCATCGGCGCCTGACTCCGCAGCTACCTGCCACCCGCCATCCGCCACCCGCCCCCCGGCACGCGCTAGCGTGCCTGCCATGTCCGATTCCCGCTTCAGCGAAGCCACCCGTGTAGTGCGCGCCGGGCTGCCCGAGGCGGAGCAGTCCGCACCGTTCCTGCCTGGGCCGACCTTCGCCGCCCCCTACCACCTCAGCGGCGATCCGTACCAGGCCGAGTTCGTCTACGGGCGCTACGGGAACCCGACCTGGTCACGCTACGAGTCCGCCCTCGGCGAGCTCGAGGGAGGGCACGCGGTGCTGTTCTCGTCGGGTATGGCCGCGGCGGCCGCGGTGCTCCTGCCGCGACTGCGCCCGGGCGACGTGCTCGTGGCGCCATCCGACTGCTACATGGGCGTCCGCACGCTGGCGAGGTCGCATCTCGCCGAGCGCGGGGTGGAGGTGCGCTTCGTCCCGACCGCCGATCCGGGCTTCGCCGGCGCGATCGAGGGCGCCTCCCTCGTCTGGCTGGAGAGCCCGTCGAACCCCGGCCTCGACGTCTGTGACCTCCGCATGCTGATCGACGCGGCGCACGCCACCCGCGCGCCCGTGGCGGTGGACAACACGTTCGCGACGCCGCTCGGCCAGCGCCCACTCGAGCTGGGCGCGGACTTCGCAATGGCGAGCGCGTCTAAGCAGCTCAGCGGTCACTCGGACATCGTGATGGGCTACGTGGCCGCCCGCGACGAGAAGGACGCGGCCGAGCTCGTGGACTGGCGCATCCACGCCGGCGCGCTGCCGGGGCCGTTCGAGGTCTGGCTCGCGCATCGCTCGCTTGCGACGCTCGACGTCCGCAACCGCCGCGCCTGCTCCACCGCCCAGGCGCTCGCGGAGCGGCTGGTCGCCCGCGCCGATCTCGAGGCGGTCCGCTACCCAGGCCTGCCGAGCGATTCCGCGCACGAGATCGCGAGCCGCCAGATGAGCCGCTTCGGGACCATCGTCTGCTTCACGCTCCCGAGCGCCGAGCGCGCGGAGGCGTTCCTCGCGGCGTGCGAGCTGGTGAACGACGCGACGAGCTTCGGCGGCGTCCACACGACCGCCGAGCGCCGCGCTCGCTGGGGCGGCGACGAGATCGCCGAGGGCTTCATTCGTCTGAGCGTGGGCGTCGAGGATCCAGACGACGTGATCGCCGACGTCGAGCAGGCGCTCGACTCCGCCGCCTCCCGCTAGCCTCCGGAACACATGTTCGACACGCTCTCAGAACGCCTGCAGGCCGCTCTGTCGGACGTCCGCTCGCGCGGCAAGCTCACCGAGGACGACATCAACAAGGCGATGCGAGCGATCCGCCTCGCACTGCTCGAGGCGGACGTGAACTTCCAGGTCGTCAAGAGCTTCACGAACGCGGTGAAGGAGCGCGCGCTCGGCGCCGAGGTGCTCGAGTCACTCAACCCCGGCCAGCAGGTCGTGAAGATCGTCGACGAGGAGCTGACGGCGCTGATGGGCGGCTCCGGACGCGACCTCGTGTTTGCGTCGTCCAAGCCCACGGTGATCCTCATGGCGGGCCTTCAGGGCTCCGGCAAGACCACCGCCTGCGCCAAGCTCGCCCGCTACCTGCGCGAGGAGCAGAAGAAGGACGTCGCGCTCGCCGCCTGCGACGTCTACCGCCCGGCCGCCGTCGACCAGCTCGTGACGGTGGGCCAGCAGGCGGGCGCGACCGTCTACGAGCAGGGCACCGGCCGCGACCCGGTCGACATCGCCGAGTGGGCGCTCGGCCAGGCGAAGGCGGACGGACGCGACGTGCTGATCGTCGACACCTCGGGCCGCCTCCACATCGACCAGGAGCTGATGAAGGAGCTCGCGGAGATCAAGAAGCGCACGAAGCCCCACGACGTGCTGCTCGTGGTCGACGCGATGACCGGCCAGGACGCCGTGAACGTGGCGGAGCAGTTCGCCGATGTCGCCAACTTCGACGGCGTTGTCATGACCAAGCTCGACGGCGACGCGCGCGGCGGCGCGGCGCTGTCCGTCAAGGCGGTGACCGGCAAGCCGATCCTCTACGCCTCGACCGGCGAGAAGCTCGACGCCTTCGAGCGCTTCCACCCGGACCGCATGGCCCAGCGCATCCTCGGCATGGGCGACGTCATGACCCTTGTCGAGAAGGCCGAGCGCGAGTTCGACGAGAAGAAGGCGCAGGACCTCGAGCGCAAGATCCGCCGCCAGGAGTTCACCTTCGACGACTTCCTCGACCAGCTCCACCAGATCCGCCGGATGGGGCCCGTGAGCGGGCTGCTGAAGATGATCCCCGGACTGGGCAATCAGCTCGGCGGGCTCAAGATCGATGATCGCGAGCTCGACCGCGTCCAGGCCATCATCACGTCGATGACGCCGGAGGAGCGCGCCAACCCGTCGATCCTCAACGGCTCGCGCCGTCGCCGCATCGCCCAGGGCTCCGGCACGAACGTCAGCGCGGTGAACCAGCTCGTCAAGCAGTTCGGCCAGATGCAGAAGATGATGCGCCAGCTGTCGCAGGGAAAGATGCCTTCGCTGTCGCAACTCGCGCGGGGCCGCTAACGTTCTGCGCCGCCGTTTCCATCTAGAGAGGTGAACTGAGACTTGGCAGTACGTGTAAGGCTGACGCGCGTCGGGGGACGAAAGAACCCGATCTGGCGCGTCGTAGTGGCCGACCAGCGCTCCCCGCGCGACGGTCGCGTGATCGAGACGATCGGGCGTTACAACGCTCAGGTCGAGCCGTCCGAGATCGTGCTCGACCAGGAGCGGCTCGAGCACTGGCTCTCGCGCGGCGCACAGCCGACCAACACCGTGAAGAAGCTCATGCGCGCCAAGGGCCTGTCGCCCGCCGGCACGAGCGGCGCGGGCAGCTCCGGCTAGCGACCCGATGGACGAGCTCGTCGAGTACCTCGCCCGCGCGCTCGTTGACGACCCGGACGCCGTGTCGCTCGAGTCTTTCGAGGAGGACGACGGCAGCATCGTCTACGAGCTCTCCGTGGCCGAGGACGACGTCGGCAAGGTCATCGGGCGGGGCGGCAGGACCGTGAACGCCCTCCGGTGCGTGCTCCGCGCCTGCGCGGCGAAGCAGGAGCGGCGGCTTCTGCTCGACGTGGTGGATTGAGCTCGAGCGGGCGCCTGGCCCCCGTCGGACGGGTCGGTAAAGCCCACGGGCTCGACGGGAGCTTCTACGTCGCCGGCGCCACGCACCTCCTTCCCACGGGCATGACCCTGACGGTGGCCGGGCAGACCGCGACCATCGAGCGCCGCGCCGGCACCGACGAGCGGCCGCTCATCCGCCTCAGCGGCGTGACCGACCGCGACGGAGCGGCAGCGCTCGTGGGCGAGCCCCTGATGGCCGACCTGGTGGACGCGCCGCTCGAGAGCGACGAGTGGCTCGCCGCGGATCTCGTCGGCTGCGAGGTGGTGGGAGTGGGGAAGGTCGTGCGGGTGGTCGGCGCGCCATCGTGCGACCTGCTCGAGGTCGCGCCGGGCGCGATCTTGATCCCGTTCATCTCGGACGCGGTGAAGGACATCGACCTCAGCGCGAGACGGATCGAGGTGGACCGGGCCTTCCTCGGCCTCGACGACGCGGCCGAGCAGCCATGAGGATCGACGTCTTCACGCTGTTCCCCGGCTGGTTCGACTGGTTCAAGGAGCAGCGCCATGTCCGCAACGCGCTCGAGCTCGGCAGCGAGTTCGAGACGGTCGACCTGCGTGCCACTACCCCGCTGACCGCCGGCCAGGTCGACGACACGCCCTACGGCGGCGGCGCGGGCATGGTCATCCGGGTAGACGTGGTGGAGGCGGCGCTGCAGGAGCGGTACGGCGGCGACCCGCTCGAGGCGCGCCGGGCGCGGCGGATCGTCGCGCTTGCGCCAGGTGGCCGCCGCTTCGACGAGGCGCTCGCGAGCGAGCTGGCCGCCGAGCCGGAGCTCGTGCTCCTGTGCGGCCGCTACGAGGGCTTCGACGAGCGGGTGCACGAGCAGCTCGCCTCGGACGTCGTCTCGATCGGCCCGTACGTCCTGTCCGGCGGTGAGCTCGCGGCGATGGTGGTCTGCGACGCGGTGCTGCGCAAGCTCCCGGGCGCGCTCGGCCACGAGGACAGCGCCCTCGAGGAGTCGTTCAGTGCCGCGCTCGAGGGGGCTCCCGAATACCCGCACTACACTCGTCCAGCCGACTGGCACGGGCACCTTGTGCCGGACGTGCTCCTTTCGGGCGACCACGGCAGGGTTCGCGAGTGGCGCCTCGAACAGAGCCGACGACGGATGGGTGCCGGCTGAGTCGGCTGTAACGGGACGGTTTCGTAGCCTTCGATACCATTCGCCGTCCCGCGTCAAGCCTGGGCGCCGCCCATGCTCTGGCGCACTTCTTTTGTTATGAGCAAGGTCATCGAAACTCTCGAGCGAGCGCAGCTGAAGCGCGTCCCGCAGTTCCAGGCGGGCGACCGCGTGAAGGTGCACTTCCAGGTCGTCGAGGGAACTCGGCGGCGCACGCAGGTGTTCGAGGGCGTCGTGCTCAAGCGCCAGGGGACAGGCGTGCGGGAGACCTTCACCGTGCGCAAGCAGTCGTTCGGCGTCGGCGTGGAGCGAACGTTCCCGCTGCACTCTCCGAAGATCGAGCGCATCGAGGTGGCCAGCCGCGGCGACGTCCGCCGCGCGAAGCTCTACTACCTGCGTGGCCGCGTCGGCCGCCGCGCGCGCGTGCGCGAGCGGCAGTACACCGGACCGGAGCCCGTCGACGTCATCCCAGAGGCGCTCGATGAGCAGGGCGCGCAGGCCGACGCCGAGGTGCTGACGCCCGAGGAGATCGAGCCGGTCGACGAGGGCCAGGCCGACGCGAGCGCCGAGGAGACCGAGGCGGAGGCCCCCGCGGCCGAAGCCGAGGCCGAAGCGCCCGCCGGCGAGGCAGCTGAGGAGCCCGCCGGCGAGGAGACGCCCGCGGGAGAGCCGGACGAGAGCGAAGAGACGTCCGAGCCCGAGCCCGCGGCAGAGGACACCCCCGCCGAGGAGTCTTGAGGCCACGGGCGTCCTCCTAGATGCCCAGTGGCGAAGACGAAACAGAAGAAAAGCGCGACGGGCTCGGTCATCGAGTTCGTCACGATCGTTGCGGTCGCGCTCGGCCTGGCGCTCGGCATCCAGGCCTTCATCGTCAAGCCCTACCGGATCCCCAGCGGATCGATGGAGCCGACGCTCACGATTGGCCAGCGCGTGCTCGTGGACCGCGTGTCCAAGCACTTCACGAGCTTCCACCGCGGCGACGTCGTCGTCTTCAAGCCGCCCGCCGGAGCCAACGAGGAAACCCAGTGCGGCGACGCGAGCAAGCCGCCTGACGAGCCCTGTCCCACGCCCACGCCGAAGCAGGCGGACACGAACTTCATCAAGCGGATTATCGGGCTGCCGGGCGACCACCTGAAGGTGATCAAGGGCCGCGCCTACATCAACGGCAGGGAGCTCAACGAGCCCTACATCAGACCCGATCCGAGCTGTCCCATCTGCAACGAGCCCCGCGAAATCACGATTCCGCCGGGTCACTTTTTTATGATGGGCGACAACCGTGGGCAAAGCGACGATAGCCGCGACTGGGGACCCGTCCCCAAGGGATGGATCATCGGGAAGGCATTCTTCACGTACTGGCCGCCGCACCGGATCGGGACGCTCTAACCCTTTGCGCAGCGGCAGGCGCCTGTTTGCGTTCGATCGCTCCTTCGAACGCCGTTTCATAGCCGGGGCCGACGAGGCGGGCAGGGGCTCGCTCGCCGGGCCGCTCGTGGCCGCCGCGGTGCTGTTCGACCTCGACCGCCTCACCCTCGCGGACCGGCGCGCGCTGTCGCGCCTCAACGACTCCAAGCAGCACACCGAGGAGGGGCGCGAGGAGCTGTACCCCCTCGTGTTCAGGGCCGCGGCGCGGGCGCTCATAGTGTCTCGCTGCCCGCGCGGGATCGACTCACGCGGCCTCCACGTAACGAACCTCGAGGCGCTCAGGGCCGCCCTGCTTGGCGTGGCCTGCGAGGGAGCGCTCTGTCTTGTCGATGGCTTCGCGGTCCCGCCGTTCGGCTTCGAGCAGCGCGCCGTCGTCGGCGGCGACTCCACGAGCGCGGCGATCGCCGCCGCGTCGGTGCTCGCCAAGGTCACGCGCGACCGCTACATGCGCCGCGCCGCCCACCGGCACCCGAGCTGGGACTTTGGCACCAACGTCGGCTACTCGACACCCGAGCACCGGGCGGCGATCGCCGAGCACGGCGTCTCCCCGCTGCACCGGATGTCGTTCGCCTCGATCGCTTACCAGCAGCTCGCGCTCGGCGGCTAGCAACCCAGCCCCGTTCAAAACGCGTCCTCGATGTGGTCGAGCGAAACCAGCCGGCCACCGCGCGTCAGCAGGATCCCGATCGCGTCGAAGCGCAGCTCGCGCCGTCTCGGGCGCCCGGCGGCGGAAGCGCTGACGAGCCACTCGCGCGCCATCGCCCTCACCTGCGCCCGCTTCCTCGGCCCGATCGCGTCGAGCGGGCCGGCCGGCCCGCGGCGGGTCCCCGCCACGCGCGTCTTGACCTCGCAGAACACGATGCAACGGGAGTCGGCGGCAACCAGGTCCAGCTCGCCGAAGCGCGTACGGAAGTTGGTGGCGAGGATCGTGTAGCCCGCGCGCACGAGATGCTCTGCGGCCATGCGCTCCCCGAGCGCCCCGACCGTGCGTCGCGAGTCGAGTGAAGCTGCCATACGGCGAACCTACGGATGGGCGTGTGACCGGACCACACCCGGGCGCGACAAGTCGGTGACGGGTCCGTAACAAAGGCGTTGCACGGTGAGCCGGCCGCCGACCCACCCCGGCCTGAGATCCTTGCACCCGCATGACGGCTCGACCTCCCGACGCCCACGATCCCCCGTCGTCGGGCGGCGCCCGCCACAAGCGCGGCAGCCTGCTCGAATCGCTCGTGGACGGCTGGCGCCTGGGCGGCGCGGCAATCGGGTTCGTGCTCGGCAGCCGGCCGCTGAAGCGCTTCCTGCTCGGTTCGCTCAGCGCCGCGGTCCTGCTGTCCGCCGGAGTCGCCGTCGCGGCGGTGGCGCTGCGTCGTCACGGTGGTCCCGTCGAGTACGCGCTGGCCGGCTTCGCAGCCTCTTACTTCCTCAGCCTGGTGGTGACGGCGGTGGCCGTCGGCGTGGCGAGCATGGTGGCGGACGGGCTGGATGGGCGGCCGCTGCGTCCGGCGGACGGCTGGCAGAGGATGCGCAGCCGCCGCCGCGCGATCGCGGGCTGGGCGCTGATCGACGCCACCGTGGGCGTGCCGTCGAAGTACGTGGGCAGCTGGACGATCGACCAGTTCGGCGCGCTCGTGCTCGGCTTCGGCTGGAGCCTCCTCAGCTTCTTCGCGATCCCGGCGATCGCGCTCACGGGCGCCTCGACCTGGCAATCGGCGCGCGGCTCACTGCGCCTGATGCGCGGCCGCTGGGGCGACGCGGTCTACAGCATCGTCTACCTGTGGGTGCGCGCTGTGGTCGTGTTCGGGCTACCCGCCGCCGCGTCGCTCGCCATCGGCGTCCTGCTCATCCGCCACGGCAAGGTCTTCATCGGTGGCGCGCTGTTCGCCGCGGGCGCCGCTGGGCTCGTCCTCGCATTCGTGCTCGCGCAGGCGGCGCGGACAGTGATCACCGTGGTGCTCTACAAGTACGCCGACTCCGGGACGGTTTATCCCGCGTTCCCCGCCGAGCTGCTCAATCGCAGCCTGCGCGGCCCCTCCAACACCTTCCAGCGGGTGGCCCAGCGGCTCGAGGGAAAGCGGCTGCAGCGCCTGCGCCGCAAGGCACTCGACCTGATCGAGCGGCCCGACCGCGACTAGCTGGTCAGTCCCACGATCCCGTTGCGCAGCAGGTTGGCCGCCAGCAGCAGGATGATGGCCGCCGCGATTGTCCGCACGTGCCGCTGAAGCCACCCGCGCGCGGCGTTGAGCCCGCGCCCGGTCCAGTCGGGGGCGACGCTGAGCATGAACAGGGCGAGCGCGAGAGGCAGCAGCGAGACGAGCGCGAAGAAGAGCCACTCGACCACGTACTCGCCGGCGCTCGGGTTGAGCTCCGAGATCGTCTTGAGCGCGATCGGGATGAAGCCGCCTGGATTCGCGAGCGTCGCGCCGGCGCCCACGACCGCGATGACCGGCGCCGTGGCCAGCTTGCCCATGCGCTCGATCGCGCTCTCCATCTGTGCGGGGTTGGGCGGTCGCCTGAGCGTGCGGATCACCCAGGCGGTGAGGAGCACGGCGGCGACGAGGTCGACGATCGCGACCCAGGTCTTGGGCGTGGACGATTGGTGGGGCGACGCGGCGGCGTTGCCGAGCACGAACGCGGCGACCACGCCGACGAGGAGCGTCGCTCCGAGCGCCCCGAAGTAGAACCAGAAGCCGGTGCGCAGCGGGCGGTCGCCGAGCACGAGCGTGAGCACGGAGAACGTGAGCGTCGTGGGGGAGAGCATCGCGGCCAGGGCGACCAGCACGAGCTCGCTGTCGATCCAGCCCACTGCACAACCGTACGCGTGCGACCGGACTGTCGCTCGGCTGTCGCAGAGTTGTTACACGAAGAACAGCGCGGTCACACGGCGCGGCGTAGGTTCGCCATGTGCTTGCAAACATCGCCACCTTCGCCCTCGAGGGGGTCGACAGCCGTGAGGTCACGGTCGAGGTCGACGTGCGTCCGGGGCTGCCGGTGTTCACGGTCGTCGGGCTTCCGGACGCGGCCGTGCGCGAGGCGCGCGAGCGCGTCCGTGCGGCAATTCTCAACTCCGGGTTCGAGTTCCCGCTCCAGCGGCTCACAGCCAACCTCGCGCCGGCGCACGTTCGCAAGGCAGGCCCGAGCTTCGACCTGGCGCTCGCGGTCGCGCTGCTGGCCGCGAGCCGGCAACTGCCACCGGAGGGACTGGAGTCGTGCGCCGTGTGTGGCGAGTTATCACTGGGCGGCGAGCTGCGGGCGGTGCACGGGGCGGTCGCGGTGGCGGCCGGAGCTCGCCACGCCGGCTACCGGCGCCTGATCGTCCCAGCCGAGAACGCCGCCGAGGCGGCGCTCGTGGAGGGGATCGAGGTGCTGGGCGCGCCGAGCCTGGGCCGCCTAGTCGACCTCGTGACGGGGCGCTGGACGCCGCCGCCGGCGGTTGCCGTCGAGCACGTCGCCGCGCCCCCGCGCGAGCCGGGCCCCGACCTCGACGAGGTCTACGGGCAGGTCGACGCGAGGCGTGCGCTCGAACTCGCCGCGGCCGGCGGCCACAACCTGCTGATGATCGGGCCGCCGGGGGCGGGCAAGACCATGCTCGCGAGGCGGCTGCCTGGGATCCTCCCGCCGCCGACGTTCGAGGAGGCGCTCGAGATCACGCGGGTGCACAGCGTCGCGGGGATCAGCGACGGGCGCCTGGCCGAGGAGCGGCCGTTCAGGGCACCGCATCACACGATCTCGTCCTCCGGACTAGTGGGCGGAGGAGCGACGCCGCGTCCGGGTGAGATCACGCTCGCCCACCGTGGCGTGCTGTTCCTCGACGAGCTCGCGGAGTTCTCGCGGCCGGTGCTCGAGGCGCTTCGCCAGCCGCTCGAGGAGGGCGTCGTGAAGGTCACACGCGGCCAGCGCTCGCTCGTCTTCCCAGCCGCGACGATGTTGATCGCGGCGTCCAACAACTGCCCCTGCGCGCGGCCGGCGCCGGATTGCACCTGCGGGCCGCTCGACCATCTGCGCTACTCGCGCCGGCTCAGCGCCCCGCTGCTCGACCGGATCGACCTGGTGTGCCAGCTCGACGCCTCGCCTCAGCTCGAGGCTGTCAGCGGACGCCCGGAAGGCTCGGCCCCCGTGCGCCAGCGCGTCCTGGCGGCCCGGGAGCGCCAGCGGGCCCGCTTCGAGGGCACATCCGCACGCTCGAATGCCGAGATGGACGTGCGCCTCACGAACGTTCACGTGAAGCTGCCGGCGGCGGCCCGGCGGCGCCTGCTCGCCGGGAGCCGCAACGCGCCGCTGAGCGCACGCGGCCACGACCGCGTGCTGCGGCTTGCTCGCACGATCGCCGACCTCGACGGCCGCGAGAAGGTCGCGCCGGCCGACCTGGACGAGGCGCTCGGGTACAGGCTCAGCGCGCCGCTGGGGGTGGCCGCGTGAGCGTCTGTGAGCCGTGCCTGCGGCGGAGCTATCTGATCGCGCATCTCGCCCCGCGGATCGCCGGCCTGCTCGACCGGCCGCGCGAGCGGCCGAGCGGGCTGCTCGAGCTCGCCGAGGAGGAGCTGATCGAGCGGGTGACGCGCGGCGAGCGCGCGGACGCCGCACACGAGTTTCTGCGGACATTCGACGCCGACCGGGCGCTGGGGGAGCTGGTGGACGCTGACATCGGCGCCGTCTGCCGGCACGCTGCTCAGTATCCGCCGGCCCTGCACGGGCTCACCGATCCGCCGAGCGTGTTGTACGGGACGGGCAGCGCCGATCGCGTCGCGCAGCTCACGGCCGCGCCCGCGGCGACGATCGTCGGCACCCGCCGGCCGTCGCCGTACGGGACCGAGATCGCCCGGGAGCTCGGGCGCGGGCTGGCGGCGGCTGGGGTCACCGTGATCAGTGGCCTGGCGCTCGGGATCGACGCGCTCGCCCACCAGGGCACGCTCGCAGGCCGCGGGCGCCCAATCGCGGTGCTCGCCTGTGGCGCCAACCTGGCCTACCCGACGCGGCACCGCGAGCTCTACAAGCGCGTCCGCGAAGCCGGGATCGTCCTATCGGAGCTCCCGCCCGGCTGCCGCCCGTTCCGCTGGAGCTTCCCGGCGCGCAACCGCATCATGGCGGCGCTGGGTGCGATCACCGTGGTGGTGGAGGCCGCCGATCCCTCGGGGTCACTCATCACGGCAAGCTTCGCCGCCGATCTCGGCACGACGGTCGGCGCCGTCCCCGGTCAGGTGACCTCGCGTGTGGCGGCCGGAAGCAACCGGCTGCTCCGCGACGGCGCCGCCACGATCCGCTGCACGGAGGACGTACTCGACGAGATGTTCGGGATCGGCAACGGCCCGAGCGGGCGCCGGGATGCCGCGCCGCCGCCGGCACTCGCGCTCGAGCCGCGGCTGCGAACGGTGCTGGACGGCGTCGAGGTGGGTGAAGGCGTCGGCGAGATCGCGGCACGCACCGGGATGAGCGCGCCGGCGGTGCGCTCGGCGCTCGGAGAGCTCGAGCTCGAGGGGCTGATCGTCGCGGGCGGGGTCGGCTGGTACCAGCGGGCGGCGAGTGGGTGACGCTGCCTATGCTCGGAGCGCATGACTGCTCAGCCTCCCAAGCGAGTGCCCTGTGTGCTGTCGATCGCCGGCTCGGACTCCGGCGGGGGCGCGGGTATCCAGGCAGATCTGAAGGCCTTCGCGCGCTGCGGCGTTCACGGCGCGACGGCGATCACCGCCATCACCGTCCAGAACACGGTGGAGGTGCGCGGCGTCTATCCGCTGCCACCGCGAGCGATCGTGGAGCAGGTTGCGGCCGTTGCCGAGGACCTCGGCGTGGATGCGGTGAAGGTCGGGATGCTCGGCAATGCGGAAACGATCGAAGCGGTGGTGGAGGCGCTCGACCACACCGGAACCGCGCCTGTCGTCGTGGACCCCGTGATGGTCGCGGAGAGCGGCTCGCGCTTGCTCGACGAGGACGCCGTCGACGCCCTGCGGGGCCTCTTGCTGCCGCTCGCCACTGTGGTGACGCCGAACGTGCCCGAGGCGCGCGTCCTGAGTGGTCTTGGGAACGACGCCGACGCCGACGAGCTCGCCCGCGCTGTCCACGCCCTCGGCCCGGCGACGGTTGTCGTGACCGGTGGACATCGCGAGGAAGCGGTCGACGTGTTTTTCGACGGCCACGAGCTCGTCGAGATCGCGGGAGAGAGGTTCCCGAGCCGGGCAGCGCACGGCTCCGGTTGCACCCACTCGTCGGCGCTTGCGGCTCATCTGGCGCTCGGTTTCGAGCCGCTGGACGCGGCTCGCCGGGCAAAGGCGATCGCATCCGAAGCCGTGCGCACGGGTCTCGCCGGCATCGGCTCGGGCGCGGGTCCGGTCGATGTCTTCGGGCTCGCCGAGCACAGTCCGCGCGACGCCTGACACCGGCTGGGGGAACAGCGCCGCGGCGCGATCGGAAAATAGCCCCCGGCGGGGTGCCTACCTCTGGCATAATCGCCCGGTGCTCGCGCGCACGGTCCGCGGGAGCTTGCGCATCGTCAAAGGAGGCCAGTTATCAAGTTCCTTCGCATGAAGCCCGGGTTCGGAGAGGTTTTGCTCGCCGAAGGAGACCCGCAGGTGCGAGAGGACGAGGAGCGCCTCATCGAGGAGTTCCGGCGGCAGCTCGACGAAGGAATGTGGGCCGCTGTGCCAACAGTCAGTCCGGGCAATGGGCGCCGGGAGGCACAGATGGTCCGCGACTACACGGAGATCCCAACCGACGCGGAGCGCGTGATCTTCTTCCCACGCGCTGCCGGCGGCTGATCCCGGAGAGCCCGCGCCGGATGCTCCTAGCCCTCCTAGCCCTCGCTCTCGTGGCCGTCGTGCTCGCGCTGCCCACGCTTGGCGGGCTGTGGTCGAAGACCGGCGAGCTGCGGGCCGAGCGCAAGCGCTCGCGCCGGCGGGAGCGCTTCGAGCTTCACGACCCGGGCAGGGATCGCCGCGCCGAGCAGCGCGCCCGCGAACTGCTGCGCTCCTGCGTCAACGACGAGGAGTGGGCCATGTACCGCGACCTCGGCTTCATCCGGGTCGGCGGGCGCCTCGGCCAGCCCGACCCGGCCACAGGCGAGTCGGCCTACGCCTACCTCGTCTACCCGCACAAGCCGATCGTGGCCTACGTGCCGAAGACGCGACGCCTGCTGAGCGAATACTGCGTCGAGTTCCCCGACCTGACGCGGGCGATTTCGCAGTCGCGGCTGCCGGATTCGGACGATGTACTCGCGAAGTGGATGGCGCTCACCGGCGACGAGGAGCACCTGATCCGCAACGCGAACATGCACCTGCCCGGCCGTCAAGTGGATCCGGGTCGCATCCGGCGTGACCTCTGGCGGCTCGCCGAGTGGGAACGACAGCAGCGCGGCTCCGGCTCCTTCGAGGCACACCAGACGTGAGCGGAGACCCCCGGCGCCGCAGCCGGGTGATCCTCGACGGTCCCGAGCGGGCCGCGGCTCGGGCCTACCTGAAGGGGATCGGGTACGACGACGATGCGCTGAATCGGCCGATCATCGGCGTCGCCAACACCTGGACCGAGACGATGCCGTGCAACTTCCACCTACGGCGGCTCGCCGAGCGCGTGAAGGAGGGAATCCGCGTGGCCGGCGGCACGCCGATGGAGTTCAACACCGTCGCGATCTCGGACGGCATCACGATGGGCACGCAGGGCATGAAGACATCGCTCGTCAGCCGCGAGGTGATCGCCGACTCGATCGAGCTCGTCGCGCGCGGGCACATGTTCGACGGCGTGATCGCGATGTCGGGCTGCGACAAGACGATTCCGGGCTGCGTGATGGCGCTCGCCCGCCTCGACGTGCCGGGCCTGATGCTCTACGGCGGCACGATCATGCCCGGCCACTACCGCGGGAAGGACGTGACGATCCAAGACGTCTTCGAGGCCGTCGGGGCCCACGCCGCCGGCGATATCAGCGACGCCGACCTGAACGAGCTCGAGGGCGTGGCGTCACCCGGCGCCGGAGCGTGCGGCGGCCAGTACACGGCCAACACGATGGCCACGGCCTTCGAGGTGCTGGGCATCTCACCGATGGGCAGCGGCATGGTCCCGGCCGAGGACGGCAAGAAGGGACAGGTCGCCGAGGACTGTGGCCGGCTCGTCGTCGAGCTCGTCCGCGAGGACCTGCGGCCGAGCACCGTGATCACGCGCGAGTCGCTCGAGAACGCGATCGCCGGGGTGGCCGCCACCGGGGGGTCTACGAACGCGGTGCTGCACCTGCTCGCGATCGCCAACGAGGCGGGCATCGAGCTGTCGATCGACGATTTCGACGCGATCAGCAGGCGCACGCCGCTGATCGCCGACCTCAAGCCCGGCGGGCGCTTCGTCGCGCTCGACATGTACCAGGCCGGCGGGATGCGGCTCGTCGTCAAGCGCCTGCTCGAGGCGGGGCTCCTGCACGGCGATGCGCCGACCGTCACGGGCAAGTCGCTCGCCGAGGAGGCGGCGAGCGCCGAGGAGGCGGCGGGCCAGCAGGTCATCCGCCCGCTCGGCCGGCCGCTCCAGGAGACTGGTGGTCTGGCGATCCTGCGCGGCAACCTGGCGCCGGAGGGCTGCGTGGTCAAGCTGGCCGGTCACGAGCGGCGCAACCACCGCGGCCCGGCGCGGGTGTTCGAGTCCGAAGAGGACGCGTTCACGGCGGTCGCGGCGTCGGAGATCAAGGCGGGCGACGTCGTGGTCATCCGCAACGAGGGCCCGGCCGGCGGCCCGGGCATGCGCGAGATGCTGCACGTCACCGCGGCGCTGGTGGGCGAGGGACTCGGCGAGGAGGTCGCGCTGCTCACCGACGGACGCTTCTCCGGGGCCACGCACGGGTTGATGGCCGGTCACGTGGCGCCCGAGGCGCTCCACGGAGGACCGATCGCCGCGGTGCGCGAGGGCGACATCATCGAGTTCGACGTCCCGGCCCGGGAGCTGCGGGTCGAGCTCTCGGACGACGAGATCAAGGAGCGCGTGGCTGCCTACGAGTCGCCGCCGCCCCCGTTCCGCACGGGCGTGCTCGCGAAGTACGCGCGGCAGGTGGGCTCGGCGTCGGAGGGTGCGGTAACGGCGTAGTGCGCGGTCCACGAGCGGCGTTCGCCGCTAGACCGTCGCTTCCGCTTCGGCGGCGACGGCCTCGCGTGGCTCCGCGAGGAACTCCATCAGGATCTCGTTGAAGCTGACCGGGCGCTCGAGCATCGGCACGTGGCCGGTGTCGCGCATCACGACCTTGCGCGCGTTGGGGATCGTGCGCTCGAAGTCGTCGGCGTCCTTCACCGGCACGAGCATGTCCTCAGCGCCCCAAACGATCAGGGTGGGGCAGGCGATCTCGCCAAGGCGTGGGCGGAAGTCGTAGTCGAGGAGCGCGTCGAGCGCGTCGCGGAAGCCTTCGCTACGGGCGGCGTGGACCTGTTCCCAGGCGAGGTCGGTGCGGATGCGCGTCGGGTGACGCATCACGAAGCCGAGCGCGAGCTGGCGGAAGCCGGGACGGGAGATTGCGGCGTTGGTGTTGGCCGCCCCGTAGGTGCCCAGCACGGCGGCGACGCGGCCCCAGGTCTGGGCGGGGCGGCGGTAGAGGTTGGTGATGGAGATCCCGGCCGCCGCCACCAGGCCCAGCCGCTCGACCCGCGACGGGTACTGGATCGCGGTCTCGGCCGTCACGAAGCCGCCCATCGAGTTGCCGACGAGCACGACCTCGTCGAGGCCGAGCTTGTCGCAGAACTGGTTCACGGTACGGCCGAGGCTCGGGATCGTGATGTCGTTGCGCGGCAGCTCGGACTGCCCGAAGCCGGGCAGGTCGAGCGCGAGCGCGCGGCGCTCCTGCGCCACCCGCGGCAGGTTCTCGAGCCAGTTCTGCCAGGCGCCGCCGAGGCCGTGGACGAACACCACGGGTGGGCCGCTGTCGCCCGAGCCGATGTCGACGTAGTTGACGCGCGCGCCGTTGATCTCGACCTCGTGCAGATGCTGGCGCCAGTCGACCTCGCGCCAGTCTGGGAGCGCGGTCGCGCCGTACTCCGCGTCGGCTCGACGAGCGGCGCCGGGCAGGGCCGGGCGCGCGTGGGACGGAAGAATCGCCTTCGGCATCGACCCCGTACCGTACTAATCGCATGGCGAGGATCGCGCTAGACATCGACTCCACCCTCCACCACTACTGGGACCTGGTGGACCGCATCTCGCAGGAGCGCTTCGGCGTCGCGCTGCCCTACGAGGAGCAGACGGACTGGGGGATCACGGTGCTCGAGCGCGACCAGGTCGTCGCCTGTGTGGCGGAGACGCACTCCAACGAGAACATCCTCGCCGGCGAGCCCTACCCGGGCGCCGTGGCGGCCGTGACCGCCTGGAGCGAGCAGGGCCACTGGATCCACGTGACGAGCCACCGCTCGATCGAGGCGTACGGGGCGACCAAGCAGTGGCTCGAGGAGATCGGCATGCCCTGCGACGACCTCCACTGCTCCTACGACAAGATCAGCCGCTGCGTCGAGCTGGGCATCGACGTCCTGGTGGACGACAGCCCCGTGAACCTCGAGGGTGCCCGCGCCGAAGGCATGCTCCCAGCCACGATCGTCCATCCATGGAACCGCGAGATCGTGGAGGAGGACGGGGTGATCGGCGCGGCGGACTGGGCGGAGCTCAAGCGGCGGCTGGATCCGGTGCTGGGGAAGCTGGGATAGGAGGGCGGAGGTGCGGAAGTGCGGAGGTGCAGAGGTGCGGAAGTGCGGAGGTCCAGTCTGTGGACCGTGGACGCTAGCCGCGCGTAGCGCGGCTAGCCCGCGTACCCCATCCGCTCCAGCACCGGGATCTCGTGGATCTGGGGCGGCTGCAGGTGGTCCCACATGATTCCGCGCGGCCGCTCGTAGGCCCGCTCGACCTCGATCACGGCGCGCGGGGTGGCCACGAGGTCGACGGGGATGTCGTGGCCGGTGACCATCAGGTTCTCGCGGACGATCTGGATCGGGTGGACGGTGGTGGCCACGACGGTGCGGCGATCCACCTTGCCGGCCTCGGACAAGAGGCCGTACTCGAGGTCCGAGAAGCCGCCGCCCTTGCCGATGCGAGCGCCCTTCAGATTGACCGCCACCGAGCCGGTGAGGATGAAGTCGAGCTCCGGGACCTGCTCGAGGTCGATGACCTTGCCGTGCCGCAACGCGCCCTTGATCGTCGCGGCCTCGCGCATCTGCTCCTCGGACAGCCTGCGCGGGTCGAGCAGCCGGAACGGGTGCTCGTCGCGGAGGCGCGGCACGGCCATGACGACGCACTTGCCCTGGGCGAGAGCTAGCCGGCGGGCGTGCGTCTGGGGCGAGTCGGGGTTCGCCTTGATCGTGTCGGCACCCACCCAATGCGGATGCCTGGCGAGCCGCTCGGCGGCCGCCTTCGCGCCCGCGAAGTTCGGAATCCGCCCCTCGGCGCCGGGGAAGCGCGCCACGCCCTCCCGGTCCATGGCCCGCCAGATGTCCTGCCGCACATCGTCCTTGGCCCGCATCTGCGCGGATCGTACTGAGCCGGTCCCACGTCAAAGGTGCGGGCTCCCGAGCGCACCTGCCACAATCGCGCGTCATGGCGGAGCGGGAACGGACGAGCCTTCGACCCGAGCCGGCGGGCAACGGCCGTGCCGACGACGGCGGGCGCCGCCTGCCCGTGCCGGTGGCCCAGGACCTGCGGCGCTATCTGCCCGGCGTCGAGGCCGACCGCCAGCTCGACGACTGGGGCCGCTCCGAGCGCGTCGAGAGCGCGATGGACCGGCTGATCTACGAGTTCTTCTACCGCTACTGGTTCCGCGTCGAGGTCGAGGGGATCGAGAACGTGCCGGCCACAGGCGGCGCGATGCTCGTGTCGAACCACTCGGGCGCGCTTCCGCCCGACGCGCCGATGATCGGCAAGGCGATCAAGGAGGAGCACCCGCATCCCCGCCCGGTGAACATCACGGTCGAGCACTTCTTCAAGGGCTATCCGGGCTTCTCGATGCTGGTCTCGAAGATCGGCTGCGTGGCCGCACACCCGGCCAACGTGCATCGGCTGCTCTACGACGAGGGCCAGCTCGTGCTCGTCTTCCCCGAGGGCCGCAAGGGCACCGAGAAGCTCTACAAGAACCGCTACAGGCTGCGCCGCTTCGGCCGCGGCGGTTTCGTCGAGGCGGCGATGCGCGCACGCGTCCCGATCGTGCCGGTGTGCGTGGTGGGTGCCGAGGAGGCGGCGCCGATCTTCGCCCACCTCACGCCGCTCCAGAAGCTCACTGGGCTGATCTACGCGCCGCTCACACCCACCTTCCCGCACTTCGGCCTGCTCGGGATGATGGGCTACCTGCCGGCCAAGTTCCGCATCCGCTTCCTCGAGCCGATCCACTTCGACGAGTCGGGGCTGGACGAGGACAAGAGCCTCGTGCAGAGCATCGCGCACGACATCCGCGCGCGCATTCAGGAGAACCTGTTCGACATGCTCGAGACGCGCAAGTCGGTGTGGTTCGGATGACGTCGAAGCGCATCCTCGTCACCGGGCTGTCGACGTACTGGGGCGGCCGCCTCGCGCAGGCCCTCGAGCAGGATCCGGCGGTCGAGGTGATCATCGGCGTCGACTCGGTCGACCCCACGCGCGAGCTCGAGCGCACCGAGTTCGTCCGCGTCGGCACCCAGCACGCGCTGCTGCGCAGGATCGTCGACGCGGCCGAGATCGACACGATCGTCGACTCGCGCCTCGTAGTGGACTCGGCCACCACGAGCTCCCGCCACGCTCACGAGAACAACGTGATCGGGACGATGAACATCCTCGCGGCGTGCAGCGGTCCCGACTCGACGGTGCACAAGCTCGTGTTCAAGTCGTCGGCCCACTTCTACGGCACGGCGCAGGACGACCCCGCCTTCTTCACCGAGTCGATGGGTCGGCCGCACGCGCCCACGACGGCGATCGAGCGCGACATCCTCGACGCCGAGGCGGCGGTCGCGGAGTTCGCGGAGCAGAATCCGGACACGGTCGTCAGCGTTCTGCGCTGCACGAACGTGCTCGGACCGGACGTGCGCACCTCTCACCGCACGATGTTCTCGCTGCCGGTGGTGCCGATGATCCTCGGCTTCGACCCGCGCTACCAGTTCGTCCACGAGGACGACGTGGTGGCGGCGCTCGCACACGGCGTCCACAACGAGGTGCCGGGCATCTACAACGTCGCGGCGGACGGGGTACTCGCGCTGAGCGAGGTCGCCGGCCTGCTCGGCAAGCCGTACGTGCCGCTGCTGCCGCCGTGGGGCACCGGGCTGGCCGCCGGCGTGGCCAGGCGGATCGGCATCTCGGTGCCGCCGGAGATGCTGAGCCAGCTGCGCTTCGGCCGCGGCCTCGACAACCGCCGGCTCAAGGCCACCGGCTTCAACTACCGCTACACCACGCGCGAGACGATCATCAAGCTGCGCGAGCACATGCGGCTCGACCCGATCCTGCGCGGGGTCAAGGAGCCGTACCGGTACGAGCGGGAGGTCGAGGCCTTCCTGCGCTGGTCGCCGCATGTCCGGAGGCCGGAGGGCGGAAGTGACGGGGCAGCGGTATCACAGGCCAGCGGCCAGAGGCCGGACGCCGGAGGCGAGAGGCCAGAGGCTGAGCCGCCGCCGGAGGCTGTCCCTTCGCCCGTGTCGCCTGTCGAGCACTACGACGATCTCGAGGCGGAGGAGATCATTTCGCTGCTGGGGTCGCTCGAGGCGGGCGACCTCGAGGCGCTGCTGGAATACGAGACGGGGATGCGCGGGCGAGAGAGCGTCACACTGGCGATCAGCGCCGTCTTGGCCAGAAGGGCTACGAGCCCACATCCCTGAAGCGGGTACCCCCGTCCCCGCAAGCAAGGTTGCAACAGACCGCGTGGGTTGCGGATCCGCCGCGGCTTAGGCAACAATCTGCGTGCTCCCCCGGGAGGCACCGGGTAGCTCGCAACAGATGAGACAACGTCCCCTCGTAGTGGTTGCAGCCGTTGTCGGCTTGCTGATTGCCGTGACGGTCGCGGCGTGGATCTACGATTCCACGCGCAAGAACACGATCGCGAAGGGCGTCAGCGCCGGCGGGATCGACGTCGGCGGGATGAGCAAGTCGCAGGCGACGAAGCTGCTCGAGCAAAAGCTCTCGGCGCCGCTCCAGCAGCCGCTGGTGGTCAAGTACGGCCACCGCAAGTTCACGCTCTCCGCCGCGCGGGCTCACCTCTCCACGGACGTCGACGGCATGGTTCAGGAGGCCATCGACAAGAGCCGCGGCGGCAACATCTTCGGGCGCGCGCTGCGCGGGATCAGCGGCGGGAGCGTTGACGCCAACGTCCCCTCGCGGGTCGACTTCTCGGGCAGAGCCGTGCACGCGCTGGTCAAGCGCGTCGAGCGGAAGGTCGACCGCGAACCGGCCGACGCCACCGTCGAGCCCTCGGGCGCGGGCCTCAACGCCGTGCCCGCCAAGTTCGGCATCGCGATTCGCGGCCGCCAGCTCGTGAAGGCCGTGGACGCCGCCCTGGTGCGGCCCGACGGCTCGCGCGAGGTCACCGCCGAGAGCAAGATCACGAAGCCCAAGGTCACCACGGGGGACCTCGCCGAGAAGTACCCGACCTTCATCATCGTGGACCGCAACTCGTACCACCTGCGCTTCTACAAGGGCCTGAAGCTGCACCACACGTACACGATCGCGGTTGGGATGCAGGGGCTCGAGACCCCGGCCGGGCTCTACCACATCCAGGAGAAGGAGGTGAACCCGTCCTGGCACGTACCCGACAGCGCCTGGGCGGGCGATCTCGCCGGAAAGGTGATCCCGCCCGGCCCGGACGACCCGATCAAAGCCCGCTGGATGGGCTTCTTCAACGGCGCCGGCATCCACGGCACCGACGAATCGGGGTCGCTCGGCTCCGCCGCATCGCACGGCTGCGTGCGCATGGCGATCCCAGACGTAGAGCAGCTTTACGACCAGGTTTCGGTCGGAACGCCGGTCTTCGTCGCATAACTGCGAAAGGGCGTTCGCGCCCTACGTCGAACGAGGTATCCGGCATGGAGGAGACCACGCTCGATCCCGCCTGGACGCGTTCGCTGTCGTCGTTCGACGCGAGCCTGAGGGCGCACGGGATGGCCGAAAAAACGCGCAGGGCCTACGGCGTCGACCTCGGCCAGCTCGCGGAATGGGCCACCAAGCGCGGGCTGGGGCCGTTCGAGCTCGACTCGCGCGACCTGCGCCGCTACGCCGCTGTCCTGTCCGAGGGCGGCTGCTCGAAGACCACCGTGGCGCGCAAGCTTGCCGCGATCCGCACCTTCTACCGCGGGCTCGTCGAGCGCCGCGAGCTCGACGCCAACCCGGCGGACCTGGTGGCGAGCCCCAAGCGCGACTCCTACCTGCCGCGCGTGCTGAAGCCGGGCGAGGTGGCCGGCCTCCTGCAGCGCATCCCCGCCAGTACCCCGCTCGAGCTGCGCGACCGCGCGCTGTTCGAGCTCGCCTACGCGGCGGGTCTGCGGGCCGAGGAGATCGTCAACCTCGACCTCACCGACCTCGACGCCGACGGCGAGGAGCTGCGCGTCGAGGGCAAGGGCGGCCGCACGCGCATCGTCCCCGCGGGCGAGCACGCCTGGCGCGCGCTCGAGTCCTACCTCGACCGCGGCCGCACGTCGCTGGCGGCCGAGGGCGCCACGATCGAGCCGGCGCTCTTCATCTCGAAGAGCGGCCGCCGGCTGTCGACGAGCGACGTGCGCAGGCGGCTCTCGGTGTGGACGCGCAAGGCCGCTCTCGCGAGCGGCGTCACGCCGCACACGCTGCGGCATTCGTTCGCCACGCACTTGCTGGAAGGCGGCGCGGACCTGCGCGCGATCCAGGAGCTCCTCGGACACGCGAGCATTTCAACGACTCAGACGTACACTCGGATAGAGTCGAAGCGCCTGAGGAGGGTGTACGCGGAAGCTCATCCGCGTGCCTGAACGCGGCAGGAGGGCAGCACTGGAGACCAACGTCAAGGCGATCGAACTCAGGGAACTCTGGCGCCGGTACAAGGACGACGCCGATCAGAGGGCCCGAGAGCGACTCGTGCTCGCTTACTCACCGCTCGTCAAATATGTAGCCGGCCGCATGGGCAGCGGTCTGCCCGCGCACGTCGAGGAGTCCGACCTCATCTCCTACGGCCTGCTTGGCCTGATCTCGGCCATCGAGCGCTTCGACCCGAGCCGGGAGATCAAGTTCGAGACCTTCGCGATCACCCGCATCAAGGGCTCGATCATCGACGAGCTGCGCTCGCTCGACTGGGTGCCGCGCTCGGTGCGCGCGAAGGCGCGCGAGATCGAGCGCATGAACGCCAAGCTCGAGCACCAGTTGCACCGCGCGCCGACCGACCAGGAGATGGCGACGGCGCTCGAGATGACGACCGAGGACTTCCAGGCCTCGCTCACCCGCATCTCGAACTCCTCGGTGATCGCGCTCGACGAGCTGTGGACGCTGTCCGACGCGAGCGGCGACCAGGTGTCGCTGCTCGACACGATCCAGGACCCGCAGGCAACCGACCCCGCCCAGGCGATGGACCAGACGGAGACGAAGGACCGTCTGGCCGATGCGATCGCCCGCCTGCCCGAGCGCGAGAAGCTCGTGATCGCCCTCTACTACTACGAGAACCTGACACTGCGCGAGATCGGCGAGGTGCTGGGCGTCACCGAGTCCCGCGTCTCGCAGCTGCACACGAAGGCCGTGCTGCGGCTCAAGTCGCGGCTGCAGGCCGACATCCTCGAGGGCGCGGGCTAGTCCCCGCGCCGCACCACCACCAGACTCTCGACGGCGCGCTCCACGGTCCAGCCCTCGACGGGCCGCGGGCCCTCGAAGAGCTCGTCCACCACCGCCGACGGGCCGGGGCTGTGGCCGTTAGCGTCGTGGAAGGCCACGTGGCCGCCCTCGGGAACGTGCCGCTGCCAGACGTCCCAGTCCTCGCGCACCGCGGCCGGAGAGTGGTCGCCGTCGATGAACACGAAGTCCACGGCGCGCGCGCTCCACGCGCGCCCCACGTCCTGGCTGC
Source organism: Thermoleophilaceae bacterium (assembly GCA_036494715.1). Classification (GTDB taxonomy): domain Bacteria; phylum Actinomycetota; class Thermoleophilia; order Solirubrobacterales; family Thermoleophilaceae; genus JAICJR01. The sequence continues at coordinate 48,821 of DASXNY010000138.1, forward strand.
GTTCCACGTGCCAGTGCACCTCCGGCGCCTCGCCGCCGTGCGCGGCCCGCGCAACCACCCGGCGGGTGGCCGTCTCGGTGGCGCCCCAGCCGGCGGGCAGGGCCCAGCCGCTCTCGTCGACGAACGGGTCGATCAGGTGGAGCTCGGACCCCGGGCCCATCGCGTGCACCAGCACGAGCGCCGACGAGCCTTCGTAGACGCCGATCTCGACGACGACGCGCGCGCCGCGCGCCAGCTCCTCGAGCGCGGCCGCCTCAGAGGGCGCGTGCATGGTCCGCGGCGGGATCAGCCCGGCGCCGAGTGCGAGCGAGCGGAAGCGCGGATTGTCGCGGACGGCGTCGGGCGTCAGCCGGCGTACGGCCTTCGGGAGCGGCATGACGTGAGTGTTACAAGTGGCGGTACGCTGACGGCTCACCGAGAGAGGAGCCGGGACATGCCCCATGAAGCTGCAAAGAGGATCCGCAATGTGGCCTTGGTCGGCCACCGAGGCAGTGGCAAAACCTCGTTGAACGAGGCGCTCCTGTTCCAGGCTGGAGCTATCAACCGCCTCGGCTCGGTGGCCGAAGGGACCACGGTGTCGGACGCGGCGCCGGATGAGAAGGCTCGCGAGATGTCGATCGCGTCGAGCCTCACGTCCTTCCACTGGGAGGACCGCAAGATCAACCTGATCGACACGCCCGGCGAGCCGAGCTTCGTCGCCGACGCGCTCACGGGACTGCGTGTCTGCGACGGCGCGGTGTTCGTCGTCAACGCGGTGATGGGCGTCGAGGTCGGCACGCTGCGACTCTGGGAGCGCGCGCAGGAGCAGGGCATCGCCCGCCTGATCTTCGTGAACATGCTCGACCGCGAGCGCGCCGACTTCTTCCGCGCGCTCGAGTCGCTCAAGTCGGCCTTCGGGCCGCATGCTGTGGCCACCGAGATACCGATCGGCACGGAGCACGAGGTGCGCGGCGTGATCGACCTCGTGGACATGAAGGCCTTCGAGTACAGCGGCGACGACAAGGAAAACTGCAAGGAGATCCCGATCCCCGACGAGCTCCAGGCGCAGGCCGAGGAGTACCGCGAGAAGCTGCTCGACGAGGTGGCGGAGAACTCCGACGAGCTGATGGAGCGCTACCTCGAGGGCGAGGAGATCTCGCACGAGGAGACCGTCGCGGCGCTCAAGACGGGCGTCACCGCGGGCCGGCTGTTCCCGGTCACCTGCGGCGTGGCCACGCACAACCTGGCGGTCAACCGGCTGCTGGACGCGATCGTCGACGACCTGCCCTCGCCGGGCAAGGTCGGCTCGGTGGAGGCGGGGGAGACCACGCTCGAGCCGCGCGACGACCTCGACGCCGTTGCGTTCGTGTTCAAGACGCTCGCCGACCCGTACGCGGGCCGCATCAACCTGTTCCGGGTCTACCAGGGCGTGATCAAGCACGACTCGCACGTCATCAACCTGCGCTCCGACACCAAGGAGCGGATCGGGCAGCTGCTAGAGCCGCAGGGCAAGGAGATGGGTCACACCGATGAGTTCGGCCCTGGCGACATTGGCGCGGTGGCCAAGCTCAAGGAGACCCACGCCGGGGACGTGCTGGCTGAGAAGCAGATCGACGTCACGCTGGAGCTGCCCAAGTTCCCCTCGCCGGTGATGGCGTTCGCCATCGAGCCGAAGGCCAAGGGCGACGAGGAGAAGGTCGGCCAGGCGCTGCGCCGCCTCCAGGAGGAGGATCCGACGATCGACTTCCACCGCGACAACCAGACCGGCGAGCAGATCGTGGCCGGCCTGTCGCAGATCCACGTCGAGGTGATCGTCGAGCGCATGAGGGAGCGCTACGGCGTCGAGGTCAACCTCAAGCCGCCGCGCGTGCCCTACCACGAGACGATCAAGGGCCGGGCCAAGGCGCACGGCCGCTACAAGAAGCAGACCGGTGGCCGCGGGCAGTTCGGCGACTGCCACATCGAGATCGAGCCGCTGCCGGACGGCGAGGGCTTCGAGTTCGTCAACGCGATCAAGGGCGGCGTGATCCCGACAGGCTTCATCCCGGCGGTGGAGAAGGGCATCGTGGAATCGATGGCCGACGGGGTTGTGGCGGGCTTTCCGCTGAGGGGCGTGAAGGTAACGCTGTACGACGGCTCGTACCACTCGGTGGACTCGTCGGAGATGGCGTTCAAGGTGGCCGGCTCGATGGCGTTCAAGGAGGCCGCCGGCAATGCGGGCGCCGTGCTGCTCGAGCCGCTCATGACCGTCACGCTGTCGGTGCCGGAGGACAGCGTCGGCGACGTGATCGGCGACCTCAACTCACGCCGCGGCCGCCCGCTCGGCATGGAGCCCAAGGGTGCGATGACCGAGGTGAAGGCCGAGGTGCCGATGGCCGAGATGCTCACCTACGCCCCCGACCTCCGCGCGATCACCGGCGGCCAGGGGGATTACACGATGGAGCTGGCCCGCTACGAGGAGGTTCCATCGCATCTGGCACAGAAGGTCATCTCCTCGGCTTCCGAGGAGGAAGCTGCATTGAAGAGCTGAGAGTGCGGAAGTGCGGAAGTGCAGAGGGGCAGGCTGCAAAAGTCGTTGCACTCTGCACATCTGCACTCTGCACTCTGCGCCGCACCTCCGCTGCGGCGCTAGCATCGCTCCGATGCGGAAAGAGCTCCGTCCTACGCACGAGATGGTGTCGTGCGACATCTGCGGTCGCACGATCTTGAAGGGCGAGCGCACCGAGGCGTATCTGGCGCCCGGCGGGCAGCGCAAGCTGGTGTGCGAGCTGTGCACCGCGCGCGCCGACCACGAGGGCTGGATCCGCGAGTCGGCGCACGGCGACATCGCCGCGCCGCGCCCGCGTGAGCAGCGGCGCTCGGTACTGGCGCGCCTGCGCCGCGAGCGCCGCGACGAGGCGCCGCAGCCGCAGCCCCAGCTCGAGCAAGAGCAGTCGCACGCGCGTGGGCAGAACGGCGACGCGGCCCACTACGAGCCCTCCACCGAGGAGCACGAGGTGGTGGAGCAGCACCCGCGCCAGCGCCGGCCGAGCCGCCGAAAGGACCCGCGCCACGTGCGCGCGGTGCCGACCAACGCGCAGGTGAAGATCGGGCGCGCGCTCGAGATGTTCAACCACTCCGAGCACACGCGCACGATCGCCGGGATCGCCCGCACGCTCGGCCACCCGTGGGTGAGCGCCTTCCCGCGCGCGGAGGCGCCGAGCGAGGTCGACATCACCGTGGCGTGGGAGCTTTCGTGGTACCGCTACCGCATCGACCTGGGCGACGCGAGCGACCCGGTCACGCTGCTCGACAAGGGTCAGGAGATGGACGAGCTCGGCGAGACCGAGCGCGAATGGAACGCGTCCGCCAGCGAGGATGGACAGCTGGCGTCCGGTGTAGTCTCGGGCTCAGAATGATCTACTGCGTCGTCCCTCAGGCCCTGGCCGGCGAGCTGTACGACAAGCTGGTCGACTACTACAAGGACGATCCGGGCGTGAAGGTCATCATCGACCGGCGCGAGGGCCCCGATCGCCGCGCGGGCGAGGAGAAGGGTCCCGACGACCGGCGCCAGATCCGTGATCGGCGCCAGCGTCGCGTGCAGGGCACCTTCCCGCCGATCGAGCCAGCGGCTTAGCGTCTCGTGCCGCCGGCCAAGGTCGTCGTCCACGTGGACGGTGGGGCGCGGGGCAACCCGGGCCCGGCGGCCGTCGGCGCCGTGGTGTCCGACCCGGACGGAGCGCCACTGCTCGAACGCGGCGTCTACATCGGCGAGACCACGAACAACGTCGCGGAGTACCGCGCGGTGCTGCTCGGCCTCGAGCTCGCGCGGGAGCTTGGCGCGCGTGAGGTGGAGGTGGTCAACGACTCGGAGCTGGTCGCCCGCCAGATCGGCGGCCAGTACAAGGTCAAGAACGCGGGGCTGAAGCCGCTCTTCCTCGAGACGCTCGCCAAGCTGCGCGAGTTCGACGGCTGGAGCGTGCGGAACGTGCGCCGCGAGTCCAACGAGCGCGCCGACGAGCTCGTCAACGAGGCGCTGGACGACGCGCTCAGCAGGTAGCCGTGTCGCCGCAGCGGGGTTAGGCTGAATGCCCGTGCTCTGCCCGTCCTGCCACGCCGACAACCGGGAGGGTGCGCGGTTCTGCAAGCAATGCGGGACGGCGCTGGCACTGCGGTGCGCGACCTGCGGCGCGCCTCATGCCGGGGACCAGCGCTTCTGCGACGAGTGCGGCGCGGCGCTCACCGTGGGGCCGGGTGCCGGCGCCGCGGAGGGTTCGCCAAGCTCCCCGGCCGACGCCATGGGGCCGGCCGAGCTGCGCGTGGTGTCCGTGCTGTTCGTCGATCTCGTGGGCTTCACCACGCTGTCCGAGTCGCGCGACGCCGAGGACATGCGCGAAGTGCTCGGCCGCTACTTCGACGTGGCGCGCACGATCGTCGACCGCTACGGCGGCACGATCGAGAAGTTCATCGGCGACGCTGTGATGGCGGTGTGGGGCACGCCCGTCGCGCGCGAGGACGACGCCGAGCGCGCCGTGCGCGCCGGGCTCGACCTGGTCGACGCCGTGTCCGCCTTCGGCGAGGAGGTGGGCGCCCCGGAGCTGCGGGCGCGCGCGGGGGTGGTTACGGGACAGGCCGCCTCTGTGTCGAGCCCGGGCGAGGGGCTCGTGGTGGGCGACCGCGTGAACACGGCCTCGCGCGTGCAGTCGGTCGCGCAGCCGGGCAGCGTCTACGTCGACGACCTCACGCGCCAGGTCACCTCCGCCGGCATCTCCTACGAGGACACGGGCGAGCACAGCGTGCGGGGCAAGCAGGAGCCGCTGCGGCTCTGGCGCGCCCTGCGCGTGATCGCCGGCGTCGGCGGCGCCCAGCGCGGCGAGGAGGGCATCGAGGCGCCGCTCGTGAGCCGCGAGCCCGAGCTGCGGCTGCTCAAGGAGCTGTTCCACTCGGCCGCGGACAGACCGGCGGCGAGGCTGCTCGCGATCTCGGGTGCCGCGGGAGTCGGCAAGACGCGCATGCGCTGGGAGTTCCTCAAGTACATCGACGGCCTGAGCGACACCGTGCTCTGGCACTCCGGCCGCTGCCCGTCCTACGGCGACGGCGTCGCCTACTGGGCGCTGGCCGAGATGGTGCGCCAGCGCCTGCGCATTCCCGAGGAGGCCACGGCCGCCGAGATCGAGGAGAAGCTCGCGGCCGGGCTCGAGCGCTGGGTCCCCGACGAGGCTGAGCGCGAGTTCCTGACGCCGCGCCTCGCCCCACTGCTCGGCGTGGGCGAGGCGACGCTCAGCCGCCCGGATCTGTTCGCGGGCTGGCGCCTGTTCTTCGAGCGGCTCTCCGGCCACCTGCCGGTCGTGATGGTGTTCGAGGACGTGCAGTGGGCCGACGACGGGCTGCTCGACTTCATCGAGCACCTGCTGGACTGGTCGGCCCAGCGGCCGATCTTTGTGCTCACGCTCGCGCGCCCCGAGCTCGTGGAGCGGCGCGCCGGCTGGCCACCCACCCGTGCCGGGGTCACGCCGCTGTTCCTCGAGCCGCTCACGCCGGAGGCCGTGGGCGCGCTGCTCGACGAGCTCGTCGACGGGCTGCCGCCGGCCGCGAAGGAGCGCATCGTGTCGCAGTCCGAGGGCATCCCGCTGTACGCGCTCGAGACCGTGCGCGCGCTGGCCGACCGCGGCGTGCTGGCCGAGTCGAACGGCCGCCTGGCGGTGACCGGCGACGTGGGCGAGCTCGAGGTGCCGGCGACTCTGAGCTCGCTTCTCACCGCTCGCCTCGACGGCCTCGAGGCCGACGAGCGCGCCCTCGTCAAGGACCTCGCGATGATGAGCGGCAGCTTCCCGCGCGCGACCGTCAGCGCGATCTCCGACCTGCCCGGCGACCGCATCGACGCCCTGCTCGCCGCGCTCGTGCGTAAGCAGGTGCTGGTGGTGCGCGCCGACACGCTCTCGCCAGACAGCGGCCAGTACGCCTTCGCGCAGACGCTCCTGCGCACCGTCGCCTACGACATGCTCACGAAGCACGAGCGCAAGTCCCGCCACCTCGCGATCGCCGGTCACCTGCGCTCGGCGTTCCCGAACGACGGCGAGGACGTGGCGGAGGTGATCGCCGCGCACTACCTCGACGCCTACGAGGCCGCTCGCGACGATCCCGATGCCGCCGAGCTGCGGCGGCTGGCGCTCGACACGCTGCGCCAAGCGGCGCGCCGGGCCGAGATGGTAGGCGCGCCCGAGGCGGCCGAGCGCGCGTACCGCACGGCGCTCGAGCTGACCGATGACGAGGACGAGCGCATCCAGCTCACCGAGGCGGCCGGTCAGATGGCGCTCCTGGCGGCGCGCTACGAGGACAGCGTCGAGTTGTTCACCGCGGCCAGCAGCGCGCTGAACGGCGCAGGCCGCGAGCGCGAGGCGGCGCGTCTCGCGGCGCCGATCGGAAAGGTGCTCGGCTACCTCGGACGCAACGACGAGGCGACCGAGTTGATGGAGGAGGCGCTGGCCCTGCTCGACTCGGACGAGCGCGATCCCGCGGTGGTGGAGCTGAACGCCGAGCTCGCGTCGGTGCTCACGTTCGGCGGCCACGTCGACAAGGCGGCGGAGCCCCTCGAGCGCGCGCTCAGGGGAGCCTCCGCGATCGGCAGGAAGGACCTGTTGTGCGAGGCGCTGATCAACAGGGGAATCCACTGCGCGCTCACCGGGCGCGTGGACGAGGGCATCGTGCTCTTCGAGGGCGCGATCAAGGTGGCCGAGCGCAACGGCTTCACCCGCCTGCGGGTGCGCGCCGAGCTCAACGCGGCCGACCAGTGCCTGCGCGCCGGGTTGCCGGATGCCGAGGAGCGCACCCTCATCGCGCTCGAGCAGAGCCGCCGGCTCGGCGATCGCGGCCAGGAGGCGGTGGCCGCCGGCAACGTCATGCTCGCGTGGCTGCTCGCCGGCCGCTGGGACGAGATCGAGCAGCTGGCCGAGGGGCAGCTCGCCGGCGCGCGGGCCGCCCTGCGCGACAGCGAGTTCGTGCTGAACCGGCTCGCCGTCCTCTACGCGATGCGGGGCGACGTTGCGGCCGCGAGGAAGGCGCAGGACGAGACCGAGGCCTGGGCGTCCACGCTCGCATTCGAGTCGCGCATGCTCCGCCAGGCGTCGGAGGGCGCCGTCAGCATGGCCGAGGGCCGTCCGGCCGTCGCGCTCGAGCTGCTGTCGGAGATGATGAGGGAGGACCTGCGGGTGGAGGGTCCCAGCGGCGAGGGCCTGCGGATGGCCTTCCCTGACGCCGTCGACGCGGCCGTGCAGTGCGGCAAGCTCGACGAGGGGGCGAGCCTGATCGACACGCTCGAGGCAGAGCCACCCGGGTATGTGGGCCCTTACATGCGGGCGCAGCTCGTGCGCGGCCGGGCGCTGATCGGCGCCGCCCGCGGGGAGTCCGACGCCGTCGAGGAGAAGCTGCTCGACGCGATCGACCGCTTCCGCGCGCTGGCCTACCCATACTGGCTCGCCCGCGCGCAGACCGACCTCGCCTCCTGGCTGATCGACGCCGGTCGCGGAACGGACGCGGCGCCGCTGCTCGACGAGGCGATCAAGGTGTTCGAGTCCCTGCGCGCCGCGCCGGCGCTGGCACGCACGCTCGAGTTGAGCTCCACCGAGCCCGCCGCGCACGCGCTCGGCGCTTAGCCGGCGCCGGATCTGGCACTCTCCGCAGCTTGGAACGCGGGAGTCAGACGCAGTCCCCGGCGGGCGCCAGGTATGTGCCGGCGGACGGCTTCTTCGACGAGGTTTTCGCCGCGCCCGGCGCCCCGCGGATCCACGCGGCGGCGCTGGCCGACGCGCTCGAGCGCATAGGCACCGCGCGCCTCGCCGCGGCGGGCGAGCGGCGCGATGCGATCTTCGTGCAGCAGGGCATCACCTTCGACGCCACCGGCGCGGACGAGACGGTGACCGACCGTCCCTTTCCGCTCGACCTGATCCCGCGCATCATCCCCGCCGAGGAGTGGACCACGATCAAGCGCGGCTTGGCGCAGCGGCTGCGCGCGCTCAACCGCTTCATCGAGGACGTCTATCACGACCGCGAGATCGTGCAGGACGGCATCGTGCCGTGGGAGCTGATCGTCACGCGCCCGGCCTTCGAGCGGGCGGCGCACCGCATCCGGCCACCGGGCGGGGTGTGGTGCCACGTCTCCGGCTGCGACCTCGTGCGCGGCGCCGACGGCGGCTGGAAGGTGCTCGAGGACAACGTGCGCACGCCGTCGGGCATCTCCTACGTGCTCGAGAACCGGATCGCGATGACGCGTCTCCTGCCCGAGCTGTTCACCGGCTACCGCGTGCGCCCGGTGAACGACTACCCGCAGGTGCTGCTCGCGGCGCTGCGGGCGGTCGCGCCCGCCGTCAACCCGACGGTGGTCGTGTGGACGCCGGGCTCGGCCAACAGCGCCTACTTCGAGCACGCGTTCCTCGCGCGCCAGATGGGCGTCGAGCTGGTGGAGGCGTCCGACCTCGTCGTGCACGACGCCACCTGCTACATGCGCACCACCGACGGCCTCGCGCAGGTGGACGCGATCTACCGCCGGCTCGACGACGCCTTCATCGACCCGCTGGCGTTCAGGCCGGACTCGCTGCTCGGCGTGCCCGGGCTGATGCGCGCCTACCGCGCGGGCAACGTCGCGCTCGCCAACGCCGTCGGCACCGGCGTGGCGGACGACAAGGCGGTCTACCACTACGTGCCGGAGATGATCCGCTACTACCTGAGCGAGGAGCCGATCCTCGACAACGTCGTCACGTACATGCTCGCCGACCCCGAGCAGCGCGAGTACGTGTTCCAGAACATCGAGCGCCTGGTGGTCAAGCCCACGGGCGAGTCGGGCGGCAAGGGCGTGTTCATCGGGCCGACGGCCAGCGAGGACCAGCTCCAGGCGCAGATCGAGCTCGTCGAGCTCGCCCCGGAGCGCTGGATCGCGCAGGAGACGGTGGCGCTGTCCACGGTGCCGACCGTCTGCGACGACGGCACGCTCGCGCCGCGGCACGTGGACCTGCGGCCGTTCGCGGTCTACGGCGACGACATCAAGATCGTCCCCTGCGGGCTCACGCGCGTGGCGCTGCGCGAGGGCTCGATGATCGTCAACAGCTCGCAGGGCGGCGGCTCGAAGGACACCTGGATCCTGGAGGAGGGCGGCGCGCCGGAACGGCTGCCGGGCGCGAGCGACGTGTACGACCCGCCGACCATGCCGGGCATGCGCCAGGCGGGCTGGTCCGAGCAGCAGCGCCAGCAGCAGCAGGCGCGCGGGCGCGACTGATGCTCGCGCGCATCGGGCACGACCTCTACTGGCTCGGCCGCAATATGGTGCGCGCCGAGCACACCGCGCGCATGCTCGACGGGCTCTTCCACGCCGACCTCCAGGCGTTGCCCGAGGACCCCGAGTCGGTCACGCTCACCTGGGACTCGATGCTGGTGATCATGGGCGTCGAGACGCCGGCGGGCCGCCAGGGCCCGGCGCACCGCGACGAGGTCGCTGCCGGCCTCACGCTCGACCGCGCGATCCCGAGCTCGATCGTGTCGTGCGTGTCCGACGCGCGCGAGGGCGCGCGCACGCTGCGCGACACGATCTCCGCCGAGATGTGGGAGGCGATCAACACCTTCAACCTCGACCTCCAGCGGCGCGACCTGTCCGCCGGCGTCCGCACCGGCCCGTACTCGATCTACAGCTACGTGAAGGAGCGCTGCGGCCTCTTCTGGGGACTCACCTCGCGGACGATGCTCAAGGACGCGGCGCGCGCGTTCCTGATCGCGGGTGGGCGCATCGAGTCCGCCGACATGGTGCTGCGGATGCTGCGCGTGGCGCTGCCCCCGATCCCCGAGGGCCGCGCGGAGGAGGCGCCGCGCCGCGACGGCAACGCGCTCGCGCTGCTGCACGCGGTGGGCGGCTTCCAGGCCTTCATGCGCTCGGCGGCCACGCCGCCCAACGCCGACCCGGTCGCGCGCTTCCTGATCTTCGAGCGCGGCTTTCCGGACTCGGTGGCGGCCTCCGCCGAGTCGCTGCACGACTCGCTCACGCGCGCCGACGCGAACTGGCGCGAGTCGCCCCCGGTGCTGCGGCTGGCGCGTCTCACCGCCGATCTCGAGTTCCGCGCGCGCGCCGGGCGCGAGGGCCTGATCCCGGCTTTCAGGCTGTTCCAGCACGAGCTCGAGCTGGTGGACTCGGAGATCGACGAGCGCTACTTCTCGGGCGTTGCCCAGGGCGCCCCCGCGTGAGATTCGCGATCCAGTACCGCAGCGAGTACGCCTACGACAGCGCGGTCTCGGACCAGCACAACGCGGTGCGCGTGCGCCCGGCGGACACGCCGCTGCAGCGCGTCGACTCCTACGACCTGAGCGTCACGCCGCGGGCGCGCCAGTTCACCTACCGCGACTACTTCGGCACAGAGGTGTCCGAGTTCAACGTCTGGGAGAGCCACGCCACCCTGCTGATCGAGGCGCGCGCGAGGGTCACGACCTCGCCGCCCGCGCCGCCGGGCGAGGACGGCTTCGACAAGCTCGCGGACGAGCACTACCGGGCCGGTGCCGAGGAGTACCTCGTGCCCGGGTTCGACGAGACGGCCAACGGCCGCGTGTCCGAGCTCGCCGAAGGCGTGTCCGCGGACTCGCCGTTCGGCCTGCTCAACGCCGTCTGCGACCTGATTCCCGACCGCTTCGAGTACCGCCAGGGCGTGACCTACGTCGGCTCGACGGTGAACGACCTGCTCGACGCGGGCGCGGGCGTGTGCCAGGACTTCGTGCACCTGGCGCTGCTCATGCTGCGACGCAGGGGAGTGGCGGCGCGCTACGTGTCGGGCTACCTGTTCGCCGCGGCCGAGGACGGCGGCGCGGACTCCGTCGAGGTGGACACGCACGCCTGGCTCGAGGCGCTCCTGCCCGCGGCCGGGCCGAACGGCGAGCACCTCTGGGTCGGCGCCGATCCGACCAACCGTGGCCTCACCGGCGAGCAGCACGTGAAGATCGGCCACGGCCGCCACTACGCCGACGTTCCGCCCGTCAAGGGCGTCTACCGCGGCGCGCGGAGCTCGGCGCTCGACGTGCGCGTGAAGATGAGCCGGCTCTGACGAGCGCGAATTCGCCACCATAGGGAGCGTGCGGCTCGTCCACACCAACATGCGCGTGCGCGACATCGGCGCGTCGCTGCGCTTCTACCAGGCGCTCGGCTTCGAGCGCCGCGGCCGGCTCCAGTTCGAGAGTGCGTACAACATCTACCTCGGGCTGCCCGGCGACGGCGACACGCTCGAGCTGACGGTCAACGAGGGCCAAGACGAGCCCTACGACCTCGGCGCGGGCTACGGCCACATCGCGGTGAGCGTGGAGGACCTCGACGGGCTGCTCGCGCGGCTGGCCGAGCAGGGGGTCGAGCCGGAGAAGCCGCCGTATGCGCCGGGCGGTCGCACCGAGTACCGGATCTGCTTCGTTGAGGACCCGGACGGCTACCGCGTCGAGTTGATCGACGGCGCCTTCAACACACCCCAGGATCCCGACCCTTAGGCGAGATGTTCGCCGACGACCTCGACAAGGGCGTGCACGGCTCCTAGCCCCGCTTTTCGCGCAGGTCGAGGTCCGCGAGCTGCTGGCTCGCCGACTGCGCGCCTTGCGCGGCGGCGGGCGTCAGCGCGACCGCGATCACGACACACGCCAGTGCGAGCCGGCTTCGCATCGGTCGGCAATCATCTCCAATTACTGTTTGACGGGATGGACCTCGCGCTCTCCGGCAAGCACGCGCTCGTCAGCGGCGCCAGCAAAGGGATCGGGCTGGCGATTACGCGCGCGCTCGTGGCCGAGGGCGCGACCGTGGTCGCGGGCGCTCGCTCCGGCAGCGCCGACCTGTCCGAGCTGGCCGCCGGCGGGCAGGTGCACGAGGTGAAGGTGGACCTCGCCACTCCGACCGGGCCGGCAGAGCTGGTCGCGGCCGCGCGCGGGCACGGGCCGCTCGACATCCTGGTGAACAACGTCGGCGCCGTCACTCCCCGGCTGAACGGCTTTCTCGAGGTCAGCGACGACGACTGGCTGGCCTCGCTCAACCTCACCTTCCTGGCGGCGGTGCGCACGACGCGGGCGGCGCTGCCTGACATGATTGCCGCCGGCCGCGGGACCATCGTCAACACCTGCTCGGTGAATGCCTTCCTGCCGGA
>DASXNY010000139.1:0-21606 GCA_036494715.1 Thermoleophilaceae bacterium
CCCGCCGGCCTGGAACTCCTACATAACCGTCGCGAGCGCGGACGAGACCGCCGCCAAAGCCGGCGCGCTCGGCGCCGACGTGCATGCGCCGCCGTTCGACGTGCTCGACGTCGGGCGCATGGCGGTGATCCAGGATCCGCAAGGCGCCTTCTTCATGATCTGGGAGCCCAAGACGACGATCGGCGCCCAGCTCGTGAACGCGCCCGGAGCGCTCTGCTGGAACGAGCTCTACACGAGCGACCTCGACGCCGCGAAGGAGTTCTACGGCGGCCTCTTCGGCTGGGAGTTCCAGGAGTTCGAGCAGTCGCCGGACCCCTACTTCGTCGTGATGAACCAGGGGCGCGGGAACGGCGGCATGCGCGGGCTCCCGGCAGCGGGCGTGCCACCGCACTGGCTCGTCTACTTCGCGGTCCCGGACATCGACGCCGGCATCGGCAAGGTCGAGGAGCTGGGCGGGTCGAACGTGATGGGGCCGATCGATATTGGGATAGCGAAGGTCGGCATAGTCAAGGACCCGCAGGAAGCACTGTTCGCGATCTATGCGGGGCAGCTGGAAAACTAGTTCTTGGTGCTTGGTTCTTGGTTCTTGGTTCTTGGTTCTTGGTTCTTAGTTCTTGGTTCTTAGTTCTTGGTTTCCTCGACCAGGCGCTTTAGGACGGTTGGCATTCCGCCTTCCTTGAATGCCTTGCGTTGGAGGTCGGCGCCGCCGCCGTCGGTCAGGATGCGGGTGATCTCCTCGAGCGGGGCTTCGGCGTTCAGCTCGCGGAGGTGTGGGCGGGCCAATTCGATGGCGGCGCGGGCCACGTCGGGGACGGGTTGGAGGCGGTCGGCGCTGTAGAGCCGGGCGGCGATGCCGTGGCTCGTGGCCCAGAAGACGGACTCCTCGATCGGCTCGCGTTCGAGCCAGGCGCGGCGGGGGCTCAGGGCCTCGTGGATCGCGAGCCCGTGGACGAGCGCCGCCAGCCCGGCCACGCGCCCGAGCGAGGACTGGGCGTCCATTACGCGGACCTCCACCGTCCCGAGGTTGGGATGCGGCCGCACGTCCCACCAGAGCCGCGTGTAGTCCGGCAGATTGCCGGCGGTGAGCAGCGGCCGGATGCCCTGCTCGAAGTCCTCGAAGTCCCGGTACGCGCGCGGCACCTCCACACGCGGGAAGCCCCGCCGGAGCACGAAGCGGGCGCTCGCGAGATTGGCGTCCACACCGTGCCAGAAGGGTGAGTTGGCCGCGAGCGCGTGCAGTAGCGGGAGGTGCTCGCGCAGCCCGTTGAAGGCGCGGATCGCGGTGTCCGGGTCGGGCATGCCGACGTGCACGTGCAGTGCGCAGTCGGGCGTGCGGGCCACGACGCCCCCGAGGTAGTCGCGCTGGTCGGTGTAGCGCGGTTGCTGGACCACGCGCACGTCGCCGAAGTCCGCGGACGGGTGGATGCCCGCGCCCATCGGCGTGCCGCCGGCGCCGATCACGTCCGCGCGCAGCCGCCGCAGCGCGCCGACCGCCTCGGCGCTGTCGCGGCAGACCGGCGAGGAGAGCTCGATCTGCGCCTCGTACAGGTCGTGCCGCACCAGGAGCGGGTCGGCGCGCAGCGTGTCGATCACGCGCGCGCTGTCGTGAGTGAGCGCGTGGGTGTCGCGGTCCACCAGCAGCAGCTCCTCCTCCACCCCGAGCGTGAAATCCGGCCGCTCTCCGAACGCGTGCCTCACGCCAGCGCCGACTCCGCCGCGATCAGCCCGAACACGAGCGCCGCCGCGAGGCCGCTCGAGTAGCCGCCGGTGGAGATGCCGCCCGCATCCGCCCCGGCGGCGAACACGCCGTCCGCGGCACGCGCGGACGGGTCGATCCGCAGGCCGCCGAGCGTCGTCGTGATCGCCGCCACCACATCGACGCTCGTGACGCCGTCGCCGCGCTCCACGCGCCCGCCCGCTCCCTCCGCAGCCGCGACCATGTCCGCCACTGTGCGCTCGCGCACGCGCTCGCCGAGCGCCGTGTCGGGAATCACGTAGCGCGCCCGCGCGCCGGGCTGCCGTGCCGTCCACTGCACCGCGTCGATCTCGGACCAGGTGCGCGTCTCGAACGTCTCGCCGCGCTCGTTCTCAACCCGCGCGTGGCGCGCGTAGAGCTGCGCGAGGGGCACGAAGTCCTCCGGCTTCACGGTCGCGGGCGGCGCCGGCATGTTGCGACCGTAGAACTCCCCCATCCCCTCGCTCGCCGACGCGCCGGCGGCCATGCCGAGGCGCAGCCCGTCGCCGCTGCTCCACGGGTTCGCGCGCAGCAGCAGGTGGCCGGCCTCGGGGGTCACGTGCTCACGCACGAGCGAGCGGTCGCCCTGGAAGCCGCCGGTGGCGAGCAGCACCGGCACGCCGTCGGGCAGCTCGCGCAGCGGCTCGCCCACGCGCACCGGGCCGGCGCGGGCAACGAACAGCTCGGTGAGCGCCCGCGTGTCGAAGCGGCGTCCGACCGTCAGCGGGTTGCCCGTCTCGCGCTCCGACACCGGCGCGCCGAGGCGCTCGAGCCAGTCGAGCCCGTGGTCGAGGCGCTCGTACACGAGCCGCTGGAGCTCGGGATCGCCGCCGGGGCATTCGGCGCGAAATGCGTCGAAGTCGCGATGGCGCCACACGAAGCCGCTCGACAGCAGCATCGAGCCGCCGGGGCGCTCGCCCTTCTCGAACAGCTCGACCGCCGCGCCGAGCTCGCGCGCACGAGTGGCAGCCACGAGTCCCGCCATCCCCGCGCCGGCGACTACCAGGTCCGCCATGCCTGGGCCGCGCTCCCCGCTTAGACGAGCGAGAAGCTTTCCTTGTGCTCGACGTACTCGAGCTTCACGCGGTCGGGACCCCAGATGAACACCGCGTAGGTGTTGTCGGCGTCCTTGATGTCGGCGATCTCGAAGCCGCGCTTCTTGGCCTCCTGGATGTGGTCCTCGGCCGAGTCGACGAGCATCGCGATGTGGTTGAGCAGCGGCCGCTCGGGCTCGTTGCCGTCGCCCCCCGGCTCGAGCTCGAGATGGGAGTTGCCCACGACGAGCTTGCCGTCCTCGCCGCGGAAGCCGTAGCCGAGCAGCTCCTTGAAGCTCTCGTCCGGGTCCGGCACGCGCAGCGCGACGTGGTCGATGTCGTAGTCCACGCCCCTGCCCTCGATGAACGCGAGGCCGAGCCCCTCGGGTGCCTCGAACAGCGTCGCGCCGTCCTCGCGCAGCTCGATCTTCGTGCCCGGCGGCAGGTCCGAGAGGGCGGCGTCGAGGTCGCGCACGCGCAGGCCCACCCTTATGAGCGGCCCGGGCTCGCGCTCGCCCTCCGCAGCGAACAGCGTCAGCTTGCCGCGGCGCGCGTCCGAGCCCACCAGCGTGAACGCCTCGGTGCGGTCGATCACGTGCATACCGACGTGCCGCGTCAGGAAGTCGGAGAGGCGGTCGCGGTCGGCGACCCACAGCGCTACGTGGTCAAGGGTCTTGATCTGCATCGGACGGTAGGCGTACCCCGGAAGGGCCACCACAAACTATGTCAGGCGGTGAGGCGCACCGGCACGAAACGCGTCGGATCCTCGCCCGCGCTTTCGGAGCGGATGACGTGCATCACCGCGTTGATCAGCGCGAGATGCGTGAACGCCTGCGGGAAGTTGCCGAGGTGGCGGCCGGACTTGTAGTCGAGCTCCTCGGCGTAGAGACGCAGCGGGCTCGCGAAGCCCAGCAGCCGCTCGCAGAGGTCGCGTCCCTCATCCAGCTCGCCGATCTCGACGAGCGCAGACACGAGCCAGAACGAGCAGATCAGGAACGTGCCCTCCTCCCCCTGCAGGCCGTCGTCGGTTTCGCCCGTGCGGTAGCGGAGCACGAGCCCGTGCTCGGTCAGCTCTTTGGCGATCGCGCGGACGGTCTTCACGATGCGCTTGTCGTTGGGCGGCAGGAAGCGCACGAGAGGCATCAGCAGGTTGGAGGCGTCGAGCGCGTCGGTGTCGTAGTGCTGCACGAACACGCCGCGCTCATCGAGCGCGTGCTCGCAGATATCGGCGTGGATCTCGTCGGCGGCCTTCTGCCAGCGGTCCGCCATCTGGTCGTCGCCGCGCACGCGCGCGAGCCGCGCACCCCGGTCCGCGGCCACCCAGCACATCAGCTTCGACGAGGTGAAGTGCTGCGGCTTGCCGCGCACCTCCCAGATGCCGCGGTCGGGCTCCTTCCAGTGCTTGAGCGCCTCCTCCACCTGGCGCGAGAGCATCGGCCAGAGCTGGTCCGGCAGGTAGTCGCGCGACTTGGTGTGGATGTAGACGGAGTCGAGCGCCGCGCCCCACACGTCGTGCTGCTCCTGCTTGTAGGCGGCGTTGCCGATGCGCACCGGCCGGGCGCCCTCGTAGCCGTCGAGGTGGTCGAGGATCTTCTCCTCGAGCTTCGCCTCGCCGTCGATGCCATACATGATCTGCAGTGCCTTCTCGCCGTAGCCGCAGGCGTCCGCCATGAAGGCGAAGAAGTCGTTGGCCTCGTAGTCGAAGCCGAGCGTGTAGAGGCCCCAGAGCGCGAACGTGGAGTCGCGGATCCAGGTGAAGCGGTAGTCCCAGTTGCGCTCCCCGCCGGGCGTCTCGGGCAGCGAGGTGGTGGCGGCCGCGGCGATCGCGCCCGTGGGCGCGTAGGTCAGGCCCTTTAGCGTGAGCGCGCTGCGCTGCAGGTACACGCGCCACGGGTGGTCCGGGAACTCGCCGTGATCGAGCCACTGGCGCCAGTACTCCTTGGTCGCGTCGACCATCTTGCCGGCCGCCGCCATCCCCTGCGGCGTCTCGTGGTCGGTCGCCCAGCACAGCGCGACGAAGCACTCGTCGCCCTCCTTGAGCGTGGTGCGCGCCTCGCAGCGGCGGCCCTCGAAGCCCACCCGCAGGTTGGTGGCCAGGCGCAGCTCGAGGTCATCCACACCCTTCGCCTTGGCGATCGCCTCGTTGTAGCTGTCGCCGACCCAGTCCCAGGTCGGCGACAGGCGCCCGTAGTCGAACACCGGCTCGCAGTTCATGTTGATGTCGACCGTGCCCTGCACGCATTTCACGAGCCGCACGAGCGCGTGCTCGGCGTCGTAGTCGTCCGGCGGGCGGCGATGCGAGCTCTCGTGCACCTTGTCGTGGTGCCAGGCCCCGATGGCGAGCGCGTCGCGAACCACGCACCAGCCGGTGCGGGTCATCCAGGTGGTCTCGAGCACCATCGTGCCCGGGATGTAGCGGCGCGCCGCGGGCACCATGATGTCGGCCGGTCCGAGGCGGAACGTGCCGGCGTCGCGGTCGAGGATCGCGGCGAAGATGCTCGCCGAGTCGAGCCGCGGCAGGCACATCCACTCGATCGCCCCGCTCGGCGCCACCAGCGCCGTCGTGTGGCAGTCCGACAGGAAGCCGTAGTTCGAGATCGGCGGGAAACCGGCACGATGCGACTCGGGGATCGGGGCCGGCGTGGTCAAGGAGAGGAATCTATAGGTGGGCCGCGGCAGCGCTGTCGAGCAGCACCCTGAGGCTGCCCGACGGCGGGCGCACCAGGCTGGACGGTGCATCCGGACCGGGCCGCAGCCCCCCGAACGCCCGCGCCACGGCCTCGGCCTTGTCCTCGCCCGCCACGAGGAACACCACCTCGCGCCCGGCGTTGAGCAGTGGCAGCGTGAACGAGATGCGCGGCAGGAGCGGCGCCATCCCGGGCACCTCGACGCCGGTCACGAGCCGCTTGGTCTCGCCGAGCGCGGCGTCGCCGGGGAAGAGCGAGGCGCAGTGGGCATCGGGGCCGAGCCCGAGCAGGATCAGGTCGAGCCGCGGCACGCCCTCGTCGCCGAAGACCGTGCGCAGCTGCTGCTCGTAGTCGTCGGCGCCGGCGTGCGGCCCGAGCTCGCCCTTCATCCGGTGCACCGCGCCGGCGTCGATGCGCGAGAGGAACGCCTTCTCCGCCATGCCGAAGTTCGAGTGCTCGTGGTCGGCCGGGACGCAGCGCTCATCCCCGAACCAGAACGTGGTGCGCGACCAGTCCACGCCGAGGCCCGCCGCGTGCTCGTAGGCCGCGCGCGGCGTGGAGCCGCCGGTGAGCACGATGTGGCGGCCGTCGGCGGCCGCCTGCACCATCAGCTCGGCCACGGCGACGCTCGGCTCGTCGAGGATCTCGATCTGGGGCTCGCTCACGACAGCATCTTCCCCGCGCAGCTCACGGCCGGTCCGTAGGTGGGATCGCGCAGCAGGGCCTGGCGGATGCCCTCGCCGAGGATGCCCGCCTCGCCGCGCGAGGCGCCGAGAACGACCCACGAGGACTCCCTGCCGTCAGGCATGACGCGGTGGGCCGCGAGGCCGCCCTGCGAGCGGTCGAGCGACAGCATCATGCCGTCGGCGGTCTCGACGGTGATGCCGGCCAGACCCGGTGCGCTCATCTCCTCGATCGGCTCGAGCCGCAGCGCCACCTCGAGCTTGCCCGCGCGGGCCCGCCCGGTGTGACGCCCGTTCTCGGCCACCAGCGACTCGGGCGTCCAGCCGAGGCGCGACGCGAGCCAGCCGAGCAGCAACACGCCGCTCACCACCGAGTCCGAGCGGTGGCGCACGACCACCTTCGAGATACGGCGCAGCGCCGGCTGCCACTTGTCGGGGTCGAAGGTCGCGGCTATCCGCTCGCGCCAGGGCGTGCTGCGCAGCCAGGCCAGGTCGACGATGTAGGCGTGCTCCTGCAGGCGGCACACCCAGCCGATCGCGCGCGCCGGGTTGGGGTCGTCGGCGGAGTCGAGCAGCACGACGTCCGCGAGCTTGAGCATCGCCTCGACCGCCTCGTGGTGGCCGTGGGGCGCCCACACCACCGTCGTCAGGTCCGAGATGATCAGCGGGTCCACGATCGCGTCGAGCCGGCGCAGGTGGCTCGGCCCCATGCGGATGTCGATGCGCTCCTCGACGACGGAGATCAGCGACGGGTCGCCGCTGCCGTCGGTGCTCAGGCGCGCACTCGCGTCGAGCGTCGTGCGACCCTCATCGACCGCGCACAGCACCGTGCGCGACGGGTGGTAGCGGCCCACGCGCTCGAGGCGGTTGAGGATCTCACCGCGCCAGACCGCGTCCACCACGGCGACCATGTTGAGCACGCGCGCCGGCGTGTAGCTCTCGCCGCGGACATGCTGCTCCTCGAGCAGATGCCTGAGGGCGGCGTCGATGTCCGCCGGGGTGGTGTTCTCGGCAGCCCAGACCTCGACGGTCACAGCGGGCGCCACTCCGCGCCGTCGAGGAGGATCTGGTCCGCCTCGGGTGGGCCCGGCGAGCCCGCGAGGTACTGCGGCAGCGGCCCGGCGGCGTTCGCCCACGCCTCGAGGATCGGGTCGACGATCCCCCAGGCGGCCTCGACCTCGTCATCGCGGGCGAACAGCGTTGCGTCGCCGCGCATCGTGTCCAGGATCAGGCGCTCGTACGCCTCGGGCGACTGCGACATGAACGACGTGCCGTAAGCGAACTCCATCTTCACCGGCCGCACGCGCATGCGGGCGCCGGGGATCTTCGCCACGAGCGAGAGCGACACGCCCTCGTTGGGCTGCACGTTGAGGATCAGCTGATTGGGCCGCACGCCGAGCGAGCCCGACTCCTGGAACGCCAGGTGCGGCACCGGCTTGAGCGTGACTGCGATCTCGGTGACCCGGCGCGAGAGGCGCTTGCCGGCGCGCAGGTAGATCGGCACGCCCGCCCAGCGCCAGTTGTCGATCCCGAGCCGCAGCGCCACATACGTCTCCGTCATGGAATCGGGCGCCACGCCCTGCTCCTCGAGGTAGCCGGGCACTTCCTTGCCCTCGGCCACGCCGGCCGCGTACTGGGCACGGACCGCGCGCTGGGGCACTACCTCCGGCTCCGGGGGCTTGATCGCGTGCAGAATCTTGACCTTCTCGTTGCGCACCTCGTCGGCGGAGAACGACACCGGCGGCTCCATCGACAGGATCGTCAGCAGCTGGAGCAGGTGGTTCTGGACGATGTCGCGCAGCGCACCGGAGCGGTCGTAGTACTCGGCGCGCGTGCCGATGCCGATGTCCTCGGCGGCCGTGATCTGCACGTGGTCGATGTAGCTGCGGTTCCAGAGCGGCTCGAAGATCCCGTTGCCGAAGCGCAGAACCAGGATGTTCTGCACCGTCTCCTTGCCGAGGTAGTGGTCGATGCGGAAGATCTGGCGCTCCTCGAACACGGACAGGAGCGCGCGGTTGAGCTCCTGGGCGGAGGCGAGGTCGCGGCCGAACGGCTTCTCCACCACGAGCCGCACCTCGACGCCCTCACGCTGGTCGAGCCCGCGCTCGCCGAGCGACTGCGCGATCGTCTCGAAGAAGCCGGGTGCCGTGGCGAGGTAGAAGACGCGGTTGAACGGGATCCCCGCTTCCTCGTCGAGCTTGTTCGCGATCGTCTCGAGCCCCTGGTAGGCGGCCGGATCGTCGAACGAGGCGCCGACATAGCGCATGCGCTCGAGCAGCGAGTTCAGCACGCTGTCGTCAGGCCGGCGCCGCGAGTGCTTCTGGATGGCCTCGCGCGCGAAGTCGCGGTAGTGGTCGTCGGACTGCTCGGTGCGGGCGATGCCGATCATGTTGAAGCGCTCGGGCAGTGCCCCCTCGTGCGCGAGGTTGTAGACGGCCGGCAGCAGCTTGCGCTGAGCGAGGTCGCCGGTGGCACCGAAGATCACCAGGTTGGTCGGGTGGACCGGGGCGCGCTCGAGGCCTTCGGTCAGCGGGTTGTCTTGTTGGACTGTGGCCACGATTTAGTTCTCAGTTCTCAGTTCTCAGTTCTCAGCTCTCAGCTTTACTCGCTCTTCACTGCGTGGCCGCCGAACTGATTCCGGAGTGCTGCGATTACCTTGGCTGAGTAGGACTCGTCTTGGCGTGAGGTGAATCGAGCGAGCAGGCTCAGCGTTATCACTGGCGCGGGCACGTCCTTGTCGATCGCGTCGAAGACGGTCCAGCGGCCTTCGCCCGAGTCCTCGACGTAGCCGCGGATGTGCTCGAGGTCGGTGCCGTCGGCCTCGAAGGCGCGCTCGGCGAGCTCGAGCAGCCAGGAGCGCACGACCGAGCCCTGGTTCCAGAGCCGCGAGATCTCGTGCAGGTCGAGCTCGTACTCGGACGCGTGCAGGATCTCGAAGCCCTCGGCGTAGGCCTGCAGCAGCCCGTACTCGATGCCGTTGTGCACCATCTTCACGTAGTGGCCCGAGCCGGGAGGGCCCATGTGCGACCAGCCGTTCGGCGGCGCCAGCACGTCGAGGACCGGCGAGAGCTGCTTCACGGCCGCGTCGCTGCCGCCGACCATCATGCAGTAGCCCACCTCGAGGCCCCAGACGCCGCCGCTCGTGCCGACGTCGACGAACTCGATCCCGTGCGTCGACGCCGCCTCAGCGTGCGCCTTCGAATCGGTCCACTTCGAGTTGCCGCCGTCGACGATCATGTCGCCCTCGTCGAGCAGCTCGCTGAGCTTGTCGACCGACTGCTGGGTGATCTCGCCGGCGGGCAGCATCAGCCACACGGCACGCGGCTTGTCGAGCTTTGACACGAGATCCTCGAGCGACTCGGCTCCGCCGGCTCCCACGCCCTCGGCGGTCTTCACCTTGTCCGGGCCGTGGTCGTACGCGATCACCTCGATCTCGTCCGAGTCCCTCAGGATGCGGTGCACCATGTTGCCGCCCATGCGGCCCAGTCCTACGAAGCCGATCTGCATCAGAGCATCTCCTCGATCTTCTGGGTGAGCCGCCTCAGCGCCTCGGCCGGGTCGCCCTCGAGCCGGACTCGCTCGGCCGGCAGGCCGTGGCCGTGGAGCGTCTGGAGGTCGCCGATCGCCTGCGCGTTCTTGAGCGTGGTGAAGCTGTAGCCCGCCTCGGGCACCTCGACGTCGGCGTCGCCGTCGTGGATGAGCTGCAAGAAAACACCTGTCTTGGGGCCGCCCTTGTGGAGCTGGCCGGTGGAATGGAGGAAGCGGGGGCCGTAGCCGAACGTCGTCGCGACGCGTTTGCGGCTGCCGATCGCCGTCCGCAGTCCGCCGACCGCTTGGTCGAACTCGTCGCTCAGCTCCAGGAAGCCCATGATCGCGAAGTACTTCCCGGTCTCGAGTTGTGACAGCAGCGCCTCGAGCGCGTCGTCGCTCGCGTCCTCGGCCTCCGGCAGGCGGCCTTCCTTCGCGTAGGCGTCGAGCACCTTGCCGGTGTTGTCCTTGGCCTCCTGCACGTTCGGCTGGTCGAACGGGTTGATCTCGAGCACCCAGCCGGCCACCGCGGTGGCGAACTCGGCGAAGAAGAAGAGGCTGCCGAGGTCGGTCGGCCCCTCGACGTTGACCGTCACCGTTGGATGCCCGGCCTCGCCGAGCGCCTCGAGCGCCGCGTCGCGCTCGGCGTCCGGGTCCTGCTCGTTGCGCAGGTAGAGGAAGACGCGGTCCTCGCCATAGGACTCGGGCGGCCCGAGCGGCTCGCCGGCCACGGGCAGGATCCCCTTGCCGTGCTTGCCGGTCGACTCCGCGACGAGCTGCTCGGCCCAGAGGCCGAAGCTCGCGATCGGCTCGTCCACGACGAACGTGAGCTTGTCGCGCCCGCGCAGGGCCAGCTCACCCACCAGCAGCCCGAGCCACAGGCCCGAGTTGTCCACGCTCTGCTCGTGCGGCTGGCAGCGCTGTTCGGCCACCTGGGCGCGCTCGAGGATCGCGCGGATGTCGATCCCGGCGAGCGCCGCCGGCACCATGCCGAAGTGCGAGAGCGCCGAGTAGCGGCCGCCGATGTCCGGGTCAGCGAGGAAGACCCGCCGCCAGCCGTGTTGCTCGGCCAGGCTCACGAGCGAGCTGTCGGGATCCGTGATCGCGATGAACTGGTCGCCCCCGTCGCCGCCCAGCCGCGACTCGAAGTACTTCGCGAGCGACAGCGTCTCGATCGTCCCGCCCGACTTCGTCGAGACGATGAAGATCGTGTGCTCGAGGTCGAGCTTGCTCTCGACGTCGAGGATCTCGCCGGCGTCCGTCGAGTCGAGCACGTGCAGGCCGAGGGCGCCCTTCACACGGCCAAAGCTCTGGCGCAGCACCTCGGGGGCGAGGCTCGAGCCGCCCATGCCGAGCAGCACCGCGTCCTTGTAGCCCTCGGCCGCCAGGCCGTGCGCGAACGCCATGATGTCGTCCGCCTCCTCGAGCGTCTTCTCGCTCACCGTGAGCCAGCCGAGCCGGTTGCCGATCTCCGGCACGCCGGGGCCGCCCCAGAGGCTCTCGTCGCGGCGCCACACTCGCTGCGCCACGTCCTCGTCCGCGGCCCGCTTGACGCGCTCGGCCACGGCGGCCTCGAGGTCGCGCGGAACCGTCGCCACGATCGTGTCCGGCCGTCCCGTGACGACTGCCTGGCGCCGCTGGTCGATGCCGCCGAGCAGCTTTTTCATCGCCACCGAGAACTGGTCGACGCCGTCCTTCAGCAGCTTGTCCGTGACGTCGCGCATGTCGATGCCGGCGTCGGCCAGCGCGCTGAGCGCACGCTCCACCTCGGCGGGGTCGGCGTCGGCCGTCGCGCCAGGCACCTCGCCGTGCTCGGCGAACGCGAGCAGCGTGGGCATCGGCATCGTGTTGACGGTGTCGGGAGCGATGAGCCCGTCGACGTACATCGTGTCCGAGTAGCGCGGGTTCTTCGTGCCGGTCGAGGCCCAGAGGGGCCGCTGCACGTAAGCCCCGGCGTCGCGCAGCGCGGCGAAGCGCTCGCCATAGAACATCTCCTTGAAGACGATGTAGGCGGCGCGCGCGTTGGCGAGGGCGGCGGTGCCCTGCAGCTCGGTATGGCCGTTCGCCTCGAGCCGCTTGTCCACCTCGGTGTCAACGCGGGAAACGAAGAAGCTCGCGACCGAGTGCAAGTCGTCGATCGTGCGGCCTTCGTCGCGCCGGCGCTCGAGCCCGCGGATGAACGCCTCGGCGGCCTTCTCGTACATCTCGACGGCGAACAGGAGCGTCACGTTGATGTTGATGCCCTCGTAGATCGCCTGCTCGATCGCCGGGACGCCCTCCTCGGTGCCCGGGATCTTGATCATCGCGTTGGGCCGCCCGATCAGTTCCCAGTACTGGCGCGCCTGCTCGAGCGTGCCCTCGGTGTCGTGTGCGAGCCGCGGCGCGACCTCGAGCGACACGTAGCCATCGGCGCCGCCCGTGCCCTCCCATACCGGCCGCAGCACGTCGGCTGCGAGCGACACGTCCTCGACCGCCAGCTTGCGGTAGATCTCGCGCGCCTCGAGGTTCTGGCGCGCGAGCTCGGCGAGCTCCTCGTCGTAGTCGGGACTGCCGAGAATCGCCTTCTCGAAGATCGACGGGTTGGCGGTGACGCCGCGCAGCGACTCCTCGCGCACCATACGTTCGAGCTCGCCGGAATCGATCAGGCTGCGGCGGATCTGGTCGAGCCAGACGCTCACCCCGGCTTCCGTGAGAGCGGCCAGCCGCTCGTTCACACCTTGCGTAACGCTCATTTCGAAGCTCCTCTCACCTTCGGGCTCGGTCGAGCGAGGCGCGCGCCTCCTCGGCAACCCGCTGCGCGGTGAAGCCGAAATGCTCGAAGAGGGCCTTGGCCGGCGCTGACGCGCCGAAAGTGTGCATGCCGATGACGGCGCCGAGGTCGCCGGTGAAGCGCTCCCAGCCCAGCGTCGCCGCGGCCTCTACAGCCACGCGCGCGCGCACGCCCGGGAGCAGGACCTCGTCGCGGTAGCCGTCGTCCTGCTCCAGAAAGCGCTCGGCGCACGGCACGCTGATCACGCGCGCCGCGATGTCCTCGCCCGCGAGCAGCTCCTGGGCCTCGAGACACAGCTGAACCTCTGAGCCGGTGCCGATCAGCTGCACGTCAGGCTCGGAGCCGTCGGCGGGGTCGCGCAGCACGTATCCGCCGCGGTCGACCGCGTCGTTCGGGACCGTGTCCGCATCGAAGGTCGGCAGGCCCTGCCGCGTCTCGACGATCGCGGTCGGGCTGCCGAGCTGCCACATCGCGAAGCGCCAGGCCTGCATCGTCTCGTTCGCGTCCGCCGGGCGGATCACGTAGAGGTTCGGGATCGCGCGCAGGCCCGCCAGGTGCTCCACCGGCTGGTGCGTCGGACCGTCCTCGCCGAGGCCGATCGAATCGTGTGTGTAGACGAACAACGTCGGCAGCTTCATCAACGCCGCCAGCCGAATTGTGTTCTTCATGTAGTCGGAGAACTGAAGGAAGGTGGCGGCGAGCGCGCGGAAGCCGTGGGTTACCAGGCCGTTGACGATCGCGCCCATCGCGTGCTCACGCACGCCGAAGTAGACGTTGCGGCCGGAGTAGTCGTTCCGGGTGATGTCGCCGCCGTCCGTGATCGTGGTCAGCGTCGACGACGACAGGTCCGCCGCTCCGCCGATCACGTTCGGGATCTTGGCGGCGGTCCAGTCGAGAGCGTCCTGCCCGGCCTTGCGGGTGGCGATCGAACCATCGCTCGCCGCGAAGCGCGGCATGTCGGCGTCCCAGTCGTCGGGCAGCCGGCCGTCCATGATCAGCTTGAGCTGGTGCCAGAGGTCGGGGTGCGCGGCCTCGTAGGTCTCGGCGTGCTCGTCCCACTCCTCCTCGAGCTGCGCCCCGCGGTCGACGGCCTGGCGGAAGTGCGCCAGCGCCTCCTCCGGGACGTAGAACGGCTCGAGCGACGGCCAGCCGTAGGCCTTCTTCGTCAGCTCGACCTCCTCCTCGCCAAGCGCGCTGCCGTGGGCGGCTTTGGTGTCCTGCTTGTTCGGGCTGCCGTAGCCGATGTGGGTGCGCAGGATCACGAGCGACGGGCGGTCCTCCACCTCCATCGCGGCGCGCGTGGCGGCCTCGATGTTGTCGGGCTCGAGGTTCTCGCCGAGGTCCTGCACGTGCCAGCCATACGCCTCGTAGCGGGCGCCGACGTCGTCGCTGAAGGACAGGTCGGTGGGGCCGTCGAGCGAGATGTGGTTGTTGTCGTAGAAGAGCGTCAGGCGGCCGAGCCCGAGGTGCCCCGCGAGCGAGGACGCTTCCGAGCCGATGCCCTCCATCATGTCGCCGTCGCTCGCGATCGCGAACGTGTGGTGGTCGATGATCTCCTGGCCGTCGCGGTTGAAGTGCGCGGCGAGCATGCGCTCGGCGAGCGCGAAGCCGACCGCGTTGCCGACGCCCTGCCCGAGCGGACCGGTGGTGATCTCGACGCCGGGGGCGTCGCCTCGCTCCGGGTGGCCTGGGGTCTTGCTGCCGAGCTGGCGGAAGTTCTTCAGGTCGTCGAGCTCGAGCCCGTAGCCCGTGAGGTACAGGATCGAGTAGAGGAGCATCGACGCGTGCCCGTTCGAGAGCACGAAGCGGTCGCGATCGAACCACTCGGGGTTGCGGGGGTTGTGGTTCATGACTCGCGTGTAGAGAACGTAGGCGAGCGGGGCCAGCGCCATGGGCGCGCCCGGGTGCCCGGAGTTCGCGGCCTGGACCGCGTCCATCGAAAGCGTTCTGATCGTGTTCACCGAGAGCTCTTCGAGCGCCCTCGTGTCGGTGGGGGTGGTCGTCATAGGACTCCCTCGCTTGCGGTTTCCGATTGAGTTTCCCGAGCCTGCCGTGCGTACTCCTGCGACGCCAGGAGCCCGGCGCCGATCACGCCGGCGGCGGGACCGCCCTGCGCCATCGCGATCGTCACGCCCTGGAGCGAGGCGGGCAGCGCGCGCGACTTCGCCTCTTCGACCGCGCGGTCGAAGAACAGGTCGCCGGCGGCGGACAGGCCGCCGCCGATCGCCATCCACTCCGGCTCGAAGGTGTTGATCGCATTGGAGATGCCGACGCCGAGCCAAGTGCCGAGCTGCTCGAGCAGGCCGAGCGCATCCGGGTCGCCGGCGCGCGCGGCTGCCACCGTGTCGCGGCCGGTCACGCGACCCTTCTCGACCACGATCTTCCCGAGCGGCGAGTCGGGCCGCTCCCGCCCGAGCGCAGTCGCGTCGCGCTCGAGGGCGAGGCCGCTGCAGAGCGCCTCCATGCAGCCGCGGTTCGGGCAGTTGCCCGGGCACTCGGGGCCGTCGGCCTGGATCACAGTGTGGCCGAGCTCCGCGCCGAGGCCGGTGGCACCGCGGAACACGCGGCCGTCGATCACCACGCCGCCGCCCACGCCCGTGCCCATCGTGTACATCACGAGGTTGTTCACCGGGCCGTCCTTCTTCGCGAGGTACGCCTCGGCGAGCGCGGCGCAGTTGCCGTCGTTGTCCACGTAGACGGGCAGGCCGAGCCGCGAGCCCAGCTCCTGGCGCAGCTCGACCCCCTCGAACGGGATGTTGACGCTGGCCATCACCCGCCCGGTGGCGAAATGCACCTGTGACGGCACGCCGATCCCCACGGCAGACACGGGGCCACCGGCCTTGTCGATCGCGCCGCGCGCGGCGGCCTCGATCTCCTCGAGAATCAGGGTGGGATCGAGGACGGTCGGGCGCTCGGTGCTCTCGATCACAACGGTGCCCGAAATCGCGGCGGCAGCGATCTTCGTGCCGCCGACGTCAACGCCGACGCTGAGCTCGGAAATCTCGCTCACTTTCAGTCCCGGGGCTATGCCCGGCTCAGAACATACAAGCCCTGCGGTCCTGGTCAGGGTCCCGATCTGTTACAAAGGGGCGCGCATGGACCGTCGCCTGGCGAGCCGGAACATCCGTACCGCACTGATCGCGGGAGCGATCTCGCTGATCATCTTCGCCCTCGCGTTCGTGGCGGCGTACCTCTACTGATGACCACCGAGCCCATCCCGCCCCAGGATGACGACGAGATCCAGCCTCCCACCGAGGAGGTCCATCTCCCAGATCCGAGCTACCTGCCGGTCTGGACCGCCTTCGGCATCACCATCGGGCTGGTGGGCATCCTGCTGTCCTGGGTCGTCTGCGGCATCGGCGTCCTGATCGCGCTGTACGCGATCGGCCGCTGGATCCGGGAGGCTCGGCAGGAGATCTCGGATCTGCCGCTAGAGCACTAGAGGCAGAGTCCGCAGTCCGCAGTCCGCAGTCCGCAACCGCGAACCTGCCCGCGCGGACAAGCCCAGCGATCTTCCCGATGCCCTGCCGACTGCGGACTGCGGACTGAGGACGCGCTAGGCCCTAAGCGGCGTTAGCGCCACTCGGCACGTCACAGGTAGCCCCGACGTCGGTCCAGCAGCGCACGATGTCTCGCATCGACAGGATCCCCACCATGTCGGGTCCGTCGGTCACCACGAGGTGGCGGAAGCCGCCGCGCACCATGGCTTCGGCGGCTCGTTCGAGCGACCAGTCGCTGGCGGCGAAGGTGAGGTTGGCGGAGAGGTGGTCGGCCACCTTCTCGTCGTCGGGGTTCTGGCCGGCACCGATGGAGACGAGCAGGTCGCGCTCGGTGATGATGCCCGGACCGGGCTGGTCGGGGTCCATCACGACCGCGGCTCCGACCTTGCGCTCGGTCATCGCCCGAGCCGCGTCGCGCAGGCTGTGACTCGGTCCGACGGTCAAAACCACAGAGCTCATTCCGTCGCTGACCTGCATGACCCCTCCGTTCTGCCTTCAGCGGCGATTTGACGTCTAGTGTCGATTGGCGCAAGCTTACCTAAGCGGCCCATCTGGCTGCTTGGCCTAACCCTCCAATACCCCAATGAGCCGAGCATCCGATCACTACTCGCTAGCTCATTCGGGTCAAAGTGCTCGCACCACTTCCCATGGCTCGCAGAGATTCCACAGTTGAACGCAGGCAGGCCCTGTTCGATGAGGCCGTCACGATCATCGAGCGGGACTACCCCTACACGATTGACCTGAACACGGTCGCCGCGGAGATCGCGACGTCGAGGCGCCAGCTGCAGCGGGCGTTCGCCGAGGTCGGACGGACGAGCTTCCGCACCTTCCTCGCGGAGGTGCGGATGCGCCATGCCCTCGACCTGCTGAAGGAAGGCGACGTGCCGGTGCGCCAGGTGGCGCACAGCGTCGGCTACCGTCAGCCGGCCCAGTTCGCGAAGACCTTCCGTCGTCACCACGGCGCGCCGCCGTCGAGTTTCAGAGCCTCGAACGGCGACGACTCAGGCGACTGAGCGGAGCCCGCGACGGCGCCTCCCCCGAGGGGCCAGGACCATTCACGTGGGGCGGCGGGTAAACTCGCGCGCCGTGACGAGGGGTCTGAGGGAAGACATCGGTGCGTAAGCATCCGATCGCACAGATGCTGGCCATCGGCGTGGTGGCTTCGCTGATCGGCATCGCGGTCGTGCTGAATATCCACTGGTTCCCCAAGTCCGCCGACACCGCGGCGCACCAGATCGACACGCTCTACGACGTCCTGCTGATCTGCTCCGTGCCGGTCTTCGTGCTGGTCATGACGGTGGCGATCTACTCCGTCGTCAAGTTCCGCGCGCGCCCGGGCGACATGAGCGACGGCGCGCCGATCCACGGCAACACGCGCCTCGAGATCGTCTGGGTGACGATCCCGTTCCTGATGGTCACCGCCCTCGCGGTCTACGGCTGGGTGGTGCTCAACAACGTCGAGGCGAAGAAACCGAATGAGCGGACCATCAACGTCGTCGGCCAGCAGTTCGAGTGGCACTTCCAGTACGCCAAGAACGGCAACGGCAACCCGGGCAAGTGCGGCACCAGCGGGTCGAACATGGTTGAGAGCAACACGCTGGTGCTGAAGGAGAACGAGCACGTCCACTTCGAGATCTGCTCGAAGGACGTGATCCACTCCTTCTGGGTGCCGGAGTTCCGGCTCAAGGAGGACGCCGTGCCGGGGATGGTCACCCAGATCCGGCTGACGCCCAACCGCATCGGCAGCTACACCGTCGTCTGCACCGAGCTGTGCGGCCTCGGCCACTCCACGATGCGAGCGCCGGTGCGCGTCGTGAGCGGTCCGGCGTTCGCCGCCTGGCTGCGCTCGCAGTCGCGGCCCGCGCAGCAGGCCGCGACTCCCCCGGCCGCCGGTGGCGGCCGAGGCGCCGCGGCCGGCGGCACTGCCCAGGGCAAGTCGCTGTTCGCGGCCAACGGCTGCGGCGGCTGTCACACGCTCGCGGCCGCGAACGCAAACGGCACCGTCGGACCCGACCTCGACCATCTTGCCGCGGACGCCGCCAAGTACGGCAAGCAGCTCGGCGAAAGCCCGCAGAAGTACGTCCAGCAGTCAATCGCAGATCCTGGCGCGTTCACCGTGCCGAACTTCCCCAAGGGGGTAATGCCGTCAACTTTCGGACAACAGCTCAGCCCACAGCAGCTCCAAGCTCTGGTGAAATACCTGCTGAGCGTCGGGAAGGGCTAAGGAGGTAGCGCGTGGCTGTCGCGGCGAAGCTGAGGGCTCCAGGTTGGTACCGAGCGGTGCTCGGGATCCTGATAGCGGCCGGTTTTGGCCTCGGGCTCGATGTCGCCATCCGCGCGCTCTACGGCTGGCACCCGCTGATCCAGACCGACGCGATCACCACCGTCGAGCTGGTCACCATCCCGTTCGGCTTCCTGATCGGGCTCGGCGCCTTCGACTACTGGTTCCGCTGGGCCTCGGGCGCCCCCACGGTTCCCGAGGACCACTCGGGCCACGGCGCGACGAGCTGGAAGGACTACTTCCGCGTCAACACCGACCACAAGGTCATCGGCCTCCAGTACATCTGCACCACCTTCTTCTTCTTCGTGGCCGGCGGCCTGATGGCGATGCTGATGCGCGCCGAGCTCGCCGCGCCGGGGATGCAGTTCGTCTCCCCCAACACCTTCAACGGGCTCTTCTCGGTGCACGCCTCGCTGATGATCTTCCTGTTCATCATCCCGGTGTTCGCGGGGATCGCGAACTTCGTGCTGCCGCTGATGATCGGCGCGCCGGACATGGCGTTCCCGCGCCTGAACGCGCTGTCCTACTGGCTGCTGCCGATCGCCGGGATCATGATGCTGGCGAGCTTCTTCGCCCCCGGCGGCTCGTTCGCCACCGGCTGGACGGCCTACGCCCCGCTCTCGACCGACACGCCGCTCGGCCAGACCTTCTTCTCGATGGCCGTGCAGTTCGCGGGCGCGTCATCCGTCGCGACGGCGCTCAACTTCCTGGTCACGATCATCACGATGCGCGCGCCCGGCATGACCTTCTGGCGCATGCCGCTGCTCGTCTGGGCCAACTTCACCACCTCGCTGCTAGTGGTGATCGCCACGCCGTTCATCGCCGGCTCGCAGTTCTTCCTGATCCTCGACCGCGCGATGCACACCAACTTCTTCAACGTCGCGAACGGCGGCGACATCCTGATGTACCAGCACGTCTTCTGGTTCTACTCCCACCCGGCCGTCTACATCATGATGCTGCCGGGCTTCGGGATCATCAGCGAGGTCATATCGACGCACGCCCGAAAACCCGTTTTCGGATACCGGATGATGGCCTTCTCGCTGATGGCGATCGTCGTGCTGGGCTTCACGGTCTGGGCGCACCACATGTTCGTGTCGGGCATGTTCCCGTGGCTGCGCGTGCCGATGATGATCACGACGATGCTGATCGCCGTACCGACCGGCATCAAGATCTTCTCCTGGCTCGCGACCTTATGGAGAGGCGTGATCCACCTGACGACGCCCATGCTGTTCGCACTGGGCTTCATCACGATGTTCACTCTCGGGGGGATCAGCGGCATCATGCTCGCGGTCATCCCGTTCGACATCCACGTGTCGGACACGTACTTCGTCGTCGCGCACATCCACTACGTGCTGTTCGGCGGCAGCGTGTTCACGATCTTCGCCGGGATCTACCACTGGTTCCCGAAGATGACCGGGCGGATGTACGACGAGACGCTCGGGCGGCTGCACTTCTGGCTGTCGTTCATCTTCTTCAACCTGACGTTCGGCCCGATGCACCTGGTCGGCATCGACGGCATGCCGCGGCGCGTGGCGGACTACGCGCAGAAGTACGCGGCCTGGAACGCCCTGATCTCGGTCTCGGCGTTCATCTTCGGGATGACGTTCTTCATCTTCGTCTACAACATCGTCACGAGCTGGCGGCACGGGCCCAAGGCCGCCGCCAACCCGTGGCGGGCGCACACGCTCGAGTGGCAGGTCTCCTCGCCGCCGCCGATCTTCAACTTCGACGAGGTCCCGACGGTCGTCGGCGGCCCCTACGAGTACGGCGTGCCGGGTGCGGTGCACGGGGTCTTCAAGGAGCGCGTGCCCGCGGTCACCGCCGGCGGAGGCGGGGCGCCACCCCCGGTGAACACTGAATGACGGACGACGCCGCAAAGACCGTCCTCGTCGTCGCGAACGAGACCGTCGGTGGACGGGCCTTGATCGAGGCCGTCAAGCAGCGTGCCGCCCAGGGCCCGATCCACGTCGTCGTGATCTGCCCGCAGAACGAGCCCAGGCACGGCTACGTGGTCTACGACGACCTCGTTCGCAAGGCCGCGGAGAACCGGCTCGAGATCACGCTCGCCGAGCTGCGCGCCGAGGGCATCGACGCCACCGGCCAGGTGATGGACCCGGATCCCTACCAGGCCACGATGGACGGCATCGCGGAGTTTCACGCCGACGAGGTGATCATGTCGACGCACCCCGAGACGCGCTCCGGCTGGCTGCGCCGCGACCTGGTGGACCGCATCCGCCAGGACAGCGGGCTACCCCTCACCCACGTCGTCGTGGACCTGGACGCGGACCGCGCGCACAGCACCTCGACGCTCGTGGTGGCCAACCAGACCGTCGGCGGCGCCCCGCTGCTCGAGCTGCTGAAGAAGAAGGCGGCCGACTCGCCGCACCGCTTCATCGTGGTGGTGCCGCAGGGCGAGGGCTCGACCGCCGAGGCCACCGAGCGGCTCGGTCAGACGCTCGCCCGCATGCACGAGGCCGGGCTCGACGCCACCGGCCAGGTGCTGGACCCGGATCCCTTCACCGCGATCCAGAACGCGCTCCAGTTCTACCGGGTCGACGAGATCGTGATCTCCACCTTCCCGGGCGAGCGCTCCGGCTGGCTGCGCATGAACCTCGTCGAGCGCACGCGCTCCACCACCTCGCTGCCGGTCGAGCACATCGAGGTGAGCCAGGAAGCGGCTCAGGAAGGAGCGGCCGCGTAATGGAGTCCGCGTCCGTCGCCGCCGGCGCACACGAGCACGAGCACCACGGCCCGCCGCCCGCCAACCACTCCTCGCGGGTCGACGCCCAGATGCTCGGCATCTACCTCTTCATCATCTCCGAGGTGATGCTCTTCGGAGCGTTCTTCACGGCCTACTTCTTCCTGCGGGTCGTGAAGGGGGATCCGTGGCCCGCGCCCGGCACGGACATCCCGGTGCTCGTGGCCGCCGTCAACACGGCCGTGCTGGTGTCGTCGAGCTTCACGATGCACTGGGCCAGCATCTGCGCGAAGAACAACAACCGGCCGGGGATGCGCGCCGGCCTCTTCGCCACCTTCTTCCTGGGGCTCACGTTCCTGTCGGTGCAGATCAACGAGTACGTGCACCTCGGCTGGTCGCCGCAGGACCACGCGCAGGGCACGATCTTCTACGGGCTCACCGGCCTGCACGGCGCGCACGTCACCGTCGGCCTGATCCTGCTGCTGTTCGCGAACATCCGCGCCAACCGCGGCCACTTCACACCAGAGCAGCACAAGGGCGTCGAGGTGCCCGGGATCTACTGGCACTTCGTCGACGTGATGTGGATCGTCGTGTTCTTCTCGCTGTACATCCTTTGAGCGGGTGGCCGGGGTGAACAACCCCCTCAGATCGGAAGACGCGATGTTCCGCTTCCTCGTGTGGGTCGGGGGC
>DASXNY010000140.1:0-13001 GCA_036494715.1 Thermoleophilaceae bacterium
CCTTGACGAAGGGGGCGCGTTCGTTCTGCTCCATCAGTGCAACTCCGGAGCGAGCATCGCATACGGTCGGGAGGGCACCGGCAGGCGTCTCAGTCAGGATGTAGTTTGGCCGACGACCCGACGCAACGGCAATTGATGAACGCAGGGCACACGCGATGACGGTCAGATCCGAGAGGCGCGTAACAATCACCAGCAGCGTCCCTGAAGTGTGGGCGTACGTCTGCGACGTCGGACGCTGGCCGGAGTGGGCGCCAACGGTTCGCGAATGTTGGGTTGCCGGAGGGGCTTCGCTTCAGCCCGGCTCGCGGGTGGAACAGCGGGCGAAGGTGATATTCGGGTTGACTCGCTACCGGGCCCAGAACGTGACCGCGGTCGAGGCGCCCCGCCGCTTGGCGTTCGCTGGGCCGATGGGCACTTCCGCGGCGCGCTGGGGAATGGAGCTCGAGCCGATGGACGACTGGCAGACCGACGCCAAGATGTGGGTTGAGGTCGACCTCAAGAGCCTCATGCGCGCGATCCCCGGCCGCGTTCTCAAAGGCAGGATTCGGCGCGTAATGGATCGCGAGCTGGCGGCGATGAAGGCTGCGGTCGAGTCCGCTACGCCGGGCGGCTCGGATTCCTAGGTCGGGTCGGCGCCGTAACGCAGCCGCTCAACTTCCGCTGCTCACTCATGGCCGCTCTCCCGCGCTTGTTCATCGACGGTCCTAGGGCCGCGGGACCCGGCAGCGAGGAACGCGGTCCCGAAGAACAACTCCGTCCAGGAGAGATCGGTCAACCGATCCTGCATAGCCGCGCGAATCGCTTCCCACGGACGGCGCACGAGCCACTCCTCTATGGAGGCGAACGGCCGCACAGTCGCGATTCCGAGGTGGACTAGCCACCGAGGCGCGTTGCCGGGAACCTTGAGATCCAGCACGACCCAGCGCCCACCGCGGGTGAGGGCCTCGGCGCCGTGGGCGATGACCTCTCCGCAGTCAGGCACCTGAGTCAGGGCGTATGTGGACAGGATCGCGTCGACCTCGGTTGGGAAGTCGAACTCAGCCGCGTCGGCTTGCACGAGGCTGATGTTGCTCCAGCCGTTGGTCTCTATCCGATGCTGAGCTTGGGCGAGCATCGCGTCGGTCAGATCGACGCCAACGATCCGGCCGGCGGGACCGATCACCTGCTCGATCAGCGAAAAGTTCAGACCGGTGCCGCAGGCGATCTCGAGGACTGTGTCACCTGGGCGAAGCCCGAGTGCTTGTACGGCCCGGAGGCGTTGGGCCCGCTGCGGGTAGCCGGGCGCGGGGTAGAACCGG
Organism: Thermoleophilaceae bacterium; assembly: GCA_036494715.1. GTDB lineage: Bacteria > Actinomycetota > Thermoleophilia > Solirubrobacterales > Thermoleophilaceae > JAICJR01. Next base: position 1,299 of record DASXNY010000140.1, read on the forward strand.
GAGGTGATGTCGTAGTGCTTCGCCTTCTTGCGGTATGTCTCGATCAGGTGCTCTCGCGTACTGTCGCTCTGGCTCACGGTGTGCTCCTCGATCTCGGTGGCGAGGGGTCATCGGTTCGAGTCCGATAGTCGGCTTCAGGCCCTATTCCGCACCGGCTGTCCACACAGCCGCCTCGCGCGCGACATGCAGTGGACCGTCGAGGAGCGGCAGCCACGAGCTGATTGCTGTCGACCGCACGGGGTCGTCGAACCACTCTCTGAGGTGGAGCTCGACGTCGCTGCCTTCGACGACGAAGACGACCTCATCGGGCGCGAGGAAAATGGACTGCCTATGGATTGCTGGATCGTCCAGCTCGCCCGCCGCGCCGGCTGAAGCGAGCTGCTCGGCGCGTTCCTGGGCTTCCGGCTTGAGCTTGGCGATGAGTGCTAAGCGCTCCATGTCGCCTCCGATCGGTATTCCTACTTGACGGTCAACGTGCCTTGCATGCCTGCCTGACGGTGGCCTGGCACGGAGCAGTAGTAGGTGTAGGTACCCGGCTTCAGCGTAGTGCTGAAGCTCTTGCTCCCGCCGTCGAAGGTCGGCGTCTTGCCGAGGACCTTGTTCGACGAGTTGATCAGCACCACGTTGTGGGCCAGGGCGGAGTTGTTGGTGAACTTCATCGTCACCCTGCCGGCCTTGGCGGAGAGCTTGTTCGTGTCGAACTTCAGGTTGTTGCCCTGAGGCGACAGGTTCAGGGAGCTGGCGCTGTTGGGCGAACCTCCGCCGCCTCCGCTCTTGGGCTTCGCTGGGGTGCGCTGCGTCGTCGGGAGCTTGCCGGTCGCTCCGAGGCGATACGCAATGATCAGCGCCTTCTGGCCGTGGCCGCTCGGGAAGCTGGCCGCCGTGATGAGGGTGTCCCCGCTGACGATGACCGGTGCGTTGGTGCCGGCCGACAGCTTCGTGCTCCAGACCTGCTTGCCGGTGTCGGTATTGAAGCCGTGGAGCGTGCCATCGAAGGTGGTGGTGAAAACGACGTTGTTGGCGATGGTGGCGCCTCCGTAGGGTGAGGACTGCAGCTTGTCATCCCACTTGACTGCCCCGGTGGCCTCGTCGACCGCTACGAAGTCGCCCGTGCCCTTGTTCAGCGGCGCGAACGTGACGGCGCCGAAGGACTGCGCCTTGTAGACGGCGGGCAGGTTGTTGACGGCCGCGAACACCGTCGCCCCGTTCGAGGCGAGCTGCGACTCGATGCCACCCAGGTCTCCGGGCTCGATCGTCTCGGGGATGTGCAGCTTGGAGAAGTCGCCCTTCGCCGCTGCGAGGTGGTCGTTGTCATGGCCGTTGTGGACGCCCACCGGGCGCTTCCAGAGCAGCTTGCCAGTCTGCGCGTCGACGCCCACGAGGATTCCGGCCTTGCCGCCGTCGACGACGACCTGCTTGCCGTTGATGCTCGCGAGCAGCGGCGCGTTCTCGAGGTCCCAGTCGTAGATGTCGTGAGGCGTCAGCTGGTAGTGCCAGATCAGCTTGCCCGTGGTCGCGTTCAGCTTGACGATCGAGTTGGTGTAGAGATCGGGCCCGGGCCGGCTCGACCCCCACGGGAATTTCTTGGTCCCGGGGAACGGCGCGGGATTCGACACGCCGATGTAGAGGTTGCCCTGGTCGTCGAACGTCGGTGGGTACCAAAGGCCGCCACCGGAGTTGATGCTCTTGTGCTTCGCCGACCAGAGGTTCGTGGGGACCGTGTCCCACTTCCACTTCGTCGCTCCGTTCGAGGCGTCGAGTGCCCAGAGGATGCCTTGGCCGTTGCCGGCGTAGAAGTTCGTCGCGTTGCCCGGCACCGTCGAGACGTACACCGTCCCGTCCTTGAATCCGGGCGCCATGTCGATGCCCTCGTTGGCGTTGCGTGTGAGCTTCCTGGCCCACAGCTGCTTGCCCGTCGAAGTCTGCAGCGCGAAGGCTGAGTCGGCCGTCGTCCCGTAGACGACCCCGTTGCCGACCGTGACGCCATTCGGGCCCACGCTCGTGGAGTTGTACTTGTGCGTCCAGAGGACCTTCCCGCTCCCGACGTCGATCGCCGCGACGTTGGACTCGAGGTCCTGCGTGTACATCACGCCGCTGACGACGACCGGCGAGGCTACGTAAGTGCCGAACGTGCCGGCTGCGTTGATCGGCGACGTCCAGGCCACGCCAAGCGTCGAGGCGTTGGAGGCGTTGATCGGGCCGCCGACGTCGCGAGAGTTCTGCAGATCGCCTCCCGGCAGGGTCCAGCCAGTGGGGAGGGCGGCGCTCTTCGCCTTGTTCGCGGTTGTGCTGGTGTCGCTGCTGCTGCTGCCTCCGCACGCAACAACGACCAGGGCTGTCGCGAGCACCAAGCCGAATCCGGCCGCCCGCCGAACGTGGGCTCCCTTGATCGGCGCATCTTCGGGTCGATTCTGGGGGGCGGGGGTCGTGCGTGCCATCGTGTTTCCCTTCGGCTCGGGTGCTCCTGGTGGGGGACCCGAAACGATCACGTTCGAACCGTCCCTTGTCATCGCCGCCAGCGACCATCTGCCTTCCCAGCTAGCGCCAGTCTTCGAATTGCAGCTAGCGGGGGCCGCAAATGGACGGTGGCCGTGCAGACAGGGCGGTCGCGCAGCGGGATGCTCGCCCCAGACAGTCGCTTCCAGCGAGGGGGCATCATGTTTCACAACATCCTGGTAGCCGTCGATGGGTCACCGCACGCGGACCAGGCGCTGACGGACGCCATCGATCTCGCCGAGAGCGAGCACTCCCGGCTGACGCTGATTACCGGCGTACCTCAGGTGCCGTGGCCCGTCTACCTGTCGACTGGGTCAATGATCCCGAACCTGATCGCAGACGCCCGGGCCGAATCGGAGGCGATCCTCCGGCGTGCGCGAGACCGTGTGCCCCAAGACCTGTCCGTCACCACCTTCCTGACCGACCAGCCGATCGGGCCCGCGGTGATCCGCCAGATCAAAGCCGGCCACCACGACCTCGTCATGATGGGCTCGCGCGGACGCGGCGCGGTGCGCTCCGCCGTGCTCGGCAGCGTCAGCCAGTTCGTGCTTCACCACAGTCCCGTGCCCGTCCTCGTCCGCCACGCAGAGCCATCGTCGAAGGCGGAGGCACGGATCCCCGCGCCCGGGTAGGAGCCCGGCTCAGGACTCGCCTTGTGGATGCCGGCCGAGCGGGAGCTCGACGGAGAGGGTTGTGCCCTCGCCCAGCGGGCTATCGAGCGTGATCTTGCCGCCGAGAGTCTCGACGCGGTCCTTGAGTCCGACGAGGCCGGAGCCGCGCGTCGGGTCGGCTCCGCCGGCGCCGTCGTCGCGAACCAAGAGCCGAACGACATCGTCGGTCGCCTCGACCTCGACGTGCACTGCCGATGCGCGGGCGTGCTTGGCCGCGTTTGTGAGCGCCTCGGAGACGACGTAGTAGGTCGCCACCTCGACTCGCTCGGGCAGTCGCGACTCGGCTCGCACGTCGAGCGCCACAGGGGTTGGTGAGCGCCGGGCAAGGGTCTTCAGCGCCGGCCCGAGGCCACCCTCGGCCAGGATCGCGGGATGGATCCCGCGCGCGATCTCTCGCAACTCCTCCTGGACGTTGGCGAGCCCTTGGGCGACGCGCGACAACTCGCCGTCGAGCGCGCCGAGGCCTGGGGGAACGGTCGCCTGTGCCGCGCGCAGCTTCAGCCCGAGCAAGACAAGGCGCTGCTGCGCCCCGTCGTGGAGATCGCGTTCGATGCGCCGCCGGGTTTCGTCGGCGGCGGCGACGATCCGCGCGCGCGATGCGTCCAGCGCGGCGCGGCTCTCGGCGTTCGCGATAGCCGTCGCCAGAAGATCCGTGAAAGAGGCGAGCCGCGCTTCGGCGTCGCGCGGGAGGGGGTGCTCCGGCGTGGCGTTGGCCACCATCACACCCCAGAGGCGGTCCTCGACGATGACCGGGGTACCGACCGACGCCGACGAGCGGCGCTCGCGGGCGGCGGCACCGATCGGGCCGGAGGTCTCGGCCAGGTTGTCCAATCGGGCCGGACGGCCGGTTTCCGCGACGAGGGTGGGGACGTTGTTTCCCTCAAGGGGCCAACGGCTCCCGACCGGGAAGGGTTCGCCGGACCTGCTCCAGGCCGCGACCACCACCATCATCTGGTCGGACTCGTACCGGCCCATGCCCGCGTGATCGACTCGAAGCAGTTCCCCGACCTCCTCGGCCACCGCCGCGAACAACTCTCGCGGCGGCGCGCCGCGGGCTACGAGCGTGGCAACTCGCCGTAGCGCGGCCTGCTCCCCCGCGACCCGCGCCAGGTCTGCGCGGCTCTCGGCACTCGCGATCGCTGCCCCGAGCAGCTCGGTGAACAAGGCAAGGCGCGGCTCGATGTCCGAAGGAAGGGATTCGTCCCGCATCGAGCCCGCCGTTATCACGCCCCAGAGGCGGTCCTCGACGACGATCGGCATCGCGACACCTGACCGGGTGCCCGACTCGCGGGCGGCGACGCCGATCGGGCCGGAGGCGTCGGCAAACGAGTCGAGCCGGGCGGGGCGACCGGTCTCAGAAACGATCGTGGCGAGGTTCTTGCCCCCGAGGGCAAACCGGGCCCCGGCTGGGCGCATGTCGTCCGCGTTGCCCCAGACTGCAATGAAGGTCAGCGTCCCGTCTTGCTCATAGCGGCCCAGGTGCGCGAAGTCGACTGTCAGCAGCTGCCCGACCCACTCGATAAGTCCCGAGAACAGCTCCTCCGGGGGCGCCGCCCGTGCCACGAGCGTAGTTATTCGGTGCAGCGCGGCTTGCTGCTCGAGCAGCGCCACGAACTCGCGGCTCTGGGTCTCCAGCCGATCCGGCATCACGTTGGGTGAACATGCAAGGGCGACCAGACGCCCAGGCGCGCTCACGTCGATGACGGTAACGGATAATCCTCGCAGTGACCCCGAGCCCGACACGGGTAGTGCTCGCGGACGACGAAGTCCTCCTTCGTGAAGGTCTGGCGGGCCTGCTCGAGCGATCGGGCTTCGAGATCGTCGGTCAGGGCGGAGACGGCTCGGAGCTGGTCGCGCTCGTTCGCGAGCACCGGCCCGAACTCGCGGTCGTCGACATTCGGATGCCGCCGGCGCACTCGACGGAGGGCCTCGATGCGGCACGGGTGATCCGTGAGGAGTTCCCGGAGACCGCGATCCTGGTCCTCTCCGCGCACGTCGAGGTCGAGCACGCGATGGATCTGCTGGCCAGCGGACACCGCAGCGGCTATTTGCTGAAGGCCCGCGTCACCGACGTGGATGAGTTCGTCCAGTCGCTCCGGCGCATAGTCAACGGAGGATCGGTCGTCGATCCCGCACTGGTGCAGGAGCTCGTCGCCGCCCGACGCGTCGACGATCCGCTCGAAGAGATCACACCGCGCGAACGCGAGGTGCTGTCGCTGATGGCCGAGGGTCGCTCGAACGCCGGCATCGCGCGGAAGCTGTGGGTGACCGAGGGCACCGTCGAGAAGCACGTGCACAGCATCCTCACCAAGCTGCCGGTGCCCGAGACGGCGGACGATCACCGCCGCGTCCTCGCCGTGCTGACGTTCCTCGACGCTCGCTAGGGCCGGGACCGAACTCAGCCGCCGCGGTTCACGATCTCGTGAACTGCCGCGGCCGCCAGCTCCGACTTTGGGAGGAATCCGATGGCGGGGCTTTCGGCGATGAGATCGGCGAAGTCGTCCTCCGAGTGCGTCGAGATCAGGACGACCGCTCCCCGGCAGGCGGGATCGTGCTCGACACGCCGAGCAAGCTCGAATCCGCTCTCGCCATCGAGTGTGATGTCGACGAGGAGAACATCGGGCCGAAGCCGCTCAGCTCGTTCAAGCGCCTCCGACGCCGTCAAGGCCACGCCCACGACCTCCAAGCCCTCGCGTTCGAGTAGAAGGCGCGCGGCCGCCAGAAAGGCTGCGTTGTCGTCCACGATGAGCACACGCATCGGCACACCCACAGCCTCGCACCAGAGGCGCTGCCCGACATTGCAGCTAGCAGGAAATTGGGTTTCGGATGAGCTACTCGACCAGTGGGGGTTCGAGCAGCGAGGCGTTGATGTGCTCGGACAGCGCCGTGGCCGCCGCGCGTTGGGCGGCGAGTCGCTCCTGGTCGTCGTGGGCGCTGAGCATGGCTGCGTCATAGGTGGTCGAGGCGGCCTCCCAGAGCTCACTGAGGCGGTCGGTCTCGAGCCGGGCCTGGCGGCGCATTTTCTCGACCCCCTCGGCAATCGTCGCGGCCGACTCGTGGGCGTCGTAGGTCTCCTCGGCGTCCGTCTCCCGCACAAAGGTGAACGTGTTCTGTGGGGTCAGAACCGGCCGGTGAAGGACGCGTTCGACACGGGTCGAGGCGTCATCCAGCACGCTGGTCGTGACGCTGAAGCGGGGGTATGGCTGGATGCTCGCCAGCCAGTCGCGCCTGCGTTCGTCCAGCGCGCGGTCGTGGCGGTCGTCGATCGTGACGCCGACGTATTCGGCGACATGGACCCAGCCCCAGTGGGTTCCCGCCAAGAGGATCCCGACGAGAGTCAGGACCGCGGCGAACACGCCCCCGGATTGGAACAGGAGCTGCCAGGCGCCGAACAGAGCCAGCGCCACGCCTCCGATCAACGTGGTGCCCGTGAGGACTGATCCTGCCGCGACGAGCCGGTTGTGCTGCCGGCTCGTCGCGACTGGGGGCTCCCGGAACTGCTCGGTGTCTGGCAGGTTGGGGAGATCTTCTGCCAGCAGCCGCCTGTCGGGTGGGACCCCGAGCAGCGCCACCATTCCTTGGCCGCCGTCACCCATCGGTCTGACCGTCCTCAGATGCCCGTGGGCCTCAGTCGCCGCTCGCCTGCAGAGGCGCCTGCCGGGGAGAGCCGCTAACGCCGTTGCCGATACCTCTCGCGGCGTCCGCGGCAAGGTTGCCGGTGAGCATTCCCGCTTGGACCTGGTCCATCAGCGAGCCGACCGAGGCCGGCGAGTGCGGTAGCAGCAGCGTGGTCATGTTGCCGTGCTCGCCGACCGACCGGATTGTGTCCATGTACTGCGTCAGCGCGACCAGCCCCATCGCCTCCTTGGGGTCGATCGTGCTCTCGTTGGCGATCAGAGCCAGCGAATCCCTTAGCCCCTGAGCGATCGCCTTGCGCTCCGCCGCGACGCCTTCGCCGTGGAGCCGCATCGCCTCAGACTCGGCCTCCGCCTTCTTGATCCGCAGGGTCTTGTCACCCTCACCCTGGGACGTCGCGGCTTCCTGGTTGCGGCGCGCGGCGTTGATGTTGTTCATCGCGTCCTTGACCCGCTGGTCGGGCTCGATGTTCGTGATCAACGCCTTGATGATCTCGTAGCCGTAGTCCGCCATCTGCTTCTGGAGGGTGTCCTGGATGTGCTTGGCGATGGTGTCCGCGTCGGCGTATGCCTCGTCGAGGTCCATCGTCGGGATATGCGAGCGGACCACGTCGAAGGCGTAGGACTTCATCTGCACTTCGGGATCGTCCAGCTTGTAGAAGGCGTCCTTGACCTTTGCCTCATCGCCGCCAACCATGTACTGGATCGCGAGCTTGACGACGACGAATACGTTGTCCCTGGTCTTCGTCTCGATGTCCGCGTTCAACTGCTCGACCTGCAGACTCATGCGGCCGGCCACCTTCTCCACGAAGGGCGACTTACGCTGCAGGCCCGGGCCGGCGACGCGCACGAATTTGCCGAACCGCTCGACGATCGCACGCTCCTGCTGCTCCACGGTGAAAAAGAAGAGAGGCATACGGAGGTCCTTTCAGATGTGCGCGCTACCAGCGGCCGTCCGCGCGAGTGACGAAGCCACGGAGCGGCGCGACTGGCGTGGGCCGCCGGTCACGACCCAAACGGGTCAGCGCCGCGATTGGCATACACCGAGCTTAGACCCCCGTTCGGGTTACGGGGCGATCGGCTTGGCCCGCGCCACCGAAACGTGTCAGATCGGTGGCGCGGGCGCCGTTGCCTATGCCGCGAGGGGCTCTGCCGGTAGGAGTGCGGCGTTCTGGCGCTCGAGTTCCTTGCCCGCGCCGCTGCGCCAGCTCTCGCCCAGGGACGCTGACAGTGGATCCGGGAAGATCTCCTCCTCGGCTCTCTCGACGCCGTCGATGATGCCGCGCGCCACGGACTCAGGAGAGGACTTCGGGATGTCCCAGTCGCGGATCATGTCCGTGTCCACCGGGCCAGGTAGGGCGACGTGTACGGTCACGCCCCGTACGGCCAACAGCGCGCGCAGCGATTGCGACAAGGAGAACGCTGCCGCCTTTGAGATCGAGTAGGCCGGGGTGATCGGCACGGCGGCGAGGGCCGCCAGCGACACGACATTGGCGATGGCCCCCTGAGACCGAGTCAGCAACGGCAGGCAGGCCTGTGTTACGGCATACGTGCCGAACAGGTTGACTGCCAGGTGCTGCTCGAGCGCGGCGACATCGCTGAGATCGTCGAGGAGCGCCACGCCTGCGTTGTTGATGAGTAGATCGAGCGACTCGATGCTTTCGACTGCCGCATCGATCTGCGCCTGGTCAAGCACGTCCAGGGTCAGCGGCGTGACGCGGTCATCGGCGTGGGTCAGGGGTTGGCGCGTACCGGCATACACCCGCTTCGCGCCTCTCCTCAATGCTTCCTCGACCAGCGCCTGCCCGATGCCGCGGTTGGCGCCGGTCACCAGAACTGTTTTGTCTGCGATTGTCATTGCATCCTCCTAGTGGTTGCGGACCGTCCGCCTGGCGCGGGAGCCCGGGTTGATCGATTGGATCGGTTCAGGTCGCTTCCGCGATTGGTTCGCGTGTCGCCAGCGCGCCTGTGGCGCCGCTCGCCTGGACGGTCCGCTTGCGGCCTGGGACGAGTAGCGCGGCGGCGGAGCCGACCGCCGAGAGCCCCACGCCCACCCACAGAGCGTGGGTGAAGCCGTCGATGAACACTCGCGGCGAGTGGTAGACGCCCTGGCGGGCGAAGACCGAGGCGAGCACGGCGACGCCGAGGACACCGCCCAGCTCGCGCAGCATGCTGTTGGTGCCCGAGGCGACACCGGCCTCGGCCAGTGGGACCGCTGCCATGACAGCGTTGGCGACCGTGGGGAAGCACATGGAGATCCCGACCCCGGCCACACCGAGCGCGAGGCCGAGCTGCAGGTAGCCCATGCCCGGCGTCGCGATCAAAGCGATCCAGCCAAGGCCGATGGTCTGGAGTGCCAGACCGGCGGCCATGAACGGTCGGTTGCCGTACCGCTCCGAGAGCGCGCCGGCGATCGGTGCGACGATCATCGGCGCGGCGGTCCAGGGGAGGAGCCGGAGCCCGGCGCCCAGCGGCGAATTGCCGAGGGCGATCTGGAAGAACTGAGCCATCAGGAACAGCGTTCCGAACAGCGCCGCATACATGAAGAAGCTGACCACGTTCGCGCTGGCGAATGTGCGATCGCGGAAGAGCCCGAGCGGCAGCATCGGCGTGCGCGAACGGCGCTCCCACTCGACGAACAGCCCGGCGAGGACCAGTCCGGCGAGCAGCGAGCCGATGATCTCGACGCTGCCCCATCCGACGGAGTCGGCTCGGACGAGTGCCCAGGTGACGCCGAGCGCCGCGAGACCCGCGAGAGCGAGGCCGACGAGGTCAAGCTGCGGCCGCGGCCCGAAGCTCTCCCTCAACCTCCGCGCGGCGAGCGGCATGAGCGCGAGGCCGATCGGCACGTTGAGCCAGAAGATCCAGTGCCAGCTGATTCCGCCGGCGATCGCCCCGCCGACCACCGGCCCGAGGGCGACTGCGAGGCCTGTGATTCCGCCCCACAGCCCGATCGCGACGCCGCGTTTCTCGGTCGGGAACGCCTCGCTGATCAGCGTCAGCGTCAGTGGCGTGACGATCGCCGCGCCGGCGCCCTGGAAGGCTCGCGCGGCGATCAGCGCCCCGACGCTCGGCGATACTGCGGACAGGGCGGAGGCGGCGGTGAAGACGCCAACCCCGATCGTGAACATTCGCCGCCGCCCGAACCGGTCGCCGAGCGCCGCGCCGGTCAGCAGCAGGCACGCGAACGACAGGTTGTAGGCGTTGACGGTCCACTCGAGGCTCGACAGGCCCGCGTGCAGGCTGGTTCGCAGCACCGGCAGCGATGTCGTCACGACCAGCGTGTCGAGCGCGGTCATCAGCACTCCGATCGAGGCCAGGACCACGGTCCATCGCTGGAGCGGACGAGCGGACGCTCCGGTCGCAGACGACAGTTGGCGGGGGTCGGACTCAGTCATCTCGGTTCCTCCTGCTTGATTCGAAGTCATCACTCGTGTAGTCGCTGAGGAAGCACGAAAGTGAGCGACGAATTTCCGGCGCCGCAGACGTCTGTAACTGCGATGGGCACTAACGACCCGGGCGATGCGAGGATCCGAACGTGACCGAACCTGCGCTGGCGCTAGCTCGCGCCGGGGACCAGGACGCGTTCCGCGAACTGACCGACCCCTACCGGCATGAGCTGCAACTTCACTGCTATCGGATCCTCGGCTCGACGCAGGACGCCGAGGACCTCGTCCAGGAGACTTTGCTCGCGGCGTGGCGCGGCCTCGAGCAGTTCAGCGAACGCGCGTCGATCCGGACCTGGCTCTATCGGATCGCGACCAACCGCTGCATCGATTCGCTGCGGGCGAGCGCGCGCCGGCCACAAAGTACCGGGCCGATGACCGAGCTGCCTGAGCCGAGCCGGGTGAGCGAGCCGATCTGGCTCGAGCCTTATCCCGACGTCATGCTCGAAGGGATCGCCGACGAAGCGCCCGGGCCAGAGTCCCGCTACGAGACCAAGGAGACGATCGCTCTCGCGTTCGTCGCCGGGCTGCAACACCTCCCGCCCCAACAGCGCGCGGTGCTCGTGCTGCGGGACGTGCTCAGCTTCCAGGCGACGGAGGTGGCCGAGATGCTCGACAGCACCGAAGCCGCGGTGAACAGCCTCCTGCGACGCGCACGCACCGGCCTCGATGCTCGCGTGCCCCCCGCCGGCCGCGATCGCGCGCCGCTGCCCAACTCCCGATCCGAGCGTGAGGTGGTTGGGCGGTTCGCCGACGCCGTCGAGACCGGCGACATCGACACCGTGGTCGCGCTGCTGACCGATGACGCCTGGGTACGGATGCCGCCCCAGCCCTACGAGTACCAGGGCGCGGCTGCGATCGGGCACTTCCTCCAGGATCGCGCCGTCCGCCGCGGCGCGCCGCTCCGGCTCGTTCCGACCCGCGCCAACGGTCAGCCCGCCTTCGGCTGCTACTTTCCGAGCCCCCACACCGCCATCGCGCGTCCGTACGGACTACTCGTACTCACCCTCGCCGGCAGTGCCATCGCGGAGATCACCTTCTTCGCCGACTGCAGCGTGTTCCCTCACTTCGGTCTCCCCCGCACGCTAGCCAGCCGGCGAACGTGACCGGCGAGGCGACTACGGGTTGACGACACCCAAGCGCTGCGCCGCCTTCTCAGGACAGCTGGCCGTCGCTTGGGCCTGGAGTTCGCGAGCCGGTAGGGGCACGACGACCAGCGCGAAGGCGCCGAAGACGATGAAGTCCAGCCGACGCTGTGCCGGATTGGCAGACAGGAACTTTCCCGCCAGCCAGCTGGCCCGCCCGCCCGTCCCGGGGTCCACGCGATTCCATCGACTTTTCCGCCGCAAACCTTGACCGGTTGAGTGATCCGCCGTCTGATCTCAGACACCCATCCCCGCTTGCTCTGCTCGCCTGAGCGCCAGTCGAACAGGAGTTGCTTTGACGCTCGCGCAT
>DASXNY010000141.1:0-14967 GCA_036494715.1 Thermoleophilaceae bacterium
CTCGCGCTGTCCACGTACTCGAGCTTCTCGCCCGAATACTTGGCGTGCTGGGTGAGGTCGAAGTCGCCGCGGTTGGCGATGCCCTCGAGCTCGGACCAGCCCATCGGGAAGAGGTACTCGACGTCGGAGGTGCCGCTCGAGTAGTGCGACAGCTCGTCCTGGCCGTGCTCGCGCAGGCGCAGGTGGTCGTGCCGGATGCCGAGCCGCTGGTACCAGGCCATGCGCAGATCGCACCAGGTCCTGTACCACTCGGGCGCGTCGGGCGGCGGCACAAAGAACTCGATCTCCATCTGCTCGAACTCGCGCGTGCGGAAGATGAAGTTGCCCGGCGTGATCTCGTTGCGGAACGACTTGCCCACCTGCGCGATGCCGAACGGCGGCTTCTTGCGTGAGAACTGGAGCACGTTCTTGAAGTTCACGAAGATGCCCTGCGCCGTCTCCGGGCGGAGGTAGATGGTCGAGCCCTCCTCGACCACGGGGCCCATGTTCGTCTCGAACATGAGGTTGAACTGACGCGGCTCCGACAGGTCGCCACCGCAGACCGGGCACTTGAGCTCGCCCTCTGGCTGCGTCTCGCGCAAGTGGTCCTCCCGGAAGCGCTGCTTGCAGTCGCCGAGGCACTGCACGAGCGGGTCCGAGAAGCCGGCCAGGTGACCCGAGGCCTCCCACACCTTGGGGTGCATGAGGATCGCCGCGTCGAGCGCGACCATGTCGTCGCGCTCCTGCAGGTTCGTGCGCCACCACTCGTTCTTCACGTTCTGCTTGAGCAGCACGCCGTAGTGCCCGTAGTCGTACGTGGAGGCCAGTCCGCCGTAGATCTCGGACGACTGGAAGATGAAGCCGCGCCGCTTGCAAAGGGCGACGATCTTGTCCATCGTGACTACGTCTTTTGCGGGAGCGCTCATTGGAGAAGGGAATCTAGCGGCGGCCCCGGAACGGAGGCATGACGAGCGCCAATGCGCCAGCTCCGGCACGAACACCCCGCATTCTCCGCGTGAGCCCATGCTTAGACGATTAGGTCCAAGGGTAAGTTGACGGCATGGTCACCTTGGCCTGGCGGGCGACGTCCCACGTGACGGCCTGGATCGTCTGGCAGTCGATGCGGATCTCTCTGCTCGACGATCTGGAGACCCCTCGCACGCCGGCCGAGGAGCACGAGATGAAGGCGGCGTAGAGCGGTCGCAAGCGTGCAGAAGCCCGGGCCAGCACTCCTATACTGAGAGTGCCATGCCGATCTACGAGTATCGCTGCGAGCGCGGTCACACCTTCGAGGTCATGCAGCGCATGAGCGAGGACCCGGTCACGAGCTGCGCCACCTGCGATGCCTCCGTGCAGCGGGTCTTCCACCCGGTGGCGGTCCACTTCAAGGGCTCAGGCTTCTACAACACCGACTACGGCAAGAAGCGCAAGGGCGGCTCCGCGAACAGCGAGTCCTCCGAGGGCAAGCCTTCCGAGAGCAAGTCCTCATCGGAGTCGAAGAGCTCCGACTCGAAGAGCAGCAGCGACTCCTCGTCGTCGAGCTCGTCCTCGGACTAGCAAATGAGGGACGGCTCGTCCCTGATGCGGCCCGCCGGGCCGGCGCCTCAGCGCCCGAGGAATTGCCTGACCGCCGCCTGCTTCTCGGCCGGCGAAATGATCAGACTCGTACCGGGTCCGATCCCCGAGGGCTTGAGCACGTGCGTGGTGCCCGACCCGCCGGTGACGAGGTCGCCGATCAGGGTGCCGAGCCCCATGCCGCCCATGTCGGTCCGCACCGCGCGCGGCGCGTGCCATGAGACCCACGGCAGGCGGAATAACGTGGACGGCGACAGCGCCTTCGCCCGCATCTGCTGCAGCACGAGCTGCTGGCGCGCGGCGCGCTGGATGTCGGTCTCGTTGGGCGCGCACGCGTTCTCGCGGATGCGGGAGAACTCGAGCGCCTGCTGTCCGTTCAGGTGATGGGTGCCCTTCGGCAGCCGGAAGCGGTGGCCCGTCTCGAAGACGTTCTCGGACACCACGCAGTGCTTGAGGTTGACCGTGATGCCGCCGAGCGAGTCGATCAGGTGCGGGAAGTCCTGGAAGCTCACCTCCACCACGTGGTTGATCCGCACGCCGCCGCCGAGGAAGTCCTGGATCGTGCGCACCGCGAGCCCGGCGCCGCCGATCGCGTAGGCCGCGTTGATCTTCTGCGAGCCGTGGCCCGGGATGGCCGCGTAGGAGTCGCGCGGTATCGAGAGGCGGCGCACGCTGCCGAAGGCGGCGTGCAGCAACATGATGCTGTCGGAGCGTCCGGGTCCTGACGCGCCCGGCTCGTGCTCGCCCTCGGGCCGCTGGTCCGAGCCGAGCACCAGGATCGTGCTGCCGGACAGCAGGTTGCCGCCGCCGGAGAGGGAGCTCTCGGCGCTCTTGGGGAGGCCCTCGTTGGTCTGCGCGCTGATGAAGAAGAGCGCGATCGACAGCAGCACCCAGGCCACGGCCGCGACCAGCACCCACTTGATGCCGCGCTTGATCCAGTAGGCCTTGCCGCGCTGCGGCTGGCCGGGTAGCCGCTGCTTGAGCTGGCGGTTCCGGCGCAGCCGATCCCAGGCCTCGCTCGGCGACCGCATGCGGTCGAACAAGCCGGAGCGCGACTTGTAGACCTTGTATTCAGGTTCCGGCGGGCGGAGCGGGCCGCGGGGATCTCCGTCTGTCACGTGGTGCTCTCTGTATAGCTTTCGGTCATGGCGCCGCGACGGGTGATCGGGATGGACGCGGGAGGAACCAAGCTGCTCGGTGGCGTGGTGGATGCGGACCTCGTAGTGCACCACCGGGTGCACCGGCGCATCCTCGGGCTCGACCAAGCTGAGCTGGTCGAGACGATAGTGGACGCCGTCGAGGAAGCCCGCTCCGCGGCCCCCGACGTGGAGGCCGTCGGCTTTGGGATCCCGGCGCTGGTGCGGCCCGAGACGGGATCGGTCATGGTGTCGAACCACCTGCCGCTCGACGGGCTGCCGTTCAAGGCGCTGATGAGCGAGCGGCTCGGCCTGCCGGTGTCGGTGGACAACGACAGCAACGTGGCGATGCTGGCCGAGCATCGTGCGGGAGCGGCGCGCGGCGCCGCCGACGCCGTGCTGCTCGCGCTCGGTACCGGCATCGGCGGCGGCCTGCTGTTCGACGGTGAGGTGTACCGCGGCACGGCCGGCGCCGGCGCCGAGCTCGGCCACATCGTGGTCGACCCGGACGGGCCCGACTGCCCGGGCGACTGTCCCGGCCGTGGCTGCCTCGAGGCGTTCGCGTCCGGCAACGCCATCGGGCGCGCGGGCGAGGAGGCCGGGCGGCGCGCGCCGGACTCGAGCCTCGGCCGCGCACTGGCGCAGGGACGGACAATCACCGGCGGACTCGTGACCGAGCTCGCGCACGACGGCGACGAGGAGGCGATCGGCGTCCTGGCCGAGGCGGGGCGCTGGCTCGGCATTGCCATCGTGACGCTCACCAACGCGCTCAACCCCGAGCTCGTGATCGTCGGCGGCGGCGCGGGCGCTGCCGGCGAGCTGCTGCTCCAGCCGGCCCGCGAGGTGCTGGCCGAGCGCGGGTTGCCGCCCAACCGCGAGCTCGTGCGTGTCGTCCCCGCGCACTTCGGTAGCGAAGCGGGCATGATCGGCGCCGCCATGACCGCGCTCGACAGCACGAAGCAGGAGGATGCCGAGCCGTGAGCGGACGCCTGGTGGTCTGTCCCACCCCGATCGGAAATCTCGAGGACGTGACGCTGCGGGTGCTCTCCGCGCTGCGCGAGGCCGACCTCGTGGCGTGCGAGGACACGCGCCGGACGCGCACGCTGCTCGACCGCTACGGGGTCAAGGCCAAGCTCGTCTCCTACCACGAGCACAACGAGGACAAGCGCTCGGCGGAGCTCGTCGAGCGGATGAGCGCGGGTGCGACCGTGGCGCTCGTGTCCGACGCCGGCATGCCGCTCGTGTCCGACCCGGGCTACGTGCTCGTGCGCGCGTGCGTGGCGGCGGGGCTGCCGGTGGAGGTGCTGCCCGGGCCGTCAGCGGCGCTGGCCGCGCTCGTGGCCTCGGCGCTGCCGGCCGACCGCTGGCGCTTCGCGGGCTTCCTCCCGCGCAAGCGCGGCGAGCTGCGGCGCGCGCTGTCGGAGCCCGGCGGCACGCTCGTCGCCTTCGAGGCTCCGGGCCGGGTCCCCGCCACGCTCAAGACCCTGGCGGAGCTCGATCCCGGCCGCGACGTCGCCGTCTGCCGCGAGCTGACGAAGGTGCACGAGGAGGTGGTGCGTGGCAGCGCCGCCGAGCTGGCCGAGCGCTACGCCGACGCCCCGCCGAAGGGCGAGGTCGTGCTCGTGATCGGCCCGGCGCCCGAGGGCGGCGCGGGCGAGGTGGACGAGGCGGCGGTCGAGGCGCTCGCCAAACTCGTGGACGCCGGCGCGAAGCCGCGCGCGGCCGCCGCCGTGGTAGCCGAGCTCACCGGGACGAGCGCGAACGCGCTCTACCGGGCTCACACCGACGCCCGCAAGTAGCATCGAGCGTCCATGTCGTTCTACATCACGACACCGATTTACTACGTCAACGCGGAGCCCCACCTCGGGCACGCGTACACGACGATCGCGGCGGACATCGTCGCCCGCCACATGCGCCAGCGCGGCGAGGACGTGTTCTTCCTCACGGGCACCGACGAGCACGGCGAGCCGGTGGCCCAGGCAGCCGAGCGCGAGGGCGTCTCGCCGCGCGAGCTGGCCGATCGCAACTCGGTCAAGTTCCGTGATCTGGTGCAGCGCATCAACGCCACCAACGACTTCTTCATCCGCACGAGCGACCCGCAGCACGAGCGCGTGGTCCAGGAGGTCGTGCAGACGATCCACGACAACGGCTACGTCTACGCCGGCACCTACGAGGGCTACTACTGCCCGCGCTGCGCCGACTTCAAGACCGAGGCCGAGCTCGTGGACGGCAACAAGTGCCCGATCCATCTGATCGTGCTCGAGCGCGAGAAGGAGGACAACTGGTTCTTCAAGCTGTCCGCCTTTCAGGAGCCGCTCGAGCAGCTCTACGCCGAGCGGCCCGAGTGGGTGACGCCGCAGAGCCGCTACAACGAGGCGCTGCGGTTCATCCAGCAGGGGCTGAACGACGTGTCGCTCTCCCGCGCGCGGCTGCGCTGGGGCGTGCCCGTGCCGTGGGACGAGAGCCAGGTGATCTACGTCTGGATCGACGCCCTCCTCAACTACTACACGGCGCTCTCATACGCGCGCGAGGGCGAGGACCTGACGGAGCGCTACTGGCCGGCGCGCCACCTGATCGGCAAGGACATCCTCAAGTTCCACGCCGTCATCTGGCCGGCGATGCTGATGGCGGCGGGCATCGAGGTGCCGCACAGCATCTTCATCCACGGCTACCTGCTGATGGACGAGCACAAGATGTCGAAGTCGCTCGGCAACGTGATCGACCCGTTCGAGGTGATGGACCGCTTCGGCACCGACACGCTGCGCTACTACGTCTTCCGCGAGGTGAACTTCGGGCAGGACGGCTCGATCTCGGCCGCCGGCTTCGAGACGCGCTACAACTCCGAGCTCGCCAACGAGTACGGCAATCTCGCCAGCCGCACGCTCGCGATGATCGGGCGCTACCGCGACGGCGTCGTGCCGGAGGCAGCGCCGGACGAGCAGCTCGCGGGCGACCTCGCGGGCGTCGACACACGCGTGCGGGAGAAGCTCGACGCGGTCGACGTCAGCGGCGCACTCGAGGAGATCTGGACCGCGGTGCGCAGGCTCAACCGCTTCGTGCAGGACGAGGAGCCGTGGAAGCTCGCCAAGGACGACGGCGCCGCCGAGCGGCTCGACCAGGTCCTCTACTCGCTCGCGGAGGGGCTGCGTTCGGTGTCCGTACTCGTGAGCCCCTACATGCCCGAATCGTCCGCGCGGCTGCTCGAGGCGCTCGGGCAGGAGGACATCTCCTACGACGTCGCCGCCTTCGGCGCGCGCGCAGGCGGCGCCCAGACCGGCGAGCTCGCTCCGCTGTTCCCACGGATCGAGCCGGCGGTGTCGGCCTGAGCCGGCATGGTCGATACCCACTGCCACCTCGACTCCTGCAAGCCGCCCGACTCTGAGCTGGTGGAGCGTGCGCGCGCGGCGGGCGTCACGCGCCTCGCCACGGTGGGCATGCACGGCGAGTCGATCGCCAACGCGCTCGCGGCGGCGCACGAGTTCGAGGAGGTCGTGGCGATCGTGGGCCGCCACCCGCACTACACGGAGGGCTTCGGCGACGGTGACCTCGAGGCGATCGAGCGCGCCGCGGCCGACCCGCGCGCCCGCGCAATCGGCGAGACCGGGCTCGACTACTTCCGCGACCACGCCCCGCACGAGGACCAGCGGCGCGCGTTCGAGGCGCAGATCGACCTGGCGCTGCGGGCCGGCCTGCCGCTCGTCATACACACGCGCGAGGCGGAGGACGACACGTTCGCGCTGCTGCGCGAGCGGGCGAGCGAGCTGACCGTGGTGCTGCACTGCTTCTCCGCGCCGTCGCGCATGGAGGAGTGCGTTGAGCACGGCTACGTCTGTTCGTTCGCGGGCAACGTGACCTATCCCAAGGCCGTCGAGCTCCAGGCAGCCGCCCGCGACCTGCCCGAGGAGCTCGTGATGGTGGAGACCGACTCGCCCTACCTCGCGCCGCAGCCGGTGCGCGGCAAGCCCAACGAGCCGGCCAACGTCGTGGCGACGGCGCGCTTCGTGGCGGAGCTGCGCGGCGTCTCGTACGAGGAGCTCGACGCGGCGGTGGAGCGCAACGCCGTGCGCGTCTTCGGCGACTGGTGAGTGGACAGGCGAGCAGGCGGCGGATGCGCGAGTTCGGGGTCCGCCCGAATCGCGAGCTGGGCCAGAACTTCCTGGTCGACGACAACATCCTCGGCGTGATCGGCAAGGCCGCCGAGCTCGAACCGGCGGACGTCGTGCTCGAGGTGGGCGGCGGCCTTGGCGTGCTGTCCGAGTACGTGGCGGCGCGGGTCGCCCACATTCACGTCGTGGAGGTCGACCACTCGCTCGAGCCGGCGCTGCTCGACGCGCTCGACCCGTTCGGCGAGCGCGCCTCGCTCTACCTCGAGGACGCCGTTCAGCTCGACTTCGCCGCGCTGCGGCCGCCGCCCAACAAGGTGGTGGCCAACCTGCCCTACGGGGTGGCGGCAACGGTGATCCTCAAGGCGCTCGAGGAGCTGCCGCGCGCCACGCTCGTGGTCGCGATGGTGCAGCGCGAGGTGGGCGAGCGCCTCGCGGCGGCGCCAGGCTCGAAGATCTACGGCGCGACGTCGGTGCTCGCGCAGCTCTCGGCCGAGGTGAAGGTGGTGCGCAAGATCTCAGCCAGCGTCTTCCACCCGGTGCCGAACGTGGAATCGGCACTCGTGCTGCTGCGCCGCGTCGCGCCGCCGCCCGACCGGGCGCTCGTGCGGCTCGTGCACGAGTCGTTCGCGCACAGGCGCAAGGCGCTGGCCGGCTCGCTGGCGCTGGCGCCGGACGGCGAGCCCGCGATCCGCGAGCGCGCGCGCGACGCGCTCGTGGCGATCGGCCAGCCCGCGGACGCGCGGGCCGAGCGGCTCTCGCCGCGGGACTTCGCCGCGCTCGAGGAGCGCCTCACGTGATCCGCGAGCGCGCGCCGGCCAAGGTCAACCTGGTGCTGCAGGTTGGCCGCCCGCGCGCGGACGGGCTGCACGACATCTGCTCGCTGTTCGCGTCCCTCGCGCTGGCGGACGAGCTCACCTTCCTCGCGAGCGAGACCGGCGCCGACGAGGTGGTCTGTCCCGGTGTGGAGGGACCGAACCTGGTGGAGGCGGCCCTGCGACTCTTCCGCCAGCGCGTGGATGGCGAGCTGCCGCCGCTCCAGGTGACCGTGAGCAAGAGCATCCCGGTGGCGGCC
Organism: Thermoleophilaceae bacterium; assembly: GCA_036494715.1. Lineage (GTDB taxonomy): Bacteria > Actinomycetota > Thermoleophilia > Solirubrobacterales > Thermoleophilaceae > JAICJR01. Next base: position 7,869 of record DASXNY010000141.1, read on the forward strand.
GGCCTGGGCGGCGGCAGCGCCGACGCCGCCGCGTCGCTGCGCGCCGCCAACGAGCTGGCGGGCCGGCCGCTCGGCGTGAGCGAGCTGCGCGAGCTGGGCGCCGAGCTCGGCGCCGACGTGCCGAGTCAGATCGAGCCGCGCCATGCGCTCGTCACCGGCGCGGGCGAGCACGTCGAGCCGCTGGGGTTGCCGGCGATGGGACTGGTGCTCGTGCCGTCGGCGGACGGCCTCTCGACCGCCGAGGTCTACCGCGAGGCCGACCGCATCGAGAGCACCCGCGAGGAGCTCGACCCGGACAGGCTGCGGTCCCTGGCCGCGGGGCCGCTGGCGGCGTTGGCCGCGGGCGTCGAAAACGACCTGCAGGCTGCCGCGCAGTCGTTGCGCCCCGACGTCGGCGAGCCGGTGGCGATGCTGAGCGCGGCGGGCGCGCTGGCGGCGGCCTTGAGCGGTTCGGGCCCCACGGCGTTCGGCGTCTTCTCCGGGGCGGCCGTGGCCGAGCGCGCCGCCGCCCACGTGCCCTCAGCAATCCTCACTAGGCTCGCCACTGGATGAGCCCTGGCCACATAGTCGCGATCGTCGCCGCGGTGCTCCTCGCCGCGGCCGCGCTGGTGTTCCGCCGGCGGATCAGCGGCGAGCGGCTGGGGGTCGCGCTCGCGGTGTCCGCGGCGCTCGCGGTCTACGGGAGCGGGGTGCTCGCGCACGTCGACATCCAGAAGGGCATCGAAGACCTTGCCAATGCGCTCGGCAAGTGGACCTATGCGCTCGTCGGGTTACTCGCGTTCGCCGAGACCGGCGCGTTCGTCGGGCTGGTGGCGCCGGGCGAGTTCACGATCCTGCTCGGCGGGGTGATCGCCGGCCAGGGCACGATCAACATCTTCGTGTTGATCGGGATCGTCTGGGCCTGCACGCTCTCCGGCGACAGCGTCAGCTTCTTCCTCGGCCGCCGCCTCGGCCGCAAGTTCCTGATCAAGCACGGGCCGAAGGTGCGCATCACGCCCGAGCGGCTCGAGCAGGTGGACGCGCACTTCAAGCGCCACGGCGGCGCCACCGTGCTCATCGGCCGCTTCATCGGCTTCGTGAGGCCGGTGGCGCCGTTCGTCGCCGGCACGTCCGGCTTGCCTTACCGGCGCTTCCTGCCCTACAGCGTCCTCGGCACCGGCATCTGGGGGCCCGGCCTGTGCGTGCTCGGCTACGTCTTCTGGCGCTCGTTCGACCAGGTGACGAAGATCGCCGGCCGAGCGACGCTCGTCTTCAGCGTGCTGGTGGCGATCGGCGTCGGCATCTGGTGGGCGCGCAAGCGCCTGCGCGATCCCGAGGAGCGGGCGCGGCTATCGGCCTGGCTGGAGCGCCAGGGGGAGCGCCCGCTGCTGCGCCCTCTCGTTGCCGTTGTGCGGCCGGTCTGGCGCCTGGCGATCAGGCCGGCGCTGCGTTTCACCGTGCCGCGGCTGCGCTTCGTCGGCGAGCGGCTCACGCCGGGCGCACTCGGGCTCGAGTTCACGACGGCGCTCGCCGTGGCGGCCGTGGGCATCTATGCGTTCGTCGCCTACACGGTCACGCTGGCGGGCGATCCCAACCTGCTCACGCCCGCCGACAGCTCCCTGCTCAAGCTCGCCGACCGCACGAAGATGGCCGGCCTCGTCGACGTGGTCAAGGTCTACACCAACCTCGGCGAGCTGGCCGTCGTCGGCCCGCTCGTGGCGATCTCCGCGGTCGTGCTCGGCATGCGGCGGCGGCCGGTCGAGCTGATGGCGCTCGTGGTCGGTTTCCTCGCGGTCGTGCTGGCGGCCCATCTGACCAAGGCAGGCATCGACCGGCCCCGCCCCGCGGACCCGCTGGTGACCACGCACGGCTCGAGCTTCCCCAGCGCGCATGCCACCTACTCCACGGCCTACGTGGCCATGTCGGTGATCGCGTGGCGCATCCTGCCCGGCTTCGCGAGCCGCGCGCTGCTTGTGCTCGGGGCCGGTTTGGTGTGCGCCTCGATCGGGCTCTCGCGCCTCTACCTGCGCGCCCACTACTGGTCCGACGTGGCGGGCGGATGGGGCCTCGGCTTCGGTATCTTCGGCCTCTGCGCGGTGGTTGCGCTTGTCGTCATGTACATGCGCGACACTGCTCCCGCGAGAGCCGTATGAGCAACATCAGCAATTTCTCTCCCACCACGTGGGCGCTGATCGGCGCGGGCGCCGTCGCCCTCGTCGGCTACTCGGCGTTCATACTCGTGCCGGCCTGGGTGTCGTACGGCCGCGTCTGGGAGCGGATCGCCGCGAGCTTCCTCACGCTTTTCATGTTCGCCACCCTGCTCGCCGTCGGCACCGGCATCGGCTTCGCAATCGTCTGGTTTTATGACCAATATGCGGGTTGAGCCGGGCGTCGGTCCGCTAGCGCACGCCTAGACTTCTATCCATGCCGCCCGCCGAGCAGCGTGTTGAAAGCGCTGCAAATCCTGGATTTTTCGACGCCGTAGCCGACGTCTCTGAGGCCGTCGAGTCGGGCGCCGGGCTGCCCGAGGTGGCCCGGGCGGTGTCGCGCGCGCTCGATGCGAGCGTGGCGGTGGTGGACGCGTCCACCAACGTGCTCGCCGTCGCCTGTGCCTCGCCGGACGACGAGCGCGCGGTCCTGTCGCGCGGCGAGGTGCTCGAGCTCCGCGTGGCCGACGCCCCCGCGGGCCAGCTGCGCTACCGGCCCCGCGGCGCACCGCCACCCGCCGCGCTGCTGCGCCTGCTCGGCACGCTGATCGCCCAGGAGGTCGAGCGCTCAAAGGCGCCCGGCCGGGCCAGCGAGGCGGCGGCCGCCGCCTTCCTCGCCGACCTGCTCGACCGGCGCGTGACCGACCGCGAGAACATCGTCGCGCGCGGCCACGAGCTGGGCGCGGACCTCGCGGCAGGCGGCAGCGTGCTCGTGATCCGCGGCCGCCGGCTGCAGGCGACCGAAGGCGACTGGCGGGCGCGCGTGCTCGCGATCGTCGACCGCGGCGTGAGAGGCGTCGCGCGGGGTTACCTGTCCGGCGTCGTGGAGGTGAAGACCTGGGCACGCGGCCAGCAGCGCGCGCACGAGCCGGAGATCGTGCTGCTCGTCCCCGGCGACGACGACGTGTCCGTCCGCGCCGTGCAGGCCATCCAGCGTGAGATCGAGGCGAGCCTCCCCGGCTTCGCCGTCTCGATCGCGCGCAGCCGCGCCGCCGCCGACCCCGCCGACCTGCACCGCGCCGGCGCCGAGGCGTTCCTCGCGGCCAACGTGGCCGCGGCCCACGGCGCCGACGAGCTGGCCTTCGAGGAGACGGGCGCCTACCGCCTGCTGCTGCCCGCCATGATCGAGGACCCGCAGGAGCTGCGCCGCTTCCACGAGGAGACGGTCGCGCCGCTCGTGGCGTACGACGAGCAGTATGAGACGGAGCTCGTGCGGACGCTCGAGTCCTTCCTCGACGCCGACGGAAACGTGGCTCAGACCGCGCAGCGCCTCTACACGCATCGCCACACGGTGCGCTACCGGCTCGAGCGCGTGCGGGAGCTCACCGGGCTCGACGTGTCGTCCACCGACGGGCGCGAGCGGCTCGGCCTGGGGCTGAAGGCAATGCGGGTTTTGGGCATCCTCGCGCCTCACGGACCCGCCACCGAAGCGGGCGCCGAGGGCGGCCGCGTGCCGCGCGAAGAAAAAGATCGTTAGCGGGAGCGCGACTTCCGTCGGCCAAATGCGTTAAAAACCCCGTTTCCAACCTTGCCTAACCGCTCCTACCGCTCCGGTGGTGGTGGCGGCCGGGGGACCCAGTTTGTCGGGGCGAATGGCCGCAAGGCCTAGCGCGACTCTTTCCGCGCGAGCCCGTCAGCTAACCCCGGAGGCGCTGACGAAAGAGAGATTGGCTGATGAAGATTGCCCCGCTGGGGCGCGCCTCGCGTGCGTGCGTCCTGACGGCCCTGGTAGCGCTCGTCGCAGCGCCGACCGCCTTCGGGCGCTTCGGCCAGACGACGCTCCGGCAGGGCTCGCGCGGCCACGACGTGAAGGTGCTCCAGTCGTGGCTCACTCACCTCGGCTACCGCACCACGATCGATGGCGTCTACGGCCATGGGACCTGGCGCTCGGTGCGGCGCTTCGAGCATCACGAGCAGATCCGCGTCGACGGCATCGTGGACCCGTCCGAGGAAGCACTGATGCGCCAGCGGATGCAGCAGCTCGCCTCCGAGCAGCCGGCTGATCCGACCACGCCGGCCACGCCCATCCCGGGCGAGAAGGCGCGCATCTCGAGCGACGGCCGCACCGCTCAGGCGCCGGCCGACGCACCCGAGCAGGTTCAGGAGATCGTGGCTGCGGCCAATGAGATCACCAACAAGCCGTACCGCTACGGCGGCGGTCACGGCAGCTTCAACGACAGCGCCTACGACTGTTCCGGCGCTGTCAGCTACGCGCTCCATGGCGCGAGTCTCGTCACACGCCCATACGACTCCACCGACTTCGAGAGCTGGGGGACCAGCGGTCGCGGTCAGTGGGTGACGGTCTACGCGAACTCCGGCCACGCTTACCTGGTGGTGGCGGGGCTTCGCTTCGACACGTCGGGCAGCGGCGAGAGCGGTCCCCGCTGGCGGTCGACGACTGCGTCCACGTCCGGTTACGTGGCGCGTCACCCTTCCGGCCTCTAGCCCCTCCGCACGAGCTTGGCGCCGCCGCTCACTGGGTGCGGCGGCGCCAGGTGATTCAAGGAGGCTGGGGGGGAGGGACTCGAACCCCCGCTGCCGGGACCAAAACCCGGTGTCCTACCAACTAGACGACCCCCCAAAGGGCACGGCCAGCATAGGACGATCGCGAGCGCTCGGCTACGCTCCGGGCGATGGGCAATCCCACCGTCCTGATCATGGCTGCGGGCCACGGCACCAGGATGCACTCGACGCTGCCCAAGGTGCTGCATCCGGTGTGCGGCAGACCGATGATCCACTGGGTGATCGACGCCGCCCGCGGCGCGGGCGCCGGCCGGGTGGTGTGTGTGACGCGGCCTGGCGAAGGCGTCGAGGCGGAGCTGCCGGACGGTGTCGAGGTTGCCGAGCAGGTGAGCGGCGAGGGCACGGGCTCCGCCGTGCTCGCCGCGCGCGACGGCATCGGCCCCGACTCGACAGTGGTAGTGCTCTCGGGCGACCACCCGCTGATCTCTTCCGACCTGATCGCTTCGCTCGTCGCCCGCCACGAGGGTGAGGCGGCGGCGGCCACGCTGCTCACCACCGACCGCATCGACCCGAGTGGCTACGGCCGCGTCGTGCGCGCGCCCGACAACTCGGTCGAGCGCATCGTCGAGACCAAGTACACGGACGGGGTCCCCGAAGACGAGCTGCGCATCCGGGAGATCAACATCGGCACCTACGCGTTCGAGGCGGCTGCGCTGTTCGGGGCGCTCGACGGCGTCGGCGAGACAAACGGCGAGCGCTACCTCACCGGCGTCTTCCCGCTGATCAGCGAGCACGGCGGCCGCATTGCGGCCGAGCTCACGGACGACGTGCTGAGCGCGCTGGGCGTGAACACGCGCGCGGACCTGATGGAGGTCGGGCGCCAGCTCAACCGCCGGCTGGTCGAGCAACACGCCGTGAACGGCGTCACCTTCACCTCGCCCGACACCGCCACGCTCGAAGCCGGGGTGGAGATCGGAGAGGACACGGTGGTCGGCCCGGGCGTGACGATCCACGCGGGCACGCGCGTCGGCTCGGGCTGCGAGCTCGGCCCCCACACGACGTTGATCGGAGCGCAGCTCGGCGACGGCGTCTGGGTGGCCCACTCCTACCTGGTCGAGTGCGCGATCGAGAACGGCGCGCGCGTCGGCCCGTTCGCCTACATCCGCCCCGGAACCGTCGTGCGCGAGGGCGCCAAGGTCGGGACCTTCGTCGAGGTCAAGAACTCGGATATCGGCCGCGGCACCAAGGTCCCCCACCTGTCATACATCGGGGACGCGGACGTGGGCGAGGAGGCGAACATCGGCGCCGGCAACATCACCGCCAACTACAACGCCGCCACCCGTAAGAAGAGCCGGACAAAGATCGGAAATCGGGCGAAAACGTCCGTCGACACGTCCTTCGTCGCGCCCGTTAGCGTCGGCGACGACGCGTACACTGGTGCCGGGTCCGTTATCACCGAGGACGTCCCCGACGGCGCACTCGGGATCGCGCGGGCTCGCCAGACGAACGTCGACGGTTACGCTCAGCGAAAGGAACAAAAGGCTTCAGATGAGCAGTCTGGGGACTGAGACGCGCCCACTGGCCACGAGCCTCCCGTTTGGCTACGACAAGCGGCTGATGATCACCGCCGGACGCGCCAGCCGCCAGCTCGGCGCGAGCATCGCGGAGAAGATGGGCGTCGGCCTCACAGACGCCGGCCTCAAGACCTTCTCCGACGGCGAGGTCTACTGCCGCTACAGCGAGTCGATCCGCGGCGCGGACCTGTTCATCGTGCAGTCGATCTGCAGCAACCCGCGCGAGGGCCTCACCGCCAACGACGCGCTGATGGAGCTGCTCGTGATGGTGGACGCGGCGGTCGGCGCCTCGGCCCACCGCGTGATCGCGGTCACCCCGTGGTACGGCTACTCGCGCCAGGACAAGAAGTCCGCGCCGCGCGAGCCGATCACGGCGCGCCTCGTGGCCCGGATGCTCGAGGCGGCCGGCGTCGACCGGCTCGTGACCATGGACCTCCACGCCGGCCAGTTGCAGGGCTTCTTCCAGAAGCCGGTCGACCACATGACGGCGATGAACATCCTGTCGCAGTACGTCAAGGACCAGCTCGGCCCGGCATCGGACCTCGTGATCATCGCTCCGGACGCCGGGCGCGTGAAGCTCACGCGCAAGTTCGCCGAGAAGGTCGGCACCGAGTACGCCCTGCTCGAGAAGGAGCGCCCGGCGCAGCAGGTGGCGGAGATCGGCTACGTGATCGGTATCGAGAACGTGCGCGGCCGCCGCGCCGTGATCGTCGACGACATCATCGACACCGGCGGCACGCTCGCCGCCGGCGCGCGCACCGTGATGGAGTCCGGCGCGAGCGAGGTATACGCCGTCGCCACGCACGGCATCTTCTCCGGCAACGCGTTCGAGACACTGGCCGCCTCGCCGCTGTCAGGCATCCTCGTCACGGACAC
>DASXNY010000142.1:0-52420 GCA_036494715.1 Thermoleophilaceae bacterium
ACGTACTCACCGACGGCCGCGACCGACCCGTCTCGATCTGCGACAACGCACTCGGCGAAATACCAAGCCGCCCCGCCAACTTCCGCAAACTCAACCCCTGCCGCTCACGCTCCACACGCAAACGACCACCAATCTCGTCGCCCGGGGAGCCGGGCTTGTCCTCAACGCGAACCGACTCCAGCGGGCTATCCAATCGGGATGCTCTCCTTGTTCTCCTCGACCCAGGCCCGGAACGTGTGCAGATCGGGGTTGAGGGAGCGGGCCAGATCGACGTCGCGGCTCGCCCTGTACTCGTCCTCGAAGTCGCGCTTGAACTGGAACATGTTGCCGACGTCGTCCGCGCCGGGGAAGCCGAAGCCGCGGTAGACGTCGGCAGGGACGTCGTTGTAGCGGACCTCCTCGCCGTACACATCGGTGAGCACCGCGGCCATGTCGCCGCCGCTCACGTGCTCGCCGGCGACGCCGATCGCCTTGCCGATGAACTCGTCGCCGCGCTTGAAGACCCCGAACGCAATCTTGCCGATGTCCTCCGCCGCGATGCTCGGCATCTTCGCCTCGCCGAGCGGGAACGTGACGGCCAGCACACCATCCTCGCCGCGCTGCGGCCCCATCCCGAAATAGATCATGTTGTCCCAGTAGAAGACGGTGCGCAGGAGCGTGACCGGCAGGCCGAGGTCCGTGAACAACTTGTCGGCCTCGCCCTTCGCGTCGAAGTGCGGGACCTTGTATTTGCCTTGGAGCGTGGGCATGCGGTCGTCCTCGAGCGGCACCAGCTCGCGCGTGTCGTCGAGCGTCGACCACACCACGTGCTGGACGCCCGCGGCCTTGGCGGCCTCGGCCATCACGCGCGCGTGGGCGATCTCCTTGTCCGCGTCGAGGTGCTCCCAGAAGAAGGTGACGCAGTAGGCGCCGTACGCGCCCTCGAATGCCTTCTCGATGCTGGGCGGGTCGTCGAGGTCGGCCTCGACCACCTCGGCGCCGGCCGCGGCCAGCGCCTTCGCCGCGTCGGAGTCCGCGTTGCGGGTGATCGCACGTGCCGAGAACTCCTTGTCGGGGTCGGCGAGGATCGCCTTCACGAGTCCGCCGCCCTGAGCGCCAGTCGCTCCCATCACCGCGATCACCTTGCTGTCAGCCATTGCTCTCCATTCTCTGGTGGGTGGGTCACATCACGGAGCGGCGGGCGTGGCTGCCGCCGTCGCCGTCGCCTCGGTGCTCACGGCGGTCCGTGCCTGGCGGGCGCGCGAGTAAACGCCCGCCCCGACCAGGATCAGGATGCCGGGCAGGAACGACTGCCAGGCCACGCCGATGTGCAGGAAGGTAGTGGAGGTGATGATCTCCTGGATCAACACCGCGCCGAGCAGCGCGCCGATGAACGAGCCGCGACCGCCGAAGATGCTCGCGCCGCCGAGCACCACCGCGGTGATGCTCGTGAGCGTGTAGCTCACGCCGACCTTTGGATCGCCGACGCCGACCTGCGAGGCGAGCATGAAGCCGCCGAGCGCGCTGAAGAGGGAGCAGAGCACGAAGGCCGCGACCTGGGTGGCGCTCACGCGCGCGCCGAGGCGATGGGCGGTGGTCTCGTCGGAGCCGACGGCGCGCAGCTCGAGGCCGCCGCGCGAGTAGCGGAGCAGGACCTCGAGCACGATCGCGAGCAGGCACGCGACGAGGAAGGCGACCGGCATCCAGCCCCAGCTCGTCTTGAGCGTGGAGATGATGTCCGTGCGGATGAAGCCGGCGGGCTGCGGCCTCAGGGCGAGCGAGATCCCCTGCAGCACGATGTAGGTGGCGAGCGTTGCGAGCACGGCGGCGAGGCGGAATACCTTGACGAGCGCCGCGTTGGCCAGGCCGACCGCGATCGCCACCCCGAGCACGGCGACGATGCCGAGCACGAGCCGCCCGCTGCTCTGCCCCTGCGAGGCGAAGAACGAGAAGACGACCACGCACAGCCCGGCGAGCGGTCCGACCGACAGATCGATGCCGCCGATCATCAGAACCATCAGCTGTCCGAGGCTGATGAACGCCAGGGCGCTGGCGAGGAGCAGCATGGACGTGAAGTTGAACTCGGTGAAGAAGAGGCTGTTGGAGATGCTCGTGTAGAGCGCGAGCCCGACGATGAGCGCGACCAGCACGACGCTCGGCAGGTAGTCGCCCGCCGCGAAGCGGCGCGCGCGGAGCATTCGCAGCGCCCGCGCGGCGAGCCCGCCGTGGTGGGTGGCGGAGGTGATCGCAGCGCCGGTGATGTTCTCCTCTGTGATGTCGTCGCCCTCGAGCGAGCGCACGATCTCGCCACCCGAGAACACGAGCACGCGGTCGCACAGGCCCTGGAGCTCGATCGCGTCGGACGACAGCACCACCACCGCCTTGCCCGACTCGGCCGTCCGGCGCAGCACCTCGTAGACCTCGATGCGGGCGCCCGCGTCGATGCCGCGCGTGGGCTCGTCTGCGAGCAGCACCATCGGATCGGCGAGCAGCGAGCGGGCGAACAGCACCTTCTGCTGGTTGCCGCCCGAGAGGTAGGCCACCGGCGTCTCCGCGCTCGGCGTCTTCACCGCCAGGCGCTGGATCTCCCGAGCCACGAGCTGCGACTCCGCGCGGCGCTGCAGAACTCCGCCGCGCGCCATGTCGTCGAGCGCGAGCACCGACACGTTCTCGCGCACGCTCAACTCGAGGAACAGGCCCTCGCTGTAGCGGTCCCCGGGCAGGTGTGTGATGCGGGCGTCGTGCGTCTTCGCCGGGTGGCCGAGTGGGACGGAGCGTCCCTGGAGCTTGACCTCGCCGGAGGCGGGCATGAGGCCCGCGAGCGCTCGCAGGAACTCGCGCTGGCCGTTCCCCTCGACTCCCGCGAGCCCGACGATCTCGCCAGGGCGGACGGCGATGTCCACGTCGTGGAAGCGCGGGCCCGACAGCTTCTCGGCGGTGAGCAGCGGCGCCTCGGCGTCGCGCGCCGTGGCCTTGTCGGGAAAGGCCTGGTCCACCGAGCGGCCGATGATGAGTCGCAGGACTTCGGCCTCGGACGCGTCCGCCGCGCGCATTGTGCCGCGCGTCTGGCCGTCGCGGAGGACCGTGATGCGGTCGGCGATCTGCTGCACCTCCGGAAGCCGGTGCGAGATGTAGACGACCGCAGTGCCGGCCTCGCGGATCGACCGGATCCGAGCGAACAAGAGCTCGGCCTCGGCCGGCGTCAGGGACTCCGTCGGCTCGTCGAGCACGAGCACCGTCGGCGCCAGCGCCAGCGCCTTTGCGATCTCGAGCAGCTGCCGGTCCGCCACGCTCAGCTCGCTGACGCGTGCGGCAGGGTCGAAGCTCGCCCCGATCGCGTGCAGCTTCTCGCGCGTCCAGTCCGCCGCGTCGGACCAGCCGGGGCGCCGGCCCTTGGGCATGGCGAACACCATGTTCTCGCCGACCGTCAGATCCTCAAGGATCGATAGCCGCTGGTACACCACCGCCAGCCCGAGCGCCTGGGCGGCGACGGGCGACGGGTTCTCCATCGGCTCGCCGCCGATCTCGATCCTCCCCTCGTCAGGGAGGATCGAGCCGGCAGCGACCCCCATCAGCGTCGACTTGCCCGCGCCGTTCTCACCCACGAGCGCGTGTACCTCACCCTCGAGGACCTCGAGGGTCACACCTCGCAGCGCAACCACTCCCGGATACGCCTTGACGACGTCCGAGAGTCGGAGAACGACGCGGGAAGACGACATCCCCTTCGCCCCCTACGGCTTCCCGTACTGGCTGATGGAAGCGGTTGTGATCTTGTTGGACGGGTAGAAGTCGGGTGCATCCGACTTGTTGCACTGGAGCGGCTTGTTGCCCAGTGTGTCCTCGAAGAACGGCAGCGGGTACGAGTTGGGCTCCGTGTTCTGGACCCCCTCCGCCGAGGCGATGGCCTTGCGGGCGGCTATGCGCCCGAGCCAGTTGCGCGACGAGATGGTCGAGAGCGGGATGCCCGCCTTCTGGTAGATGCAGCTCAGGCCGTTCGCGTCGAGCGTCGTGATCGGGACGAGCTTGCGGTTGGCGGCCTGGAAAGCGCGCACGCTGGCCAGGGCGTCAGTGCCGTAGTTCGAGATGATCCCGTCGATCTTCGGGTACTTGGCCAGCAGTGCCGACGTGACCTTCTGAGCAGTGGCCGGATCCCAGTTGGTCACGGGCCAGCTCTTGTCACCGGTCAGGAGCTTCATCCCCGGGTGCTGCTTGAACACCGAGACGATCGCGGCGAGCTGCTCGGCGCCCACCGGGTTGCCCGCGGGCCCACCGGTGAAGATGACGTTGCCCTTGCCGTGAAGGGCCTTCACCATCCAGTTCGCCCACAGCGTCCCGGACGCGGGCACGTTCCAGTCCACGTACGAGACGTAATCCGTCCCGGCCGTGCCGCTCGGATCGGCGCCCCACGGAACGACCTTCACGCCCGCGCCCGTCGCCTGCTTGATCGCGGCGAGCTCGGCCTGGCCGAAGTCGGGAATGATCGTGATCGCCTTCGCGCCCTGAGCGACCATCGAGTTGACGTCGGAGATCGACTTCTGGAGATCTCCGCCGCCGATCGCGACGATCGTCTTGACGTTCTTGCACTTCGCGGCCTCGGAGCGCACTGCGGCAAGAGACTCCTGCGACCACGCGTTCACGCCGAAGCCGTCCTGGACGCCGAGCGTGATCGGCTTCGTTCCGCAGAACGAGGCACCGTTCACGACCCCGGAGTTCGCGATCTCCTGCGACGCCGTCAGGTTCGTCGCCGGGGTTGCGGCGGTTGTGTTCGCGGCGGACGTTGACGAGCTGCTGGAGCCTGAGCTCCCGCAGGCAGACACGACGATTGCCGCCACGATCAGCGCAAGAACGGACAGCGCCGCGCGGCGGGCGGATCTACTGGTCATTTCGACCTCCCGGACCCTCTGTTGGCGAGTCCCGACGCACCGTCGATCCCTCTGGGTGCTCAGTCGCCAGGCGGGGGTCCCCTGCGCCGGGCGAACGGTCGGGCAATAGTCGAGCGATGAAATTCGTGAGGCGCTGGCGCGGGATGTTGCGCAGGCCCATGCCGAGGGCGATGATCGTCCCCTGGATGATGAATTGGCCGGATGCCGAGGCGCCGCTGCCGAGCACCACTTGTTGGAGCTGGGTGAGGAAAAGCGCGCCGACGGCGGTCGCGACCACGCTGCCGGTGCCGCCGGCAAGCGACGTGCCGCCGAGCACCACGGCGGCGATGGTCGGCAGGAGGTAGTCGTCCCCGGCCGCGATGCCGGGCGTGCCGAGGAAGCCGGCCACGAGGATGCCCGCGCCCCCGTAGGCGATGCTCGCGAGCACGTAGGTCGAGAGCAGGTAGGTCCGGACGCGGATACCGGCGGCGTGCGCCGCGGCCGGGCTCGCGCCGGCGAACACGAAGCGGCGCCCCACCACCGTGACACGGATGAAGGCGGCCACGAGCGCGACCACGATCACCGCGATGATCACGGTGTTCGGGATTCCAGCGGTCTTGTCGAGCGCGAAGCGAGCGAGCCCCGGGGGCGAGGAGAAGGTGGATGCGCCACTCGTGATCTGGAGCACCACGCCGATCAGCAGCGCGTTCACTCCGAGCGTGGCGACGAGCGGGGTGACGCCCAACCAGGTGATTGCGATGCCGCTGACGAGTCCGGAGGACACGCACGCCAACACGACCAGAGCGATGGCGCCGGGCAGGCGCCCCTCATGCCCGTGCGGGTACTTCGTGATGATGATCGTCGTCAGCGTGATCATCCCGGGCACCGACAGGTCGAGCCCGCGCTGTTGGACCACGAGCGTCTGACCGATGCCCGCGATGGCCAGGATCGCGGCGAACGGGAGGGTTGACAGGAGCGCGCTGCTGCTGACACTGCCCGACGCGATCAGCGGGCTGACGGCGAACAGCAGCGCCGTGGCGACCCAGATCGCCGAGAAGCGGGGCACCCGCAGCCGTCCCGACGACCACGGCGGCTGCTCCGGGGCGAGGACCGCGGCGCCCGAATCGAGACCGAGCGACGGCGGCTCGACCGCGTTACTCGGCGGCACGGCCAACATCTGCAACCGGCGTGGCGCCGCTCCGGGCAGGGCGGCTCGTCGCGTCCAAACTCCTCCTCACCGAGAACGGCGTTAGCGCTGACGTTAAGGATCGCTGGGCGCGGTGTCAAGCGTCACTTGACGGCCCAAATGTTAGGCGTTAGTTCACGCCTCGACGGCTTCGTACGGCCTCGGGATCCAGTCGCCACCGATGCGCGCGCCGTTCCGGCCGTCGGCCCGGCACAGAATGTCGTCGCGCGATTCGATCGCCAAGCGGCGGGCACGGCCGAGGTCGACGCCCACGAGCTCGCCGTTCTTCTTCACCGTGTTGCCATCCACGAGAACTGTGTCGACCAGCCCCGGATGTCCGTCGTAGATCACCGCGCCCACCGGATTGTTGAGCGGCGTCATCCCCGCGGTATCGGTCCGGATCAGCACGATGTCGGCGCGCTTGCCCGGTGTGATCGAACCGACCTTGTGCTCGATCCCGCAGGCCCTCGCACCCTCGATCGTCGCGAACTCGAGTACGTCTCGGCAGCTGAGCTCGAGCTGTGTCAGCTCGCGGCCCTCCGCGCGGGCGCGGTGATGGTCGAAGCCGCGCTGGGTGCCGATCGTCGCGCGGATCGTGCCGAACATGTGGCCGCCATTCGAAGAGCAAACGTCGATCGACAGGCTCGGCCGGATACCCGCGTCGAGGAGGCGCCCGGTGGCAGGCCAGCCGTGGCCCATCTGCAGTTCGATGTCCGGCGAGATCGAGGCTGTGCAGCCAGCCTCCGCCATCATCTTGAGCTCATCGTCCGCCAGCGAATTGCAGTGGACGAACGTCATGGTGGGGCCCAGCAGGCCGCGCTCTGCCAGGGCGGCGATCGGCCTGTTCTTCCCCCACTCGCCATCGCCCGCATGACACGTGATGCGCAGCCCGAGCTCGTCGGCGAGGCGCCAGTCCTGCTCGGTCACCTCGAGGGTGGCGAACTGGTTGCCGCGCGGCGCGAGGCACATCGTCACGAGCTGGTCCTCGGAGGCGAACCGGGACTCGCGCAGGCGGCGGACGTCGTCGGCGGGGTGCGGCAGCGCGCTGACCGGCGCCCAGTGCGCGAAGCCCGCGCCGTGCCCGAAGATCGCGCGTCCGCCCGAGTGCTCCAGTGCGTCGATGGCGGCGTCCGAGTGCTCGGGAGTGTTGAGGTTGTGTGACCAGTCGAGCAACGTGGTGATGCCGGAGTCGAGCGCCTCGAGAATGCCGATCAGGTTGCCGGCGTAGGTGTCCTCGGGGCGGTAGAGGCCGCTGATCGTCCCGTGCAGGCCGGTGAAGTAATGGGCAAGCGTCCAATCCGAGGCGATGTTGCGGAACAGCGCCTGCCACGTATGCCGGTGCGTGTCCACGAACCCGGGCTGGACGATGCGATCGGTGGCGTCGATCAGCTCGGCGTCCTCCGCGCCGATGTTCGGGGCGACTTCGACGATCACTCCGTCCTCTATCAGCACGTCTGCTTCTGGGAGGTCGCCCAGGTCCGGGTCGACTGTGATCACCGTTCCGCCCCTGATCAGGGTGCGCTTGGCCATGCTCGTCCTCCGTTCCGTGGTCGTTCCCCCGGGCCGTTCAGCGATTCTGCACAGTAGCTACAAGCGAGTCAATTCGATGTGCGCGGCTCCCCGCCGATTCGTTTAGCGGCGCTTGACAGTGGTCGCCGGGGGCAATTAGCATGCGGCCCGGGCGAGGCCCGGGTCGGGTCGTTCGCTCGTGGCGCTGCGTCAACAGGAGGAGTTACATGCCGAGGAAGCTCGTAGACACGGTGCTGCCCACCACGATGGTCGGCTCCTATCCGCGGCCCCACTGGTTCGACTATCAGCTGCTCGGGCGCGATGTTCGGGTCGCCTTCAAGCACGTCGACCACCAGGAGGCGTACGAGGACGCGACCGAGGTCGTGATCCACGACCAGGAGGAGGCCGGGCTCGACTTCGTCACCGACGGCCAGATGTATTACGACGACTACGTCGGCGTGATCGGCTCGTTCTGCTGGTACATGTACGAGCGCATCCCCGGCTTCGAGCACGCGAAGGAGGAGCACCCGGCGGCCGTCGGCACGAGTGAGCGCGGCGTGGGCCTGACGCTCCTGTCCGACTGGGGCGGCGTGATCAACAGCGGTCCGGTCGAACACGGCCCGATCCGCCTCGTCGACCTCTACAAGATCGCCAAGAAGTACGCGACCAAGCCGATGAAGGTGTCGGTCGGCGCGGGCCCGGTCAACCTCGCCTGGCACGTCTACTTCGAGCACTACAAGGACGCGAAGGAGCTGAGCTACGCGCTCGCGCCGATCTTCAACGCCGAGATGAAGGCGCTGGTCGAGGAGGGCGCTGAGTTCCTCCAGCTCGAGGACCTCGGCGCCTGGCTGCCGCTCTTCACCGAGGACGAGAGCGACTACGAGTGGATCGCCGACGTGATCACGCAGTGCGTCGACGGCGTGGACGCGAAGATCGCCTGGCACTTCTGTTACGGCAACGCCTGGGGCAATCGGCTGGCCGACCTCTACCCGGCGGGCTACGAGGCCGTGCTGCCGCACTTCTACGACGTGCCGATCGACCAGTTCGTACTCGACTTCGCCAACCGCGAGATGATCGACATCGACGCGCTCAAGGGCCTGCCCGACGACAAGGAGGTCGGGATCGGCGTGGTGGACATCCGCACGATGATGGTCGAGACCCCTGAAGTGATCGCCGACCGGATCCGCAAGGTCACCGCGGTCGTGCCGCCCGAGCGCGTCTGGCTCACCACCGACTGCGGCATGAAGCCACTGCCGCGGACGGTGGCGAAGCTGAAGCTGAAGGCGCTCGTGAACGGCGCGGAGATCGTGCGCGGCGAGGTGTCGTAGGCACGCCGCGCAGGCGGGGCCCGCCGCGATCACTCGCAGGCAGCGTCGGCCCAGCGGGCCATCCCGAGCCGGCGAAAGCTCGCCGCGGCTTCCGAGATCAGCTCACGGGCGCGCGCGCCCTCGGCAGGGGCACCGGCGGCGAGCAGCATTCGCCCGTACTCGGCTTGCGCGTGTGCGAGTGACACGCCCGCGCTCATCGTCGCGCTGATCTCGATCGCCTGCTCGAAGTGCAACCGGGCCTCTGCGAGGCGATCCAGCTTTGCAGCGAGGATCCCCAGGAAGTACGCGACGGGTCCGGCACTCACCTCCGGGTAGCTGATGGCGACCCGGTCGGCGTAGGGCAGCAACTGCTCGTAGAGCGTCGTCGAGTGCTCGACATCCCCGAGGGTGGTTGCTGCTTCCGCCAGCCAGCCCATGCTGACGAGCCACTCCTCGTTGACGGGCAGCCTCGCGCACCCGTCTTCGACCAGGCTCTCGTATGCGCTCCGGGATTCGGCCGGCTTCGCGAGCTCCGCCCACAGCCGGGCGAGCGCGCAACGAAAGATGGGATAGCTCGGGTACGCGTCGACCGATTCGCGGAGGATCTCCAGCATCTCCTCGCCCCTGCCCTGCTCGCGGCGGAGCACATACAGCTGGAGGCGATAGGTCACCTCCGCATTCCAGGCTTGCGCGCTCTCCCCGAGCACGCGGGCGTCCGACACCAGCTCTTCCGTCCCGAAGAGCCTGCCGTCGAGGAGGGCCACAAGGGCACGGTACGCGCCGACGACCCATTTCTGAGAAGGCTGCCTGAGCTCAGCCGCCAGTCGGCTCATCGAGTCGAGCTCGCGCCTGGCGGATCCCATGTCCCCGAGCTCGATCAGCGAGACGAGGCGTTCCTCGCGCCCGTCGAACACGCGCTCCTTGTCCCCCGCCTCGTTTGCGAGCTCGATGAGCTCGCTCGCCAGCTCGAGCTGCTTGGGGGTGTGCGCCGGCGCGTGGTGTCCGAGGATGAAGCCGTGGATCGCGTAGGCCACGGTCGCGGTGTCACCGAGACGCCGCGCGCCCTCCAGCGCCTCCTTGCTGAGAGCAGCCTTCCGCTCCGGTGGAACGCTCGCGTCCCGCAGCGGTCCGCCTGCGAGGCGGGCGAGCAGCTTGACTCGCAGCAAACTGTCGTCACCGCTCTGGGCGAGAAGTGCGCGCTCGAGCAGCGGCAGCAGCTGGTCGTCATCCCTCGAGACCTCCCACAGGATCCTGCCGCCGTAACCGAGCGCAGCGCGTGCGAGGTGCTCCGCGGAGGAGCTCTGCTCGGCGAGCTCAAACGCGTCGCGGAAGGCGCGCTTCGAGGCGGGCGTGTTCCCCGCCCTGGCCTGGGCGTCTCCCAGTTGGAGCAGGAGCTCGCAGCGTGGGAGGCCGCCTTCGGCAAGGGTCAGTCCCATCTCGTAGAGACGCACCGCCTCCTCGTATGCGAGCTGCCCGGCCGCCTGGTCGCCCGCGCGGAGGGCATACTCGACGGCCTTCTCCGCGCTCACCGCCGGCACCGCTGCGAAGAAGTGGTGTGCGAGCTCGGTGAGGTGGGTTCCGGCCGCGGCCGAATGGGTGACCTCGAGCGCTTCACCGACGCGCCGATGGAGTTGCATCCGCCGTGCCGGGGTCAGCTCGTAATAGAGGGCGTCCCTGATCAGGGCGTGTCCGAAGCGCAAGCGACCCGGCGAGTCCGGCGTGTCCCCAACCATCCCCTCGACCATGGCCTCCTCAAGGTCGTCGAGCAGCTCGTCGAGTGGCTCATCGCACAGCGCCGCGAGCAGCTCGAGCTCGAACTCTCGCCCGATGACCGCAGCCGGGACAAGCAGCCGGCGGCAGCGCTCGGACAGGCGGCCGACGCGCTCGCGGATCACCGCTCGGAGGCCCGGCGGAATGCGGAGCTGTGCGTCCGGCTGGCTGATGCGCCCCTCGGCATCGAGCAGATTCACGAGCTCGCTCACGAAAAACGGGTTGCCTTCCGTCTCGGCGTGGATCGCTTGAGGCAGCCGCGGCGCGGGTGCGGCCTGGGTCGAGAGCACGATGTACTCGGCGACGTCGCCCTCCTCGAGCCCTGACAGCTCGATCTGGGTCACCCACGGCTCACGTATGAGCGCCGCCCGTGCGGACGCCACCGGCCCGCGAATCGCCGGATCGACATCGCGGAGCGCACAGAGCACGAGCAGCCGGCTAGCGGCGATCTCGCGAGCAATGAAGCGGAGCAACAGGAGTGAGGGTTCGTCCGCGGCGTGAAGGTCGTCGAGGACCAGCACGAGGGGACGGGTTTCTGTGGCAGAGCGCAGGAACGAGCGGACCGCCTCGAACACCCGGAAGCGCGAGCCCTCGGGCTCCACGGTGGGGGGCTGCGGAAGATCGGGAAAGATCTCGCGTAGCTCGGGCAGGAGCTGTACGAGATCCGCCGCCGCGCCGCCGAGCTGCGCTCGGAGCGCCTCGGCGTCGGTCGCGCGCATGTAAGCGCCCAGTGATTGGACCCAGGGCCAGTAGGCCGGCGCGCCTCCTGCCTCCCAGCAGCGGCCCACGAGCACGGCGGCGCCGCGCTTTCTAGCGTGAGCGATCAGCTCCTCGGTCAGGCGGCTCTTGCCGATTCCCGGTTCCCCGAGAATCAGAAACAGGCGACCGTGGCCGGCGAGCGCATCGTCGAGTCCGCGGCGCAGCTCGGCCAGCTCGGCATCGCGACCCACGAACACGCCCGTGCGCGCTGGCACCGGTGGGCCGGGCCCGTCGGGCACCGGCGCAACGAGCGCCAGTGCGGGATCTTGCGCCAGGACCGCCTGTTCGAGTTTGCGGAGGCGCTCACCCGGCTCGATGCCGAGCTCGTCGACCAGCTTCTTGCGCGCGTCCTGGTAGGCCTGAAGGGCATCGGCTTGGCGCTCGCTGCGGTACAACGCGAGCATCAGCTGCGCCCGCAGGCGCTCGCGGTAGGGGTGCTGCGCGATGAGCCCCTCGAGCGCCCCCACGACGTCGGCGTGGCGGCCGAGCGCCAGCTGCGCCTCGATCAGCTCCTCCTGCGCGACCACGCGGAGCTCGTCCAGGCGGGCGATCTCGATCTGGGCCAGCTGCGCATGGTCGAGATCCGCGAGCGGCGGTCCCCGCCACAGCGAGAGTGCCGACCCGAGCGCAGAGGCGGCGCGCTCCGGGCGGCCGGCGACGAGTTCGTTCCTGCCCTCGAGCACGAGCCGCTCGAAGCAGTGACAGTCGACGCAGTCCGGATCGACCTTGAGCTCGTAGCCGTGCTCGCGCGTCAGCACCAGCTCGCCACCGGTTGCGGAGCGTCCATCGAGTGCCTTCCGCAGGCGGGAGATGTGGGCCTGCAGGGTCTTGGCCGCGGTCGCCGGGGGCTGCTCGCCCCAGAGCTCGTCGATCAGACGGTCGCTCGAAAGGGCTTCGTTCGCGTGGAGGACCAGCAGCGCGAGCAGCGCCCTCTGCTTTGGCCCTCCCAGCGTGATGACGCGATCCTCGTCGAGGACCTCTACCGGGCCGAGGATGAGGAAGTCCATGGCGAGCGCAAGGCGGGAGCGGGTTCGAGCCAACGCTACTGGAGCCCTCCTGTGCCCGGCAAGGCGCAGTCGTCGGCTGTCACCGCGCCGTCACCGAGCCACAACCGGCTCCCCGCAGGATGCGCAGCGAGTCCCCCAGCCGGCCGGTCGTCAAGCCGACCGGACCCCAACAGGAGGTAGCTATGAGCCAGGCAATCAGTTCTCAGCATCCAGCGGTCGTGTTGCGTTCGCACTACCGGCAGCTGCGAGGTCTTCTGGCGATCGCGTGTATCGCCGTTGTCGGGCTGACCGTCGCCGTG
Source organism: Thermoleophilaceae bacterium (assembly GCA_036494715.1). Lineage (GTDB taxonomy): Bacteria > Actinomycetota > Thermoleophilia > Solirubrobacterales > Thermoleophilaceae > JAICJR01. Next base: position 12,679 of record DASXNY010000142.1, read on the forward strand.
GTGATCCTCGCCACCGGCAATCAGGCGAGTTCGAGCCAGAGCACGGCCTCGGCGACGCAGGTGAGCGCCACGGCGGCCACTGCGGATACCGGGGCGAGGCTCGACCATCGTGGCCTGGAGACGACGCGTTACGACGGCGGCCCGGAGGAGGGCACGCGCGGGCCCGGGCGGTAGCTCAAGCCGAAGGCGCTCGCGAACGGCGCGGCGATCGCACCGGGCCCGGATCCGACTCGGGCCCGGTGCGCTTTTCTCTCAGTGCCAGTGACGGTGGTGGCCGAACGAGTACTTGTAGGAGTACGTGTTGCCGGCGGGACCACCCTCGAACGGGCCGCCGCCGCGTAGTCCGGTCAGGCCTCCGGAGCCACTCGTGAAGAACTCCTGACCGGTGATCCCGGCGGCTGTTCCATGGAACGCGAAGACCGCGCTGAACGCCCCGGTCCCGCCGCCGAGCGTGCAGCGCTGGCAGGTCTCGGTCCCGTAGCCGTCGAGCGACCCGTCGCTGTGAGCCACGATGACGTCGGTGGCGCTGACGACGCCGGTCAGGCCGCCGGCGTACGAGATCGACGCGGTCTCCGCGATGAACTGGTCGCCGCCCAGCTGCCCGATCGGCGTTTGGGTGCGGCTCAGGAAGGTGAAGCTCCCGCCGGCGGTGCGCGGCTGGTTGGCGACGGCGCCGCCGGCCAGCAACGCCGACAGGAAAGCGGCTGCGACCGCGCACACCACCAGCCTGGGGACGATGCCGAGCCTACTCATGTGGGTCATGTGATCCTCCTTTGGCGGGCGTCACCGCCACGGCCTCGAGGATTCGGTCGAACGGAACGCCAGCTCGCCGGTTCGCCTCGATGACCGCGGCTTCGGAGCCCTCGAAATGACAGGTGCAGGTCTCATCGCGGGCGACGATCGTCGAGCCGAGGTAGTTGATCGGCGTCCCCTCGGCTCGAAGCTCGCGCGCCGCTTGTTCGAGGCGCGCGAGCGAGCGGACCATGTCCGTCCAGGCGAGCCCGGGGAGATAGCGCTCGACGACGTAGACCATGGCGTCGACGCTACGTCCGAGGGACGCCCGTCCGAAACCCGGAAGACCCTAGGTTTGGGGGTCCGCTACCACCGGATTGGCGGGCTCCGCCAGGCGTCCGGCCAACTGGGCGCGGGAGCGGATTCCGAGCTTGCGATAGACGTGCGATAGGTGTGACTCGACGGTGCTGACGCCCATGAACAGAGCCGCGGCGACCTCCTTGTTTGTGCGGCCCTCGGCCGCCTCGAGCCGCCGTACGTACGAGGCGATCAGCGCGAGCGGGAGCGATGTGTCGTCGATCCAGGAGCGGTGGTGGTTGTACAGCCCGTTCCCGTACGAGAAGTAGAACCACGGATCCTTCGCCTCGTCGAAGGCCGCGAGCCAGCGGGCTCCGGGGTCGCTCTCGCCGAGAGCTGCTCGCAGCTGCGCCTCGTCGCTTCCGCCTCTCAGGGTGTCGCCGAGCCCAAGCTCGAGCGCCAGCGCGGCAAGTCGCCGGAGCTCCGCGTCCGGACGCGACACGAGCAGGTCCCCGCCTGACACGAGCGTTGTGATCGTCCCCTCGTCCATGTCAGGAAAGGCCTCGCGGCACAGCTCATAGAGGGCCACATAGGCCGCGTAGCCGAGATTGAGGAGCTCGAAGTGGTACTGCCAGGCGCGATCCAGCCCTTCGAGCAGACGGTTGAAGCTGACGACCAGCTGGTGGGTCGAGCCCCAGCCCCGGCCCTCGGTCACGACCGACTCGGCCTCAAACTCCGCCAGCTCGGGGACAGCCAGCTCGCGGAGCTCCTGGATCGCCGCGCCCACCTTCTTCCGCCAGCGGGCGTAGAGCTCGTCCCAGTGCTCGTAGTAGTGGCCGGCGCGGCGCTGAAAGAGAGCTGCTCGCGACCGCAGCTCTGCCTCGTCCTCGACGGTATTCGGGCTCATGTAGACGTAGCCGCCCAGCAGCCGGTAGTCGGCGCCGAGGGCGGGTGGAATCGCGAACAGGCGCGCGTTCGCCTGCCCGAACGCCACGAAGCAGCACTCGACGAGCAGTTCGTCGAACGGAAAGATGGGCTCGGGGAAGTGCAACCGGTCCTGGAACCAGAAGCGCTGCTCGTCGACGGCACGAAGGTCCGGACCGAAGGGCACGTGCGGCGGGTACAGCTCCTGCCAGTCCGCGCACTCGGGCGGGAGCTCCAGCTCGAAAGGGCTGGGAAAGCCGCCGCCGGTGGCGGCGCTCCGCGCGGGAATCGCATCTCCGGCCATCTCGCTGTCCAGCGCTCCCGGGGTTAGGAGAATGCTGCGCTCGCCGGAAGGCCAGTGGGGCTAGCGTAACCGGGCCTGGGCTACGCGCGCCAGGGCACTCCGCTCACGGACCGAACTCCGAGCCGGCGGGCGGAGCGGTCGCCCGTGGGGCAGGCGACACGGGCGCCGGCGAGGCCACGGTGGGCGCAGGTGGCGCGGCCACTGCTGTGCCCGCCCGATGGCCGTGGGCCGCATGCGCGGGGGCCCGCCGGTGCGGCCGTGGCTTCGCGCGCGCGATGTGAGCGACCGGGTGCTTCTTCGGCTTTGGCTTTGGCTTTGGCTGCGGCTGGACGTGCCGGTGCGCAGGGGGCGTCGGCTTGGGCCGCTGCCCGTGGTCGTGTCGCGCGTGCAGCGTCGCCACGCCGCCGCCTGCGACGGCGGCCGTCACCGCCACCACCGCCGCCGTCTTCTGCGCGCCCGCGTGCCCGAGCAGATGTTGCAGCTTCCGCAGCGCTCGCTCGAGCACGCCCGGCGCGACGAGGAACGGCGCGAATGCCGCCACCCGCGCCGGCGTCTCGCGGAACTCACGCAGCGTCGCCCGGCAGGCGAGGCAGCCGCGCAGGTGCGGGCGCAGCATCGCCAGGTCCTCCTGCGTCGCCTCGGCGTCCACGAGCCGCGACAGGAGCGGCGCCAGCCGCTCGCACTCGGCGCCCGACTCGATGCCAGCCACCCGGTCGAGGAAGCTGCGCCGCCCCTCGGAGATACAGCGGTTGACCTTCGTGTAAGAAAAGCCGGTCTCGTCGCAGATCTGCTTGTACGAGTAGCCCTCCGCACGCAGCATCAGGCAGCGCACCTCCTGCGGCTTGAGGCCCCTCATCGCCTCGACGCCCACGCGCAGGCGCTCGAGCCGCTCGGCCTGCTCGTGCGCGGGCGGGACGAAGCCGGACACGAACTCGGGGTCACCCGCGAACTCCGCCCGCTTGCGCTGCTTGCGGATCGAGAAGGCCTCGTGCTTGACCACCGTCTTCAGCCACGGCACGAGCTCGTCCTCGCGCAGCGACGGCGCGCGCGTGAGCATGATCTCGAGACCGCGCTGGTAGGCGTCCTCGGCGTCTTCCGCGCTCAGCGAGTAACGCCGCGCCGTCGCGATCAGCTGCCCGCTGTGCCGCTCGACGAGCGTGCGCGCCGCGGGCTCGATCTGCTCGCGCGTGGGGCGGTCCTGAGCCGCCCGACCTCCATGTCGGATCGCTTCCTGCATTCCCCTCCCGGAAGTCCAGAATGCGGCCGGTTTCGCCCCCCGGCAATACCCAAAACGGCGCTAAAAAGCCGCTAGGAGCGAACTTTTTCGGGCCGCAGGATCCGCGCCAGTACCCGCGGGTCGAATACCGCGGCCGGCGATCCCCGGCGCGTCCCCACCTTCTCGAACGCCGCGTACACCGTCTCGTCGTGCGCCGCCGCCCGGTACATCGCGCGCTCGAACGGGTTGGCCGCGCGCGCGCTCGCGAGGTCCGCGATCACGAAGTGGTGCGGGCCGAGCCGCCGCCGGTGCCGCTTGCGGTAGCGCTCGAGACCTGTGTCGGGCTCGCCGCCCGAGGCGAGCGCCGGCCCGATCTCCTCGGCGAGCCACTCGCCCGACTGGAACGCCCAGCCGCAGCCTACGCCCCAGAGCGGGTCGCTCGAGAGCGCGGCGTCGCCGACGAACGCCATGCCGCGGGCGGCCGCCGGCCGCATGACGTTCGGCAGCTTGAGCTTGCCGATCAGCTTTGACTCGCGCACCGCGCCGGCGCCGAGGTCGGGCGCGTCGGGCAACGACGCGATGAAGCGCATGTACGCGCCGTCGAGGTCCGCGCGAAACTCGGGCAGCCTGTCCTCGTGCGGCGCCGCCAGGACGAGCGTCAAGCCGTCCTCGTTCGGGAAGGTGTAGCCGCAGTCGGGCTCCATGAACCACATGCGCGAGCGCGCGTTGCCCGGCTCGAGGCCGCTCCAGTAGGCCCAGTAGAAGAAGCGCCGGTGCGGACGCACGCGTCCGCGCACGCCCGCGAGCCGAGCCAGCCCCGAGTCGCGCCCGTCAGCGGCCACCACCACGCGCGCGTCGAGCGAACGGCGCATGCGCGCCGTGTCCTCGAGCTCGACCCCGCTCACGCGGCCGTTGCCGCGCAGCGCCACCACGGTCTCGCCGGGCATGAAGTCGACGCCCGGGGTGTCGGCCGCGAGTCTGCGCAGGATCGGGTCGAGGGTGCGGCGGGTGACGTTGTAGCCGTAGTCGAACTCGCGTGGCGGCCGGATCCAGCCGCTGTACGGGGTCCAGATGTCGACACTGTTGCGCACGGCGCCGCGCTCCTCGATCAGCGGCGCGAGGCCGAGGCGCTCGATCGTGGAAGTCGCACTCGGCTGTATGTAGTGGGTGCAGACGGTCTTGTAGGCGTCGGGGTCCGGCCGCCGCTCGACGAGCGCCACGCGCGCGCCCGCGGAGGCGAGCAGCCGCGCGGCGGTGCAGCCGGCCGTGCTCGCGCCAACCACAACCGCGTCGTAGGAGTTCATGGCTGTCGAGGATCTTCCGGGCGGGGCGGCGAGTCAAGTGCTGGCGCAATAGAGGGATCGGATGTAGGTTCGAACGAGTTCCGCTCCGTTCGGCGTTTTCACTCTCAGGTCCTGGCCCGACCGCTCAGAGGCGAGTACTCCCCCAAGTAGGGGAGCTCCCTCGCGCCCTACCGTCTAGAGTCGCTGACTGGCAATCCGGCGCCCGCCGCGCCCTTTCAGGCGTGCGCACCGATACATTTCAGCGCCGGAGCGGTTTTCAGGGGCAGGGCGAAATGGCCAATGGTCTGGTGAGACATCTAGAACAGGTGAAGTCGGCGCCGGCCGAGCTTCCGCCTCGCGACGTCCGCGCTCGCAAGCCGCTGCTCCTCCGCCTCGAGACCGGCCGCACCGTCTTCCGCGTCGCCACCCTCGTGTCGCTCGACGTGATCGGCGTCTTCATGGCGATCTGGACCGCGCTCGAGGTGAAGGCCGCGCTGCGCGGCAAGTCGGATATCACGCTCGCGTTCCACCAGGCCTGGGACGTCGCGCCGCTCGCCTGCCTCGTCACGATCCTGCTGTTCGCGCGCTCGCGCCTCTACGGGCCGCGGGCGATCCGGCCGGGCTTCGCACGCGTGATCGGGTCGCTGTTCGAGGTGACGATCGTCTCGGCGATCTACGCGATCATCGAGGGCGGGCACTTCAACTCGTACTACATCTTCTACGGCTCGCTGTTCTTCGCGCTGATCTACGTGTCGGCGCTGCGCTGGGGCTTCGAGGAGGCGAGCGGGGCACTGTTGCGTGCGGCCGGCTACCGGCGCCGCGCGGTGCTCGTCGGCTCCGGGGCGCACATCCAGGAGGTGGCTGCAGCGCTCGGCGGCGGCAAGCACCCGGAGGTCGAGCCGGTGGGCTTCGTGTCGCTCACGCCGCTGCCGGAGAACGGCCTCAGGGACCTCGGCAGGCTCGACCAGCTCGATCGCTACTTCGGCCAGATCGACGAGGTGCTGATCGCGGACCCCGACTTCCCGCAGAGCGAGGCCGTCGAGCTCGTTGACCGCTGCCACCGGCACGGCGTGCGCGTGCGCGTGGCGCCGTCGACGATGGAGATTCTCATGGACCGCGTGGAGTTCGTGCCCGGTCAGACGCTACCGCTGTTCGAGCTCAAGCCGCCGGTGTTCGACGGCGTCGACTGGTTCCTGAAGCGCGCGTTCGACGCGATCGGCTCGCTGATCCTGATCGTCCTGTTCTCGCCGGTGATGCTGCTGATCGCGATCGCGGTCAAGCTCACCTCACGCGGCGGCGTGATCTACCGCTCGATGCGACCGGGCATCGCGGGCGAGCCGTTCCCATGCCTCAAGTTCCGCACGATGTACGAGGACGCGGAGCGGCGGCAGTCGGAGCTCGAGCAGCACAACGAGATGGGCGGCGCGATCTTCAAGATCAGGCGCGACCCGCGCGTCACGCCGATCGGGCAGTTCCTGCGCCGTTGGTCGCTCGACGAGCTGCCGCAGCTCTTCAACGTGCTGCGCGGCGAGATGTCGCTCGTTGGCCCGCGGCCGCTGCCCCAGCGCGACTTCGACCGCCTGCTCGACTGGCACCGCAAGCGCTACCTCGTGCTGCCGGGCATCACCGGCCTCTGGCAGGTGTCCGGCCGCTCGGAGCTCGACTTCGACGAGCTTGTGCGCCTCGATTTCCTCTACCTCGAGAACTGGTCGGTGTTCCTCGATCTCAGCATCCTGCTGAAGACCATCCCGGCCGTGATCAAGGCCAAGGGCGCCTGGTAGGCGACCGGCGGCCACCCGAGCCCGCGCGGCCGCTGACCGACGGGGTCGTGACGCTGCGGCCGTGGACGCTCGACGACGTGCCCGCGATGACGGCGGCAGTGCAGGACCCCGAGATACCGCGCTGGACCGAAGTGCCCTCGCCCTACGGCGAGGATGACGCCCGGGAGTTCATCGGCAAGCTGCAGTCGGGGGAGATCGCGGAGCTGGCCCTCGCGATCGTCGACGCGGCCGACGGTGCGCTGCTCGGCTCGGTGGGTCTGCGCCTGCCGCAGTCAAGCGTCGGCGAGATCGGCTACTGGGTGGCTGCTTCGGCGCGCGGTCGCGGTGTGGCGCCGCGGGCAGTGCGGCTGCTGTCGGCTTGGGCGTTCGACGAGTACGGGTATGCGCGCATCCAGATCCACACCGACCCCGCCAACGCGGCCTCGCAGCGCGTGGCGGAGAGCGCGGGCTTCACGCGCGAGGGCGTGCTGCGCTCCTACGGTGTCGTCAAGGGCGAGCGCATCGACATCGTGATGTTCTCGCTGCTGCCGGGCGTGCTCTGAGGGGGCGGGTAGCGGGTGGCGCGAAAGAAAGGGCCCCACGCGCCCGCGGGGCCCTTTCGCACTCCAGAGGAGAAATGCCCTTCTTCGATCCCTCCCAGGGACCGTGCCTGTGAGAACACGCGTCAGCGCTGACGGTTGCGCTTGAGCTGCGACGCGTAGCGCACGTAGCGGTCCTTCTTCGTGTCGTAGCGGTAGAAGGTCGTCTTGTCGAAGCTCGGGCAGCAGAGCGCGTCGGTGGGCTTCGCCCAGCCCTCGAGCAGGCGCAGCTCCTTGCCCTTGAAGCGGCGCGAGAAGTCCTTGATCGTCAGCTCGAAGTCGCTGAGCTCGGCGGCGCCGCGCGGGTGACGGGTCGGGCGAGTGCTGAGGTAGCGGAAGTCGTCGTGCGGGAGGGCGCACACGGTGCTGCCGGCCGGCGCGGGTCGGAGGGACACGAGCCGCAGCTCGCCGTGGCGCCCGGCGGCGCCGGCGCGCATGTCGATGAAGGCCTCCTTGCCGGGTCTCGTGTCGGCGTCGACGAGCTTGAGTGTCACGAGCGCCTCCTCGGGGCCGGCGATGCGCTGGTCAGTCTGGCCGGTGGGGCAAGTGTCGAGCACATCGACGGCGGTCTGGGCGAGCGTGTCGTCCGTCGGGTCGATCGGGCTCGGCACGCGCACGGCCTCCACCTGCTCGAGGGCGGGATCCGCGTCCATGTTGCCCGTGACGGTCTTCTGGGTGAAGAGGGCGTGGGCCCCGGGCGCGGCCACCGCAAGCAGCACGGCCAACCCCAGGAGGGCGGCGAGTCGAGGCGCCTTCACGCCCGCGACTCTAACCGCGCTGGCGCTCTCTGTAGGCGCGGGCCTTGGCCCGGTTGCCGCACACCTTCATGCTGCACCAGGTGCGCGAGCGGTTCTTCGACTGGTCGTAGAAGGCCCACTGGCAGTCATCGAGGCGGCAGGCCTTGAGCCGCTCCCAGCTCTCGTCGGCCATCGCCGTGTAGGCCACGGCGAGGATGCGCGAGAGCGCGCCGGGCACGTCTGGCTGGTCGGGCACGAGCTCGGCCTTGCCGCCCGGGGAGAAGGCCACCCGCAGGCGCGACTCGTCGGCGGCGCGGTTGAGCGTGGTCACCGCGCCGGCGTCGAGCGGCTCTCCGTTGTTGGCCAGCAGGAGGGAGCGGATCGCCTCGCGCACGCGCACGGCGCGCGCCAGATCGTCGTCGCTCACGCTCGCCCCGGAGGGCAGGAGGTCGCGCTCGCTGAGCCAGACCTGCAGTGCCTCTGGGTCGAGCAGGTGCTCGCCAACTGTCTCATCCAACTCGTTGGTATTGACGAAGTCCTCGATCAGCTTGGCGCCGGGGGGAGTCGTCATCAGTTCGTCTGTCATCCTCTTCAAGTCTAGTGCGTTACCTCCTAATTGACTTGGGTGGTGACGTAGGGAGAGAGAACAGAGATGGCGAGCCGTTACGACGACGAGCTCTGGGAGCTCGTGCCGGATTTCGGCGGGCGACTGCCGCCGCACCTCGTCGCGTTCGTGCACTCGCTCGGCAGCGCGGAGCGGGCGCTCGACCTGGGCTGCGGGGACGGCCGGCTCGGCGGCGAGCTCGACGCGCGCAAGCTGATCGCGGCAGACACATCGGCGGTCGCGCTCGAGCGTGCCCGGGACCGGCTCGAGCGCCGCGACACCGACTTCGTCGAGCTCGAGCCGGACGCGCCGCTGCCGCTCGAGGACTCGCAGTTCGACCTCGTCCTCTGCGCCGAGACGCTCGAGCACGTGCGTGACGTGCAGCTCTTCCTGTCCGAGGTGCGGCGCGTATTGCGCCCCGGCGGCACCTTTGCGGTCACGACGCCCGCGCACAACCGGGTCACCGGCCTGGGCATCCTCATCCGCGGCTTCGAACGCCGCTTCGACCCGCTCTCCCCACACATCCGCTTCTTCACCCGCCGCTCGCTCGTACGCCTGCTCGGCGAGATGGGCTTCGACGTGCGCTCGATCCGCCGGGAGAAGGGCACGCTGCTGGCGATGGCGCGGCGGTAGGGCCCGTCCCGCGCGGGCGCCGTCGGCGTTGCGGCTGCGCGCATCTGATGAAGGGTTTGGGGCTCTATGGCACCCCAATCCTTCAGACGATTGGAAACCCGCCTCTGAGTGCCCTTTATTGCCGGCCGTGCGCCGGAGCCCACGCCAGACGCTGGGCGTTAGCCCGCCCTACTCCCCCGGCGAGGGTGCCAGTCCGCCTGAGTCGGGAGAGGGGGCGGAGTGGCGGCGCGTCTTCGCGCCGCGGGCCGCGGCGCTGGCCTGGAGGAACGCCGCCTGCGCGGACTGCTCCAGCGGATCGAGGTAGAGCGCGGCGCGCAGCGACGCCAGTGCGACCTTCGGCTGGTGCATGCGGTTGAGCTGGTAGTCCGCGAGCTTTATCCAGAGCTGGGGGTTGCTCGGCTGCTCGATCACGGCGGCCTCGATCGTGGCGAGCGCGCCCCTTGTGTCGCCGGCCGAGTCCTGCACCGCCGCGCGGACGAGCAGGGGCTTGGGCGAGAGCGGGTTGAGGTCGTGCGCGTGGTCGGCCTTCGACAGCGCCGCCTGGAAGTGGCCCTGGGCGACCAGCGCGAGCGCGTCGCTCGTGGCGGAGTCGGAGCGCTCGGGCTGATCCACGGCCCAGGCGCAGAGGATCGCGACGAGCGCCACCACGATCGCGGCGCCGACACGCATGTGATCCCTCGGCAGCAGCCAGCCGCGGAGGTCGCGCGGCAGCGACGGCCCGGTGGCCGCGAGCGCCGCGCCGCCGCCCGCGGTGGCGAGCACGGGCAACGGCCCGCGGCCGGCCACGAAGCCGGCGGCGAAGATCCCGAGCACCGCGCAGCCGGGCACAAACCAGGTCCAGTCGATCGACGAGTGCAGCCCGAACACGAGCGCCGACAGCGCGAGCGCGACCACGCCGACGCGCTCGGCGTCCCAGCCGGGGTTCCCGCCCGGGCGCGGCTTCCAGAAGCGCAGGCGCCCGCCGGTCGTCCGGAACACCGCTGCGAGCCAGGCGGCAGTGAACGCGAGGATCGCGATCAGGCCCGCGATGCCGAGGTCCGAAATCGTCTGCGCGAAGAAGCCGTGAGCGTGTCGCGCGACGAGCACGTCCGTGCGGTAGCGCAGTCGCGCCGTGCCGAACGTGCCGGCCCCGGTGCCGCCCCACGGGTGCGCCGAGAAGACGTCGCCCGCGTTGCGCCAGTAGCGGCCGCGCGACGACGAGGTCTGGGTGAGCCGTTGGGGTCCGCCGGAGGTCGTGGCGGTCTGGCTCGTGAGCGCGTGGAAGCGGTTCGAGATCGTGCCCGTGAGACCGCGCTGGCTGAACGCCACCGACGTGAACGCGACGAGCGGAATGAGGCAGGCGAATCCCACCGCGGCGAGCCCCACCCGGCGGCGGATGCGGAGCGACGGCGACTCGCGGCTCACTCGGAAGCCGATCGCGAGCCCCGCTGCGAGCAGCACGACCGACATCGTGACCAGCAGCAGGCCGAACTCGCCGGCCGCGCTCTCGCGGACGCTTAGCGGCACGAGGTCCTTGGTGAACGCGTCGCGGCTCAGCGCCCAGACGATCACCGGCGCGGCGCCCACCACGGACACGCCCAGCACCACGAGGCTGCGCACGCGCAGCGGGACGAACGCGAACCAGATGATCAACGCGATCACCGCCGCGCCCAGCGCGCCACGTGAGTAGCTGAGGAAGAGCGCGACGATCAGGAGGCCGAGCAGCGGGTAGGCGAGCGCGTTGGCGGGCGCGTGGCCCGAGCGGCGCGCGCCGAGCCACACCGCCGGCGGGATCGCCAGCGCGGCGGTGACGCCGACAGCGTTCCAGTATCCGTACGGCTGACCGATGCGCGCGTAGAGCTCGTCGGCGGCGAGCGAGCCAGGCCACACGCGCGAGGCGAGCGCATAGACGGTGATCGCGCCCGCACCGATCAGGATGCCCTTGAGCAGGACGCTCCATGACCCGGGTGCGAGGCGGGCGAGCGCGATTCCGGCCGCGAACACGACCAGGTAGGTGAGCGTCCGGTTGGCCTCGACCCAGCTGAGGTCGGGTGCGATCGACCAGAGCAGCGAGAAGATCGTGACCGCGGCGAGGGCAACGAAGGCGAACAGCGCCGTGCCGCCGTCGAAGCTGTCCCTGCGACCGTGTACCACGGCCGCCGCGACGAGCAGCGCGCCCACCACGATCACGACAATCTCGACCCAGGTGAGCGAGGCCAGGTTGGACCCGCCCTTCGCCCCGAAGGCGACCGCCGCGAACGCCGCGCCTATGAGGACGCTAGCGGCGGAAGATGCGTAGCGCTGCACCGAAGACCTCGGGGAAGCGGCGCTTGAGCGCCACCATGCCGCCGGTCGCGGTGAGCACAAAGACCGCGATCAGCGCCAGCAGGACCGGCATCGGAATGTCGTTGGCGGCGCCGGCGGTCTTGAACAGCCCGCCCGTGCCCGGGGTGACCTTCTCGCCGTGCAGCGTGAGCGCCGGTGGCGGACCGCCCGAGGACTTCGCGCGGTTGAGCGCGCTCACGTCCTTCGGGGAGGTTGGTGTCCCGCCTCCGCCGGAGCCCCCGCCGGCACTCGACACCGCGGCGTGCGGATTGCCGTGGGTCTTACCGCCCGAGCCCTGCTCCTCGGCCTGGTTGATGACGTCGCGGCAGTTGGTGTACTCGTCGACGTCGGTCGGCAGCTTCTTCTCCGCGTTCTTCAGGTCGCTCAGCGAGTACTGGTGGTCGAGCTTGCCGTCCTGCGCGCAGTCGCGGATCACCTGCTGCGGGTTGGCGAGCGCAACCGAGGGGGAGGCGAGCATCGTGCCGCCGGCCACGACGCCGATCGCGATCGCGGGCACGGCCACGCCGAGCGTCGCTACAAGAACGATGAGCTTGTCCCGAATTCTGCGCATCAGATGCAACGTTCCCCCGTCGAGCGTCCCTCTACACAACTCCCGAACCGGCGTCGGGGCATTTGCCACAACGCGAAATAGGAAGCCGCGGACGGACGGTCTCTCGTCAGGCTAGCAATCTGCATCGGCTAGGTACGCTCCCCGGCAGCCAGGGCCTGCCGCATACCGTTAACCCAGGCAGCGTATGTGAAACGCGCCACGTCTTGACGCGCGGCCACCCCCAGCGCCTCGCACAGCTGCGGGTTCTGAGCGAGCGTGCGCAGCCGGGCCGCGAGCGCCTCGGCGTCGCCCGCCGGGGCGACCAGCCCGTTGCGGCCGTCCCGGACGAGACCGCCGCGCTGGGCGCCGACCGCATCACTCGTGATCACGGGCGTTCCCTGGTGCATAGCCTCGTTAACGACCAACCCCCACGGCTCGAGAAAAGTTTCGGTCTGGATCGAGGGGAGCACGAGCACGTCGGCGGCGGCGTAGAGCGCGGGCAGGTGGTCGCGCGGCACGAAGCCGAGCGCCTGCACGTCCTGGGGCGCGCCCGCCACTTCGCTCCTCAGCGGCCCGTCGCCGGCCAGCGCGAGCACCGCGCCGTCGCCGAGCTGGGCGCGGCGCCAGGCGTCGAGCAGCACGCGCACGCCCTTCTCCTTCTCCAGCCGGCCCACGAACAGAGCCAAAAAACCGCCCTCGGCGGGGGCTCCGGCCTGGACGCGCGCGTGCGCGCGCAGCGCGGGCGAGATCTCCTTGCCGAACTCCTCGGCGGACACTGCCTGCGGCGCCTCGAAGACGTTGTCCGCGTTGCCGCGGCGCTCCGCCACGTAGGCGCTCACGTGGGTGCCGTAGGTGACGACGGCGTCGGCGTGGCGGTAGATGTGGCGCAGCGGCAGGTACGAGAGCGCGTGCGCGGGCGTGCGGGGGTGGGCCCAGAGCGACGCCCAGAGGATGAACGGGATCCGCGCGTGGCGGGCGCCGAGGTAGCTGCCCGGGAGCGCGATCCGCCCGCCGAGCCCGCAGATGATCGCGCGGTAGCGACCCGAGCCCGCGCGGCGTGCGGCCTGGAGCTGCGTGATGCCGCCGTCCGCCCAGGCCAGCACCTCCACGTTCGCCTCGCTCGCGAGCAGCTCGAAGGGCTCGCGGCGGTAGTCGCTGACGGTGCCCGTGATCAGCGCGGCCGGCTTCAGCGCGGCCCCTCCTCGATGGCGCGCTCGTACGCCCTCACGGTGGCGCGGCCGCAGCGGTCCCAGGAGAACTCGTCGGCGGCGGTCTTGCGCGCCGCCTGGGCGAGATCTTGCAGCTTCTGCGGGTCGGTGAGCAGCTCCGCCGCGGTCTCCGCGATCGCGTCCGGGTCGCGCGGCGGGACGAGCAACATGCCCTCGCCGAAGGTGGCGATCTCCTCCGGGCCGCCCTCGCCCTCGCAGGCGATCGCCGGCACCCCACAGGCCAGCGCCTCCACGTACGCGACGCCGAACGCCTCGTCGAAGCTCGGCAACGCCATCAGGTGGCAGCGCGCGAGCTCGTCGAGCGCCTCGTCCGGCGGGAGCTGGCCGCGCCAGTCGATCTGCCCGGCGATCCCGAGCTGCGCCGCCAGCCGCTCAAGCGCCGGGCGTTCCGGCCCGTCGCCGATCACCACCCAGCGTGTGCCCGGCACGCGCGCGCCGAGAACGGTGAGCGCATGCAGCACGTCCACATGGCGCTTGCGCGGCACGACGTGGCCGAGGGTGGCGAGCGTGGGTGCGCCGTGCTTCGGCGGCGGGTGGGCCGGCGCCTCGGCGCCGAGGTGCACGATGCACATGCGCGCCGCCGAGCCGGTGAGCGACGAGCAGCGGATCAGCGTGTCCTTGCTGTTGCAGAGCACGACGCTCGCGCGCCGCAGCACGCCGCCGACGCGGGCGCGCGCCTGCGGTGTCGACACGAGCGGGCCGAGTACGTCGCCGCCGTGAACGGACACGGCAAGGGGCAACTCCTCCTGCTCCGTGAACCCGAGGGCCGCGCCGGCGGCAGGCAGCGCGTAGTGCGCGTGCACGAGGTCGAGCGGCCAATCGGCGTGCAGCTTGGCGAGCGCCTTCGTGAGCGGGCCGCGCACCCAGCGGTCCCAACTGGCGTAGCTGCGCTCGCGCGGCGGCGAGACGAAGCGCACGTACTCGACTTCGAGGCCATCGAGCGTGTCGCGGCGCGGCTGGCGGACCGCGCCCGCCACCGCCCGCGCCAGCCGGGGCGCCGACGCGAGCGTGGACACCGGCGGCACCGGCCGCTCGAGTGCCAGCACCTTCACCTCGGCGCCCGCGTCGCGCGCGGCCAGTGCCTGGCGGTGCGCCCACACGCCCAGCACCGGGTCGCGCCGGCGCGGGTAGTACTCGGCCACGACGCACACCCTCATCGCGTCAGCCGCCTGTGCGTGACGAGCGTCTGCTGCGCGTCCGACGCCTTGACGAACGGCTTGTCGGCGAGGAACTCCTGCGCCTCCTGGATCGCGTCCTCGTGGCGGTACGCGGTCGCCACCGGCGCGGATTCGTGGCGCACCGGGAGCGCATCCACCACGCCGAGGCGCCAGCCCTGATCGGCGGCCAGCGCGGCCCAGTACAGGTCGAGGCCCCAGCCGTAGCGCAGCTCCGGGAAGGGCGTGAGCCGGGCGGCGGCGTCCGCGCGGAAGACGGTGAGCGGGCCGATCTCGACGAAGCGAGTCTCGCGCACGAGCGAGCGCGGGTGGCGCCGTGTGACGCGCCACGCGGCGTGGCTCATCAGCGTCTGCGCGGGCTGCGCGAGCGCGAGGTCGAAATGCTCGGCGAGGGCGACGAAGCGGTCGAGGAAGCGGTGCGGCAGGCCCACGTCGTCGTCGAGCACGAACAGCCAGTCGAAGGCTCGCGGGCCGGCTGCGTCGAGCAGTGCGTTGAGGTTCTCGAACTTGCCCCCGGCTAGCTGGGTCGCCGCGGTGTTGGCGGCGAGGCCGGGCAGCGCTTCGCCGGTCGAGCCGAGCACGAGGTGGAGTTCGTGGTGCGCGGTCTGAAGTTCGCTCACCGCGGGCTCGATAAGCCTGCTGTCCGGGCGATAGACGGCGAGCGCCAGCACCCTGCGCCGCGGCGTCGAGTCCGCGAGTCCATCGAGCGCGCGCGCAGCGGCGCGGGTGCGGAGGTCGAGCGCGGCGTCGCCGAAGGTGCGCAGCAGCGTGCGGCGCGCGCCCGCCACGTGTCCCGTCTCGCCGGAGAGGAACTCCTCGGGCTCGGGAGGGGCGTGCGTCACCGCGGCCGGACCGCCTCGAGCGTGCGTCCGGCCGAGTGCGCGCCCATGATCAGGCCCTGCGGGCAGACGCGGCGGACGGTGTGCCAGCCGCAGCCGGCGAGCGTCCTCAGCTCCTTGGCGAGCGGCGGCTCCACGCCGCGGCGCTCGTCGTAGGCGCGCAGGTTGCGCCCGCGGTGGTAGGCGCTGCGCATCAGCGAGCGCAGCCGGGCGTCGTCGCCCGCGCGCCGGTGGTCGAGTCCCGCGGCCGCCAGGTAGACGACCTTGCCACCCTGCGCCCGCAGCCGGCACAGCCACTCCTCCTCGTCGCCGCCGGTCGGGAGGCTCTCGTCGAAGTCGCCCACGCGCGCGAGCGCCGCGCGGCGGATCAGCATGTTCGCGCTCCATACGAGCTCGGCCTCGCGGTCGTCTGGGCCGAGATCGAGCGTCGTGATCGGCGGCAGCTCGCGGCCGCAGGAGCGCGGCGCCGGGCCGTCGAAGCGCGCGCGGATCGGCCCGCCGAAGGCCTCGGCGTCGGGGTGCGCGGCCGCGCCGTCGACGAGCGCCTGCAGCCAGCCGGGCGGCGCATAGACATCGTCGTCGATCAGGGCGATCAGGTCGGCGCCCGCAGCGCGGGCGCCCTCGTTGCGCGCGGCGTTGGCGCCGCGCGGCGGGTCGTGGCGGATGTACCTCGCCCCGGCGCGGTGGGCCACGCCGGGCGTGTCGTCGGACGAGCCGTCGTCGACCACGATCACCTCGTATGGCTCTTTCGTCTGCTGCGCCGCGAGCGACTCGAGCGCGACGGAGAGGTAGTCCGCGCGGTCGTGCGTCGGCACGATCACGGAGACCACGGGCTGGGCAGGCACGCGCGCAGGTTAGCCTGCGCCGACGTGGCCGCGACGGTGGACATCGGGCTCGTCTCGCTCGGCACCACGCCGGGGCTGAGGCGCGCGGACGCGGCGCTGGCGGAGCAGATCCGCGCCGCCGGGGCGACCTGCGAGCCGGCGCCGGTGCGGATCGGCGGCGCGCTGGGCGCGCTGCGGCGCAACGCTGCGGCGACCGATCTCGTCGAGGCGCTGGCGGCGCGGCGGGCGCTGCGCGGCCTCGACGCGCGCGCGCTCGTGTTCTCGACCGTCACCTCGGCGCTCCTTCAGCGCGCGCCTGAGGTTCCTTGGGCTGTGAGGTTCGATTCGACGGCGGCGCTGAACCGGCCTGGATGGTCGGGCGCGTGGCAGCGAGCGCGCGAGCGCCGCGTGCTCCGCCGGGCCACTGTGCTGCTGCCCTGGGGCGACGAGGCCGCGCGCGTGGCACCGGGGCTCGTGTTGCGCGTGCCGGTGGAGGAGATCTCGGGAGCGGCGGTGCGCGACGTCGACGCCGTGGCGTACGCGGGCTACCCGGAGAAGCGCGGGCTGGACGTGCTGTGCGCGGCCTGGGCGGCTGTGGCGCGGCCGGACGAGCGGCTCGTGGTGGGCGGCGTGGAGCGCTCGCGCGCGCTCGACTGGCTCGCCCGCCGCGGCGCGCCCGAGCCGGCTGGGGTCGAGTGGCCGGGGCTGCTGCCGCGCGACGAGTGGCTCGCGCAGGTGGCGCGCTCGCGCGTGTTCGTGAACGCGTCGCGGCGCGAGGACCACGGGCTCGCGCAACTCGAGGCGCTGGCGGCGGGCTGCGCGCTGGTCACGGTGCCCTCGCCGGGACCGTACGAGGCGCTGCCGCTCGCGCGCCGGCTCGCGCCGGAGCTCGTCTCCCACGACCTGGCGGCTGCGCTCCGCGCCGGGCTCGACCTGGCTGACCCCGCCGGCTACGCCGCCCGCGCGCACGAGCTGCTCGCGCCCTTCCGCGCCGACGCGGTGCAGCAGGTGGTGGCCGACGAGTTGCTCCCGGCATTGGGAATCCGATGAGCGACCCGCGCGTGCTCGTGCTCCACAACCGCTACCGCGTTCGCGGCGGGGAGGAGCGCGCCGTCGAGCTGCACCTCGAGGCGCTGCGGCTGGCCGGGATCGAGCACCGCGCGCTGATGCGCGACTCGGCGGAGATCGGGGCGGCGCGGGCGGGCTCCGCGCTGCTGCGCGGCGGCGACGATCCGGACGAGGTGGCCGACGCCGTGCGCGAGCTGGGCGCCACCGTGGTGCACGTGCACAACATGCAGCCGCTGTTCGGGCCGCGCACGCTGGCGGCGGCGCGCGAGGCCGGCGCCCGCGTCGTGCTCCACCTGCACAACTTCCGCCTCTTCTGCGCCATCGGCGTGGCGTTCCGCCGCGGCGAGCCGTGCTTCCGCTGCCACCACGGCCGCACCTTCCCAGGGCTGGTGCTCAACTGCCGCAGTTCGCTCCCGGAGGCCGCCATCTATTCGACTGCGCTGTGGCGCCAGCTCCCGCACGTATTCGAGCTCGTGGACCGGTTCGTCGCACCGAGCCACTACAGCGTGGGGCAGCTCGCGCGCCTCGGCGTGCCCGACCGGCTCGAGCCGCTGCCCAACTACCTGCCCCAGGAGGAGCTCGCATCCGAGTCGCGTGCCCACGAGGGGGCGTTCGCGCTCGTGAGCGGACGGCTCGCCGCGGAGAAGGGCGTCGAGACCGCGATCGAGGCCGCGGGTCTGGCGGGCGTGCCGCTCAAGGTCGCGGGCGACGGGCCGCTGGCCGACGAGCTGGCGAAGCGAGCCGGCGGCTCGGTGGAGTTCCTCGGGCGCCTAGAGCCCGGCGAGCTGGCGCGGCTGCGCCGCGAGGCGGCGCTGGCGCTCGTGCCCTCGCGCAGTGACGAGTCCTTCGGCCTCGCGGCCCTCGAGGCGATGGGCGCGGGCCTGCCAGTGATCGCGACGCGCTCCGGGGCGCTCACCGAGCTGGTGGGGGCGAAGCGCTGCGTTCCCCGCGACGACGCCGACGCGATGGCCCAGCGCCTGAGGGCGCTCTGGGGCGACCCGGACCGCCGCCGCGCCGACGGCAACGAGCTGATCGCCCGCGCTCGCGAGCGCTTCGGCCGCGAGCGCTTTACGCGCGAGCTGCTCGCCCTCTACGCTCGCGTGAGCTCATGACCCGCACGCTGATCGCCTTCGCGCCGGTCGCCGCGCTGCTGTCGCTCGCGCCCGGCCCCGCCACCGCCCTCGTGGTTCGCAACGCCGCGCGCGGTGGGCGGCGGCACGCGTTCTTCACCACGGTCGGCAGCTCGCTCGGCGTGTTCGCGTGGGGCGCGTTCGCGGCCGTTGGCATTGCGGCGGTGGTGGCCGCGTCGGCCGAGCTCTTCACGGTGATGAAGCTGATCGGCGCGGCGTTCCTCGTCTATCTGGGAGTGCAGTCGCTGCGCGGGCGGGGCGCGTCGCCGGTGCAGCGCCGCGGCTCGCCGGGGCGGCGCTCGGCGTCCCGCGAGGGACTCGTCACAGCGCTCGCCAACCCCAAGCTGGCGGCGTTCTTCGTCGCGCTCTTCCCGCAGTTCGTGCCGGCCGGCGGGCCGGTACTGCCGGCGGCGCTGCTGATGGCGTGCACGATCGTCGCCTTCGACCTCGTCTGGTACTCCGCACTCGCCTACCTCGTGGCGCGGGCGCGGCGGGCGTTCGTCGAGGGACCGTGGCTGCGGCGCTTCGAGCGGCTCACCGGCGCGGTGCTCGTCGGTCTGGGCGTGCGGCTCGCGCTCGAGCGGCGCTGACGGCTGCCAAACTTGCCGGGATGGCCGAGCCCGTCCTCACCGGTGGCTGCCTGTGCGGCGGCGTGCGCTTCGAGTGGAGCGAGACGCCGACCGCGGCCGGCTACTGCCATTGCACCCGCTGCAGCGGCGCACCGGCACCTCGTCCTCCGCCCAGGCGCGCATCGACGTGCGCATCTTCTGCCGCGGGTGCGGCGCTCAGCTCTTCAGCCGCGACCCCGACGGCGGTCCGCACATGAGCATCCGCATGAGCGCCTTCGACAGCGACCCCGGCGTGCGGCCCGGCTGGCGCACGTTTGTGGCCTACGCGGCGCCGTGGGAGCCGATTCCGGACGATGGCCTCGTGCGCTACGACGAGGGCAAGCCGCGCGATTAGCGTGGAGCCGCGCAAGCGCATCTACTGGTACGGATCCGCGCTCGTCATGGTCGTGGTCGGCGTGGTGTGTGGCTTCGCGGTCCCCGGCCTCGTCGGCGACATCATCCGCCTCAGCCTGATCACGATCGCGATGGGCGAGGTGCTGCTGCTCGTGTTCTACGAGATCGGGTTGAGCGAGGACCGTCAGCTCGCAAAGGACGAGGAGGAGCGCCGGCGGCGGCAGGCCGAGCAGCCCAGTCACGAGGAGCCGAGGCGGGGACTGTGGAGCTCGGGGCGCTCGCGCCGCCCCAGCTAGCCGGGCCGCTCCGCCTGCAGGACGCGCGCGGTCGCGTCGTCGGCGGGGAAGAACGATTCGATCGAGAGCTCTGACACCGTCACGTCTACGGCGGTGCCGAACGTCGTTGCGGTGGAGATGAACGCGAGCTCAGCGCCGTCGTCGGCGCGGATGCGGAGCGGCACCGCGATCTCACCGGCCTCGACGTCGACCGCGTGGCCGCCGCCCCCGCCTGGGTAGGCGGCCAGCTCTTCGTGTAGGGCGAACAGCGCCGGGTCGCCGCTCGCCACCGCCTGGCGACCGAGGCGATCGAGTAGGTGGGCGCGCCATTCGCCCAGGTTCACGATGCGCGGCGCCATCCCCTCGGGGTGGAGTGCCAGGCGCAGCACGTTGGCGGGCGGCTCGAGCAGGTGCTCGGCCGAGCCGGCGGTGAGCACCGGCACGGTGCGGTTGGCCGCGACGAGGCCCCAGTGGCGGTCCACCACCACGGCCGGGAACGGCTCGTGGCCGCGCAGCAGCCGGTCGATCGCCTCGCGCACCGGTCCCATCTCCGGCTCGTCGAGGCCGCGCTGGCCGTAGGCGGGCGCGTAGCCCGCGGCGAGGAGCATGCCGTTGCGGTCGCGCAGCGGCACGTCCAGGTGCTCGGCGAGCTGTACCACCATCTCGGCGCTCGGCCGCGAGCGGCCTGTCTCTATGAAGCTCACGTGCCGCGCCGACACGCCCGCGCTCAGCGCGAGGTCGAGCTGGCTCATCCGGCGGCGCTCGCGCCAGTCGCGCAGCAGCGGACCGATGCGGCCGGCGTCCGTGGCGACTGGGGACATGGCCATGAACTTACCGCCGCGTCGGCCGCGCGGCACTTACCTCCGGGGTAATTGATGACACGCACGGGCGGCGGGAGCATCGCCGCCATGACCAACGCACGTACACATTCATCCGTCAGGCCATGGGCCGCGCTGCCGGTGCTGCTCGCGGGCGCGTTCATGGTGGTTCTCGACTTCTTCATCGTCAACGTCGCGCTGCCGGCGATCCAGACCGATCTCGGCGCCGGCGAGAGCTCGCTCGAGTGGATCGTGGCCGGCTACGGCCTCACCTTCGCGGCCTTCCTGATCACGGCCGGTCGGCTCGGCGACGAGTTCGGCCGCCGCGGCATCTACGCGATCGGGCTCGCGCTGTTCACCGCCGCGTCGGCGGCGTGCGGGCTGGCGCCGAGCCCGGGCACGCTCGTCCTCGCGCGCATCGTGCAGGGCGTGGCCGGGGCAATCGTCATGCCGCAGGTGCTCTCGATCATCGGCGTCACCTACAAGGACGGCGACTACGTTCGCGCGCTCAGCTGCTACGGCGTCGCGCTCGGCCTCGCGGCCGTGGGCGGCCAGGTGATCGGCGGCGCGCTGGTGCAGACCAACCTCGCCGGCCTCGGCTGGCGCGGCTGCTTCCTGATCAACGTCCCAATCGGAGTCGCGGCACTGGCCGCCACCCCCCGCCTCGTGCCCGAGTCGCGCGCGCCACGGCGCGCCCGGATCGACCTCCCCGGCGCCGTGGTGCTCGCGCTCGGGCTGACGGCGGTGCTGCTCCCGCTGATCGAGGGCCGCCAGCACGGCTGGCCGGCCTGGACGTGGCTGTCGCTCGGCGCGGCCCCGCTGATTCTGGGCGGGTTCGTCGCGCACCAGGCGCGGCTCGCGCGCCGCGGCACGAGCGCTCTGCTCGACCTCGGGCTGTTCCGCGAGCGCGCCTTCAGCGCCGGTGTGCTCACGCAGCTGTGCCTGGCGAGCGCGCAGGCGGCGTTCTTCGTCTACCTGGCGCTTTACTTGCAGGAGGGCCGCGGGCTGAACCCGCTCGAGGCCGGCCTGGTGTTCACGATCCTCGCGGTCGCGTACGTGGTCGTCTCCGGTCCCGCGCCGGAGCTGACGAAGCGCTTTGGGCGCCGGGTGGTGGCTGCCGGCGGCGTGAGCCTGGCGGCCGGGCTGTTGCTGATGGCGCTGGCGGTGGCCGAGATCGGCACCGGCGGATCGCTGCTCGCGCTCGTGCCGGGCCTCGTGCTCGTGGGCGCAGGGATCGGTCTCTGCTACACGCCGCTCACCTCGACGGTGCTGTCCGGCATCGACCCCGCCCGGGCGGGCGCCGCCTCCGGCGCGATGTCGACGATCACGCAGGTGGGCTACGCGCTCGGCGTGGCGGTGACCGGAGTGATCTTCTTCGGCTCGGGCCACGACCTCGGGCACGCGTTCAAGCTCAGCCTGTTCCAGCTCGGAGCGCTGGCGCTCAGCATCGTCGTGATGGCGAGGCTGCTGCCGCGGCCGGCGGGCGAGCAGGAACCCGAGCCGGAGCCGATTCCCGTTGCCGCGTAGCCGTTGATGCCCCACCTCGCCGAGCGAGGGGTCCCTCCGCGCTGCCTAGCCGATTCGTCAAAGAATTTGCTCCCCCGTCAACTTTTTTGACCCCCGGTCAAATTCGTTGACAACGGATGTGAAGAGGGGGCAAGTTGGTTGCCGGGCCTGCAACTTCGTTGCTGAGTCGGCCAGGCAGCGTGGAGGCACACCAACGCCAGGCGCAATGAAGCTGAGCTCGGCTCAGGGCGCTTCCCCGATGTGCCCGGCGCGGTAGCCGCGCCGGGCGCCGGCCCGCGCCAGGGCGGGGAAGATCAGGCGCTGGATCGCGGGCGGGGGGAATGGTGGGAAGAGCAGGATGACCATGTCGTTGTATGCCTCCGCCATCACGATCCCCTGGAGCAGCGCGCCGACCGATTTGGGCATCGCGTGGCGCGACAGCCCGCCCGAGCGGCTCAGGCGCACGGTGTCCTCGAGGAACTCCTGCAGCGTCGACGGCGGTCGCGCGTGGCAGACCATGTGCACCTCGCGGTCCGACTTGTTGCGGTAGGCGTGGCGCGTGCCAGCGGGCACTTCCACCGTCTCGCCCGGCTCGGCTGTGATCCACTCCTTGCCGGACAGGAAGCTCGGGTTGCCGTTCAGCACCTCGAACGACTCGTTCATCGACGGGTGGATGTGTGGGGTAACGCCGCCGCCCGGTTCGACCCAGGTCTCCACGTGGAGCACCTCGGCGCCGTCTGCCTCGGTCGTGCGCGTAAAGCGCAGGCGCTGCCGGAGGACTGGGTCTTCGATGATGTCCGTCATGCCCAGGGCCCGACGCCGACGCTGCGCTCCGGCGTGATGCGCAGGATGTACCCCGGCGGCGGGTCGTCCATCGGCGGGAACTTCACGTCCGGTCCCATGTAGACATGCGCCAGCCGCTGGAGCAGCTCGGCCGCGCCGCCTTCCTCGATGCGCCCGCGGCCGTGGACCACGAGGTACTCCTGCAGGCCGCGGTCGTTCAGCGTCTTCGCCTCCACCGACAGGCTCACCCGCGGGTCGCGCTGGACGTTGCGCAGCTTGAGGCGAAGGGCCATGCTCGCGATCACGATCTCGTCGCCATCGACACCGGCCCACACGCCACTGAGCTGCGGGCTGCCGTCGCGGTTGAGCGTGACGAGGTGGACCAGCGCGTCGGACTCGAGCAGCTCGCGGGCCGCTGGGTGGAGCTCGGCCATGTCAGGCGCAGACTACGCCCGGCCGGCGGTGTCCTGCTCGCGCAGCCACTCGATCGTCTGCGCGATCCCCTCGCGCACGCCGATCTGCGCCTCCCAGCCCAGCAGCGTGCGTGCCTTCTCCACCGACGGCCAGCGCCGCTGCACGTCCACCTGGAAGGTCGGCAGGTGCTCGAGCTCGAACGCCTCGGGCGGCTCGCCGCACTCCTCCCAGATCACGCGGGCGATCTCCGCCACCGTCATCTCCTCGCCGGCCGAGATGTTGAAGTCCTCGTTCTCCGCGGCGGGATGCGACATCGCGGTCACGACGCCGTCGGCGATGTCGTCGACGTGCGTGATCGTGCGCGTCTGCTCGCCGGAGCCGAAGATCTGCAGCGGCTTCTGGCCCGACAGCACCTTGCGGATCACGTCGGGAACCATGTGCGCGATGCCGGGTTCGTCCTCGGGCATCTCGCCCGGGCCGTAGGCGTTGAACGGGCGGCAGATCGTGTACGGCAGCTCGTGCTCGTCGTGCAGCGCGTGGCAGTAGACCTCGCCGGTGAGCTTGGAGAAGCCGTAGGCGGA
The DNA here is from genome assembly GCA_036494715.1 of Thermoleophilaceae bacterium. Classification (GTDB taxonomy): domain Bacteria; phylum Actinomycetota; class Thermoleophilia; order Solirubrobacterales; family Thermoleophilaceae; genus JAICJR01. The sequence goes on from DASXNY010000142.1 coordinate 36,226, forward strand.
CTGCGGGATCGGCGTGTCGACGATGTGCGCCTCGGTGGTGGGGTATTCGGTGGCGCGCTCGAACACCATCGACGACGACACGTACACGAGCCGCTCCACCGGCTGCTCGAGCGCCGCGCGGAACACGGCGTTGTAGAGCCCGTTGTTCACCTCGGTGAGCGTGTGCGGCAGCTTGTGGAAGTTGGCGATGCCGCCGACGATCGCGGCCAGGTGGATCACGTGCGAGCAGCCGGCGGCTGCCGCGCGCGCCTCGGCGTAGTCGCGCAGGTCGCCCGTGTGGATCTCACAGGCCTCGCGCATCCAGTCGGGCGGCGTGCGCTGGTCGGACACGCGCACCTCGAAGCCGGAATCGTCGTCGCGGAGCAGCCGCTTCACCACCGCGGTGCCGATCGTGCCGGCCCCGCCCGTTACGAGTACGCGCGCCACGCTCAGCCGGCCTGCTGCGTCGGCACTCCGCTGCGCAGCATCTCCATGTCCGAGTCCACCATCAGCTTGACGAGCTGCTCGAAGCTCGTGCGCGGCGCCCAGCCCAGCTTCTCCTTGGCCTTCGTGTAGTCGCCGATCAGGTGGTCGACCTCCGCGGGGCGCAGGAACTTGGGATCGAGCCGGACGTACTGCTCGGGGTCGAGGTCCAGGTGCCCGAAGGAGATCTCCACCAGCTCGCGCACGCTGTGCGCCTCGCCCGTGGCGATCACGTAGTCGTCGGGCTCGTCCTGCTGGAGCATCAGCCACATTGCCTCGACGTAGTCGCGCGCATAGCCCCAGTCGCGCTGCGCGTCGAGATTGCCGAGCGCAAGCTCGTCCACGAGCCCGAGCTTGATCGCGGCGGCGGTGTGCGTGACCTTGCGCGTGACGAACTCGAGGCCGCGCCGCGGCCCCTCGTGGTTGAAGAGGATCCCCGAGCAGGCGAAGAGGTCGTAGGACTCGCGGTAGTTGACCGTGATGAAGTGGCCGTAGGACTTGGCGACCCCGTACGGGCTGCGCGGGTAGAAGGGCGTCTGCTCGGTCTGCGGGACCTCGCGCACCTTGCCGAACATCTCCGACGAGGACGCCTGGTAGAAGCGCGCCCCGGGCGCCGCCTCGCGCAGCGCCTCGAGCATGCGCGTGACGCCCACGCCCGTGAAGTCGGCGGTGAGCACCGGCTGGTTCCAGGAGGCTGCGACGAACGACATCGCCGCGAGGTTGTAGATCTCCTCCGGCTGGCACTCGCGCATCACGTCGCCGAGCGAGCGCTGGTCGAGCAGGTCGCCGGTGTGGAGGGTGATGCGGTCGCGGATGTGCTGGAGGCGCTGGAATGTCTCGGTGGAGGCGCGGCGCACCATGCCGTGCACCTCGTAGCCCTTCTCGAGCAGGAGGTCGGCGAGGTGGCTGCCGTCCTGCCCGGTGATGCCGGTGATCAGCGCCCGGCGCGGCTCGCTGCTCATCGGGCCACCTCCTCGCGCCACCAGTCGAGGGTGTCGCGCAGCGTGTCGGTCAGTTCGATTTCCGGCTGCCAGCCGGTGGCGTCGGTCAGCTTCTCGTGGGAGCCCCTGATTTCCATCACCTCGTTGTTGCGCAGGCGCGACGGGTCAGTGCGGCGCTCGACTTCGAGCGGACTGTGCGCTGCGAGGTCGGTGAGTATGTCGGAGACTGCCGTCGCCCGTCCACTGCATACGTTGTAGACGCCTGCTTCGCAGCGCTCGAGCGCGAGCCAGTAGGCGCGCACGACGTCGCGCACGTCGCTGAAGTCGCGCAGCACGTCGAGGTTGCCGGTGGCGATCACGGCCTTGCCGTCCGCGGGTTGCGACACCTCCGCCTCGGCGATCTGGCGTGCGAACGCGCCCACCACGTAGGTGTCCGACTGCCCGGGGCCCGTGTGGTTGAACGCGCGCGTGCGGATCACGCGCATGCCGTGGGCGTCCGCGTACGATGCCGCCAGCAGGTCCACCATCGCCTTGCTCGTGGCGTACGGGTTCTGCGGCCGCAGGACGTGGCACTCGTCGACGGGGAGCTGTTGCGGCGGGCCGTACTCCTCGCCCGAGCAGGCCACGAGCAGGGCGGCCTCCGGCGCCTCGAGGCGCAGCGCCTCGAGCAGGTTGAGCGAGCCCCCGACATTGGCGTCCACCACCTCCGCGGGCGCCTGCCACGAGCGCGCTACCGACGCCGCGGCGGCGAGGTGGAAGACGCGCTCGGGCTTCATGCTCGCGATTGCGGCGCGCACGGCATCGCGGTCGGTGAGGTCGACGCGCTCATACGCGCTCAGCTCGGGCACGTTCGGCCGCTCGCCGCGCCCGAGCCCGGCCACCTCGGCGCCGCGCTCCGCGCACAGCCGTGCCAGATGGCTCCCGGCGAAGCCGCCTACCCCGGTGATGAGGATCACGTGGAGACGAGCTCGTCCGCGTACGCGAATACCTGCGCGGAACCCGTGGCGTTCCACGGGTCCACCAGCAGCGCGCTCTTCGGCAGCTGGGACAGCACGTGCTCGTAGGCCGTGTGGTTGGTGGCGATCACCACCGCGTCGGCGCCGGCGAGGGCGCTGTCGAGCGGCTCGGACTCGGCGGGCAGGAACGGATCGTGGCGGGAGACGTGCGCCAGCTCGCGCTCGAGCAGGCGAATCAGCTTGTAGGAGAGCGAGTCGCGCGCGTCGTCGGAGTCGCGCTTGAAGGTGAGGCCGAGCACCGCCACCTTGCGGTCGCGCAGCGAGCCGCCGAGCCGGCGCTTGAGTCCCTCGACGAGGAACAGCGGCACGCTCTCGTGCACGCGCGAGACCGCGAGCAGCATGCCGGGCGCGCTCGAGCGCTCCTCGCTGAAGGTGAAGTCCTTGCGCAGGCAGATGCCCGCCGTCAGCCCGGGCCGGCCGATGCCGCCGCGCGGGTAGTTGTGGTTGATCAGGTCGATCACCTCGAAGACGTTCGCCCCGTACTGCTCGCAATTCATCATCAGCAGGTTGGGCAGGGCGAAGGTGGCGTAGCGGAAGATGTTGGTCCAGATCTTCGCCAGCTCGGCCTGCACGGGCGTGGTCTGCACGATGTCGGTGCCGAACACGTCGAACAGCTCGGCGGCCTTCGCGCCCGAGTCGGCGCCAACGCCGCCGACGATGCACGGCAGCGACGAGATCTCCTCGAGGAAGCGGTTGGCCGCGATGCGCTCCGGCACGTGCGAGACGTACACGTCCTCGCCGGCCGTGAAGCCGCGGCGCTGCTCGATGTAGCCGGCCAGCCAGTCGGTCGTACCGGGCGCCACCGTGGAGCGCAGGATCAGCGAGTGGCCTTCGCGCAGGAGCGGCAGCAGGTCGTCGGTGACGCTGCGCACGCCCGAGATGTCGATCTCGATGTGACTGAACGCCGGCGTGCCGATCGTCAGCACGATGTGGTCGCAGCCCGCGGCCTCCTCGAGCTGGTGGGTGAGCCGCAGGCGCCCGCCCGCGAGCGCGCGCTCGAGCAGCTCTTGGGTGCCGGGCTCCTCGAACGGCATGCGCCCGGTCCGAATCGACTGGAGCACCGCGGGCACCTTGTCGACGCCGACGACGTCGAGGCCCTTGTCGGCGAACGAGAGGGCGAGCGGCAGGCCGATGCGGCCCAGGCCGACCACGGCGACGCTGGCTGGCGCGGTCACGACGCGTACCTTAGTGCCCGACCATGGCGTTCCTCAGGCGTGCAAAGCCCCAGGCGGCGGACCTCGACGCCGAGCTCCGCTGGTGGCTCGAGAGCTGGGATCCGGTGATCCGCGACGGCGGCTTCAACCCCGGCGACGTGCCCGCCTTCCTCGACCCCGGCGAGCCCGTCGCCGACAGCTACGACGGCCGGCGGCGGCAGATCGCGCGTGCCGAGGTGCGGCGGGTGCTTCGCGAGGCAGGCATCGAGGACCCCGGCTTCTTCGCGGGCAAGGTGGTCGTCGACATCGGGCCCGGCCCGCTCGGCTTCCCGGACGCGTGCGGCGCGCGGGTGAGCATCGGGGTCGAGCCCTTGGCGGAGCGCTTTGCCGCCGCCGGGTTGCTGATTCCGGACAGCGAGGCGGTCTATCTCGCCGTGGGCGCCGAGGAGATCCCGCTCGTGAGCGGCACGGTGGACGTCGCACTCTCCCGCAACAGCCTCGACCACGTGCGCGACCCGGCCGCCGTGGTGGCCGAGGTGCGGCGCATCCTGCGCCCGGGCGGGGACTTCATCTTGAACGTGGACCTCGACCACCCGGCCACGGCCACGGAGCCGCACACGTTCACGCGGGACAAGCTTGTGGCCCTGCTCGAGGGCTTCGAGATCGAGCGCGAGCTGGCGGGGGAGCGGGCGCACGGGCACGAGGGCAGCTCGGTCGTGATCGTCGCGCGGACGCCCGCTTAGCCGGAACGCAGCGCCGGGAGGCGCCGGCGGATCGCGCCGACGAGGCCGATCTCCTCGTTGATGGCGTCGGCCGGGGCGTGGGCGCGCTCCCCGTCGGCCGCGCGCCAGCCGCGCCGGTAGCTCGTGAGGGCGCCGAGGCTGCGGGTGCGCACGGCGTCGAGCAGCGCGCCGGCCAGCTCGATCGCCAGCGCCCAGAGCGCCGTGCCCACGCCGCTCCGCAGCACCCCGTACTTGCGCAGCATGTAACCGCGGGAGGCCGCCGCGGTCTCGACCTGCCAGCGCGAGCGGTTGCCGAACGTGGCCGAGCCGAGGTGCACGGCCACGGCGTCGGGAGCGCCCGCGCCGAGCCAGCCCGCGGCGCGCAGGCGCAGCGCCAGGTCCACGTCCTCCATATAGGCGAAGAGCGCCTCGGCGAAGCCGCCGACGCCGTCGAGGGCCACGCGCCGGTAGGCCGCCGCGCCGCCGCAGGGGCCGACGAGGTGGCGGTCGTCGAGCGGCGCGTCCGGGTAGCGCGCGCCCTCGAAGCGGGCGAACGCGGCGAGCGTGCGGTCCAGCTCGACGCCGTAGGAGTCCACCGACTCCCGCCCCGGCACGATCAGCAGCCCGCTGGCCATGCCCACGCGCGGGTCGGCGCGGAGCGGGGCCACCAGGCGCTCGACGAAGTCCGGGTCGCACTCCACGTCGTTGTTCACGAGCACGACGTACTCGGCGGAGCCGGCGCGTATCCCGGCGTTGACCGCGCGCGCGAAGCCGAGGTTCTCCTCGAAGCGGACCACCAGCGCGGCCGGGAAACGTTCCGCGACCAGCTCGGCGGTGCCGTCCTCGGAGCCGTTGTCCACCACGATCGGGCGGTTCTGCACCGTCTGTGCGGCGAGTGTCTCGAGGCAGCGCGCCACGAGATCGCGCCCGTTCCAGGTCGGGATGACGACCTCGACGTCGGGCCGGCTCATCCGGCGGCGGGCGCGCGGGCGAGCACGTACCACTGCTGCGTCAGGAACTCGCCCCCGAGTCCGTAAATGAGCCTGCGCGGGAGCGGCAGCCGCAGCGAGCGGATCTTGTGGATCGCGCCGGGCGTGCTCGACTCGACGGTCCAGCCGGCCGCGCCGAGCAGCTCGAGCATGTCCGCGCGGGTGAACCAGCGCAGGTGGGTAGCGTCGCGGTGGCCGTACTCCGAGTAGCCGAACGTCCCGCGCAGCACCAGGTCGCGCACCAGCGAGAAGTGCCGTGCGTTGGGCACCGACACGTGCAGGCGCCCGCCGGCCCGCGCGACGGTGAGCAGCCGCCGCAGCAGCGCGGCCGGGTCCACCAGGTGCTCGAGCACGTCGTAGCAGAGCACCGTGTCGAACGGGCCCGACACGCGCTCCACCGCCTCGAGCGCGTCACCCACCTCCACCTCGTCGTAGCGCGTGGCGGCGACGGCGGCGGGCTCGGGCATGATCTCGATGCCGCTGATCCAGTCCGCGCCCGCTTCGCGCAGCATGTCGGCTGCGCCACCCTCGCCGCAGCCCACGTCCAGCACGCGCCCGAGCGGCGGCTCGAGCTCGCCGATCACGTCGCGGCGGTCAGAGCCGTAGTAGCCGGCGGGCTTGGCACGAAGGGAGAGCGCGGACTCGGGCTGCGTCATCGCGGCGGGATTATCCCCGCCGGGAGGACGCCTGGGATCATGCCCGGACCGAGGTGAGCGCATCGACATGACAAACGAGGCGGTCGGGGAGGCCGCCGACCAGCAGGTCGCCGACATTCTCGATACGCCGCACGCCGGCCCCGCGGTCATCAGGGGCGGGGCGCTCAGGGCGACGGCTTACACCGCCGGATTCCTGCTCAGCGCCGCGGCCACCCCGCTGCTCGTCCGCCATCTCGGGGTGGTCGATTTCGGCCGCTACGTCACCGTCACCTCGATCATCATGATCGCCTCGGCGCTCACCGACGCGGGGCTGACGAACATCGGCGTGCGCGAGTACTCGCTGCGCCCGCCCGAGGGGCGCGACCGGCTGATGCGCAACCTGCTGGGCATGCGGCTCGTGCTCACCACCGCGGCCGCACTGCTGGCGATCGCCTTCTCGCTCGTTGTTGGCTACCCGTCGGTGGTCGTGGCCGGCACGGCGCTGGCGGGCGTGGGGATGATGACCAACGTCCTCCAGGGCACGTTCGCGGTGCCGCTCTCGTTCTCGCTGCGGCTCCGTGCCATCAGCGCGCTCGAGTTCCTGCGCCAGGTGGCCACCGTCGCGCTGATCCTGGCGCTGGTGCTCGCCGGCGCGTCGCTGCTGCCGTTCTTCACCGTGACGATCGCCGGCGGCGCGACCGCGCTGATCGGCACGATGATCCTCGTCCGCGGCTCGGCGCCGCTGCGGCCCGCGGCCGACAGGGACGAGTGGTGGCTCCTGCTGCGCGACGGCCTGGCCTACGCTGCCGCGAGCGCCGTCGGCATCATCTACTTCCGCGTCGAGGTGGTGCTGCTGTCGCTGATCTCGACCGACCGCCAGACCGGCTTCTACGGCACCGCGTTCCGCATCGTCGAGGTGGTGGCGGGCGTGCCGTTTCTCGCCAACCTCTCCGCGTTCCCGATGCTCGCACGCTCGGCCCGCGACGACCGCGGCCGCTTCGGCTACCAGCTCGAGCGCATCTTCGAGATCTCGATGATCGCGGGCGTGTGGGTGGGGATCGTGCTCGGCGTGGGCGCCCACTTCGCGATCCGCGTGGTGGCCGGGAACGGCTTCGGGCCGTCGGTCGTCGTGCTTCAGATTCTGGCGGTATCGACCGCGGCCACGTTCCTGCTGTCGATCGGCGGCTTCGCGCTGCTCGCCCTGCGCCGCCACGCTCAGCTGCTGATCGCCAACGGCATCGCGCTGGTGCTCGCGGTCGGGCTCACCCTCGCCCTCGCCCCGGCCCACGGCGCCAAGGGCGCCGCGATCGCCACGGCCGTCACCGAGTTCGTGCTCGCCGGCACCTACGCGGTGATGCTGCTGCGCCGCGAGCCCGATCTGCGGCCCTCGCTGATCGTGCTGCCGAAGGTGCTGTTGGCCGCCGCCGCGGCCGTGGCGGCGGGAGTGCTGCCGTCGATCCCGGACGTGGTGGGGGTGGTCGTGTCGAGCGCCGTCTATCTCGTGTTGCTCCTGGTCTTGCGCGGGATTCCGGCCGAGCTGTTCGAGGCGTTCGGGCTGCGCAGGCGCCGCGCCGGCTGATGGGGCCGGACTCGATCTCCGCGGCGGTGATCGTCCGCAACGAGGAGGCCGTGCTCGAGCGCTGCCTCGCGAGTCTCGACGGGGTGGTCGACGAGATCGTGCTCGTGCACGACGGCGACTGCGACGACGCCTCGCTCGAGATCGCGCAGCGCCACCGCGCGCGCATCTTCGTGCGGCCGCACACGGGCAGCCCCGAGCTTCAGACCGTGTTCGCCTTCGAGCAGTGCGAGGGCGAGTGGATCCTCAACGTCGATGCCGACGAGTTCCTCTCGGACGAGCTGAGAGCGGCGCTCCCCGAGCTCGTGCAACAGCCCGGCGTGAACGGCTACGAGTTCCTCTGGCGCATGTGGGACGGCAAGCGCCTGATCTCGGAGGACGGCCCGTTCAAGCTCGTGCTCTTCCGCCGCGCCGCCGTGCACATGCTCGGCATCATCGAGGCGCTCGAGACCGTCGACGGCGTGGTGGAGCGCTCGCGGCTCGAGCTCGTGCACCGGCCGCTCTACAACAACTTCACCGCGCGCGCATTCGTCAGCAAGTGGCGGCGCCGGGCGAAGACGCGCGCGCGCCAGTACCTCACCGACTTCTCCGAGCTGCCCAAGTTCAACTGGAAGGGACCGGACGACTGGCCGCGCTGGCGGCACGCCGCCAACGCGCTCTCACCGCTCCTGTTCATCCCCTACGGCGCCGCCACCTTCGCGTTCGCCTTCTACCAGTCGCGCTCGTACTACTCGCTCAGGGAGAACCTGCGCTTCGCGCTGTTCGCGGGCCTCTACTCGGGGCTCGCCCAGTTCTACGTGGCGAAGTTCCGCTACTTCGGCGACTGACCGAAGCGCTCGCGCAGGAACTGGCGCGCGAACGCGAGCACGAAGGCGGGGTTGTGCGAGAGGTAGCGCGGCAGGAGCCGGAGCGGCTCCTGCGCGATGCGGTAGATCCACTCGAGCCCGTGCTCCTGCATCCACGGTGGCGCCTGCGAGATGCGCCCGGCATGGAAGTCGAACGCCGCGCCCACGCCGCACAGCACCGGCGCCTCGAGCCGCGGACGCATGCGCGCCATCCACTTCTCCTGCTTCGGCACGCCGATACCGACCCACACCACGTCGGGCCGCGCGTCGTTGATCTGCTCGACGATCGCGTCCTCCTCCTCGCCGGTGAGCGGGCGGAACGGTGGCGAGTAGCCGCCCACGATCTCGATGCCGGGATGCCGGCGGCGCAGGTTGAGGGCGAGTTGCATCAGCGAGCCCTGGTCGCGCCCACCGTAGAGCCAGACGCGATAGCCGTGTCCCGCGCAGCGGGCGCAGAAGCGGTCCATCAGCTCGGGGCCGTAGACGCGCTCGGACAGCTGCTCGCCGAGCGCGTTGGCGGCCCACACGAGCGGCATGCCGTCGGGCACCGTCAGCGACGAGCCGGTTACGGCCGCGCGCATCTCGGGGTCGCGGCGGCTCACCATCACGGCGTGGACGGCCACCGCGCACAGGTAGCCGCGCTCGCGCCGAGCAATCATCCCGTCCATCACGTCCATCGCCTGGGCGTAGTCCGTCATCGCGATCGGGATGCCGACGATGTCGCGCGTGGGGATCTGCGCCGGTGTCGGCGGGACTTCGGGATCGGCCGCCGGCTCGCTCTCCTTCGCGAACCGCGGACGGACGGTGTGGGGCTCGTTAGAAATCAATTTCTCGGCGGGCCGTGCGCGCGGTGAGTCTATTGACTTGCCCTCCATGCACGATGAAACCGCCGCGGTCGGCGGAAAGTTGCGCGGATATGCTGCGCCGGCGTGAAGCTGACCCACCACTTGGGCGCGGCCGCGACGGGACTGCGCACCGGGCTCAACTCCTACCGCTCGCAGGTCGTGATGCGCCAGGCGGACCCGGGGTTGCGTCCGGCACTCGACGCCGCGGAGGGCGTGGAGGGCTACACCTCGGAGCTCGAGCTGAGCCTGCTCTACCACCTCGCGCGCGCCGCGACCGGCCCCGGGCGGGTCGTGGAGATCGGCTCGTACCTCGGCCGCTCGACGATCGTGCTGGCACGCGCCGCGATCGACGACGGGCGCGAGCCGGTGGTTGCGGTGGATCCGCACACGAGCGCGCTCGGCTACGAGGAGGAGCAGGAGGTGGACACGCGTGACCAGTTCCTCGACAACGTCAGGCGGGCGGGCGTGGCCGACCACGTCGACCTCCGCCACATGACGTCCGTGGAGGCCGCCGGGCAGTGGAGCGGCGAGCCGATCCGGCTCCACTTCGTGGACGGCTGGCACACGCGCGAGGCGGTGCTCGAGGACGTGCGCTCCTGGAGCCGCTGGTTCGGCGACCGCTGCTGCGTCGTGTTCGACGACTATCTCCAACTCGGCGGCGTGCGCGAGGGAGTGGATGAGCTCGCGGCCGCCGGCGAGGTCGGCCCCGTCAAGCTGATCGTGGGCAAGATGGCGGCCTTCGGCCCGGGCGAGATCCTCCGCCAAATTCCCGCGCCGCCGGGAGCGCGCACGTTGTCGCGGGTCAACAAGCGCATGCTCGATCTCGCGGTCAGGACGCTCGCGCCCGAGCGCCAGTCGTAGGTAAACCGGTCTAGACCGCTGGTCTGAGCGCTACCCTTGCGGAGTCGCAGGGGTTATCGGGGAAATGAGCGAAACCAGGATCGCCAGCAGCCCGGTCACCGCCACCAGCGCCGCGACCGACGAGTTCCTCGTCTCGGTGGTTATTCCCGCCCTGAACGAGCGCGAGTCGATCGAGGCCTGTGTGCGCAGGTCGATCGAGACGATGGATGAGCACGGGATCCGTGGCGAGGTGATCGTCGCGGACAACGGCTCCGACGACGGCACGCCCGACATCGCCCGCGAGGCCGGCGCGCGCGTGATCCACGAGGAGCGCCAGGGCTACGGCAGCGCCTACCTCGCCGGCTTCGCCTCCGCGCGCGGCAAGTACATCGTCATGGGCGACGCCGACGAGACCTACGACTTCCGCGAGATCGCGCGTTTCATCGAGCCGCTCGACGACGGCGCGGACTTCGTGATGGGCTCGCGCCTGCGCGGGCGCATCCACCCGGGCGCGATGCCGTGGCTGCACCGCTACGTCGGCAACCCGATGCTCACCGGCGTGCTCAACCTCTTCTTCCGCACCGGCGTGTCGGACGCCCACTGCGGCATGCGCGCGTTCCGGCGCGAGCTGCTCCCGCGGCTCGACCTGCGCACCACGGGCATGGAGTTCGCCTCCGAGCAGGTGATCCGCTCGTCCAAGCTCGGGCTCGACATACGCGAGATCCCGATCGAGTACCACCCGCGCACGGGCGAGTCGAAGCTGTCGTCGTTCTCGGATGGCTGGCGCCACCTGCGCTTCCTGCTCGTGCATAGCCCCACCTGGCTGTTCCTCGTGCCGGGCCTCGGCATGGTCCTCCTGGGCGCACTCATCGGCGCGATCTCGCTCTTCAACGTCCCGCTGTTCGGCCGCCAGTGGGAGCTCCACACGCTGATCGCGGGCTCGATGCTCGCGATCGTCGGCGCCCAGGTCGTGCAGCTCGGCGTGTCGGCGCGGACCTACGCCTTCTACTACCTGGGAGAGCACGACCCGCTGTTCGACAAGATGCGCGCCCGCTTCCGCCTCGAGCACGGGCTGATCGCCGGCGCGCTGGTGTTCCTGCTTGGGCTCGTGCTCTCGGTCGTCGTACTCGCGATCTGGATACACCGCGGCTTCGGCGAGTTGAGCGAGGAGAAGCTCGCCATCGCCGGGCTGTCGCTGATCGTGATCGGGATTCAGATCATCTTCGGCGCCTTCTTTCTGTCGATCCTCGGCCTGCGGCGGCGGTCGCGGGCGCTCGCGGATCCGCAGCCGCCCGTCGCCGGGTGACGGCCGCGATCTACCTGATCGACTCGATCCAGTCGAGCCGCTTGCCGCAGAGCTGGCGCCAGTCCGCCGACGAGATCTGCTGCACGGTCTGCGTGTCGCTCGTGGGGTCGAGCACCACCGGGCCGAGCAGCCGGTTGCGCCCGCCGTCGCCCGGGTAGAGGCCGCTGCCCGCCCGCACGAGCTGGATCGTGTGCTTGCCCGCGGACAGCGGGATGTCGCCGGCGAGCGCGAACTCGTCCCGCGGGTTGAGCTGGTTCTGCACCTTGCCGACGCGGCGGCCGTCCACGAGCACCGTGAAGCCGCGGCCGAACGAGCCCTCCACCCAGAGCGCGTAGCGCGCCGGGCGCGCGACCGTGACCGTGCCGGTGAGCGTGCCCGCGCCGACGGGGCGCAGGTTGGACGGGTCCGTGCCGTCCGCCACCCAGCTGGCCGGGCGCTTGGCGTTCGACACCGGCATCAGCGGCAGCTCCGGGCGCTCGACGTAGGCCAGCCGCGTGCCACCCGCCCGGCTCAGCGAGCGCACGGCGGAGCAGGCGGGCACGGCGCCGGGCTGCAGCGGGTCGCCGAGCGGGAGGTGCTGCACGACGTTCGACGAGGTCTTCTGCCAGACGTCGTAGAAGCGGCCGCGGAAGGCGAGGCGGTAGTTGGACGGCGGCCGGCTCGCCGAGCCCGAGCGCCTCAGTACGAGCGTGCGGAAGTGCTGGACGTAGGTGGGCGCGAGCTGGTCGATCTCGCTCGAGAAGCCGAACGGCGCGGCGGTGCCGTCGGCACGCACCCCGCGTGGCGCCGTCTGCCAGGACTCGTCTGAGCCGCTCGGGGCCTCCTCGCGCAGGAAGTGCTTGGCGAACTCCTCGAACTCCGTGTAGAGCGTGGGTCCCTGCCCCGCGAACTTGTGGCCGATGTTCGCCAGCTCGACGAGGCGCGTCCGCGGCGCGAGGTCGGCGTCGTGGTAGGCGAGCGCGTTGGTCCAGAGCACGCCGAAGGCCATCGCCGCCGCGAGCAGCGCAGCCTCGGGACGGCGCTCGTAGTGCCACAGCGAGGCCGGCCCGAGTATCGCCACGGCCAGGACGGCCGGCGAGACGATCATCAGCGCCTTGGCGTCGCCCCAGACGTTGCTGCGCGCCGTCGTGTACGCCCAGCCGACCAGCGACGCTCCCGCGAACACGAGCGGCCACCAGCGCCCGAGCCGCAGCGCCCACAGCACGCCGAGCACGATCGCGCCGAGCTCGAGTCCGATCAGCACGTAGCTCGCCGCCACGTGGCTCGCCAGCGGCAGCCGGAAGTCGCCCGTCGGCCAGATGCCGAAGGCGTGCCACTTGCTGAGCGCGCCGAGCAGGTTGCCCATCTCGCCGCCGGACGTGAGCACGGCTGTCGTGTCGTGCACGAAGGTGCCGGCGCCCGCGAGCGACGGGTAGGAGAGCGCCGCGCCGAGCACGAGGAACACCCCGGCGTCGAGCGCCGCGGCGCGCCAGCTCGGCAGGCCGCGCGCAGCCAGGAGGGCCACCAGTACGGCCAGGAGCAGCGGCCCGAGCCACGGCAGCACGGAGGCGTTCAGCACCCCGATCCCCGCCGCGACGACCACCGTCAGCGGGATCACCGCACGGATGCCGCCGCGCTGGCTCACGTACTCGGCGCCCACCGCCGTCGTGGTGGCGATCAGCGCGACGGTGGCGAGCTCCTTGATGCTGCCCTCGAGCGCGTATGCGTAGACCAGACCCGACTGGGCGGCGAGGAAGGAGCCGAGCGCGGCCAGCCAGCCCCAGCGGATCGCGCGCGCCAGCACGCCGTAGATCGCCAGCGCCGTGAAGGTCGCCAGCAGCGCGAGGTAGGGCTGGAAGATCCAGGCCACGTCCTGGCCCACGAGCGGGCGCACGGCGCCGAGCGCGGTGTGCGCGCCGAGCGGATAGGCGGTGCCGTAGTAGCCGTCGATCGCGGCCTGGTAGGAGGACGGCGCGAGCCCCGCGGTCGAGCGCCCGGCGCTCATCACGTGGTCGATCAACACGAAGTGGATCGAGGTGTCGCCGAGCAGGGTGTAGCCGAGGAAGGTGGCGCCGCCGCTCAGTACGACCGGAGCTGCGTAGACGAAGAAGGTGCCCAGGCCAGAGGCGAGAGGCCAGAGGCCAGAGGCCAGAGGCCAGAGAGTGCGCCAACCCAGTGCGAGGCCTGCTACCGCCAGCAAGATCACCAGTGGCGTTGCCAGGAAGGTTGTGGCGTTGAAGTAGGTGGTGAATTGGGTCGCTACGACGATGGTCGCGTAGCCGACGGGGAGCAGGAGGACGCCGGGGAGTGCGGCGCCTGAGATGCGCTGGATCAGGAGGCCGCAGCCGAGCGAAAGCAGGCAGAAGAGGAGGGGGAAGAGAACCCAGCAGATGAAGATGCTCATGACGGGTTCACCTGCCAACCTCTGTGTCGCGTGACCGCGAAGCTACCCATGCGCATTTGCCTCGTCTATGACTGCCTCTTTCCCCATACCGTGGGTGGGGCGGAGCGGTGGCTCAGAAGCCTCGGAGAACGTCTGGCCGCCGAGGGGCACGACGTCACATACCTCACGCTGCGCCAGTGGCCGCGAGGCGCCGACCCCGGCGTGCCGGGCGTGAAGGTTATTGCGGTGGCGCCGAGCATGGCGCTGTACGGGCCCACCGGCCGCAGGCGCGTGCTGCCGCCGCTCGTGTTCGGTCTCGGCGTGCTCTGGCACCTGCTGCGCCACCGGCAGCGCTACGACGTCGTGCACACGGCCTCGTTCCCGTACTTCTCGCTGCTCGCAGCGGCGCTCGTCAAGCCGTTCGCCGGCTACCGGTTGGTGGTGGACTGGTACGAGGTCTGGACGCGCGAGTACTGGCAGGAGTACCTCGGCGACTTCGGCGGGCGCGTGGGCTACGCCATCCAGCGGCTGTGCCTGAAGATCCCGCAGCGGGCGCTATGCCTGTCGAGCCTGCACGCGCGCCGGCTGCGCGAGGAGGGCCTCAACGGCGACGCCGAGCTGATCGGGGGGCTCTACTCGGGCGGGCACAACGGCGGCGGCGTGGCACGGCCGGAGCCGACTGTCGTGTTCGCCGGCCGGCACATCCCGGAGAAGCGGGTGCCGGCGCTGATTCCCGCGATCGCACGCGCCCGCGAGCGGCTGCCCGAGCTGCGCGGCCAGCTGCTCGGCGACGGCCCGGACCGCGAGGAGGTGCAGCAGCTCATCCACCAGTTCCGGCTCGACGGCGTGGTCGACGCGCCCGGCTTCGTCAGCGACGAGCGCATGCGCAGCGCTCTGCGCTCCGCGCTCTGCCTGGTGCTGCCGTCGCGCCGCGAGGGCTACGGGCTGATCGTGGTCGAGGCCGCCGCCGAGGGCGTGCCCAGCGTGGTGGTGAACGGTCCCGACAACGCGGCCACCGAGCTGGTCGAGGAAGGCGTGAACGGGGTGATCGCGGCATCGGCGTCAGCCGACGACCTGGCCGACGCGATCCTGCGCATCCACGCGGCGGGGCAGCCGCTGCGCGACTCCACCGAGGCCTGGTTCGAGCGCAACGCCGAGCGTCTGTCGCTCGCGCACAGCCTCGACGCCGTGGCCGCCGCCTACGCCAGCGCGCGCTCGTAGCTCTCCGCCGTCGCCCGCGCGGTGGCCTCCCAGGTGAAGCCGCGCGCGCGCTCGATGCCCGCCGCGCGCAACCGCTCCACCTCTTCGCCGCCGGCCAGCAGCCGCTCCAGCGCGGCCGCGATCTCGTCCGGCCGCTCCGGGTCGAACAGGAGCGCGGCGTCGCCCGCCACCTCCGGCAACGAGCTCGTGTTCGAGCACGCCACCGGCACCCCGCGCTGCATCGCCTCGAGCACCGGCAGCCCGAAGCCCTCGTACAGCGACGGGAACACGAAGCAGCGCGCCAGCGCGTACAGGCCCTCGATCTCGCCCTCGTCCACCCAGCCGAGCAGGCGCACGTCGGCCTCGATGCCGAGCCCGCGCGCGTGCGCGGTCAGCTCGTCCTCGTGCCAGGTGGCGTAGCCGGGGATCACCAGCACGGGACGGCGCTCGGCCGGGATGCTCGCCAGCGCGTCGAGCAGCCTGATCAGGTTCTTGTGCGGCCGCTTGGCGGACAGGCTGAGCGCGACCGGGCGCTCGCCCAGCCGGTGCTTCGCGCGCAGCTCGGCCTCCGGCAGCGCTCGCTCGGGGTGGGGCTCGGCCAGGCCGAGCGGTACCACGTCGATGTCGGGCTCGGGCGCGCCCATCAGGTTGACGAGATCGTCGCGGGTGGCGCGCGAGTCGGCGATCAGGCGCCGTGAGCGGCGGATGCCGAGCGGCATGATCACGCCGACCGCCTTCGCCCGCAGGCCCTCGTGCGCCTCGGGCACCGTCTTGTGGATCAGGTCGTGCACGGTGAGGATGCGCGGGAAGCGGCCCCAGGCGGGGGCGATGTTGGCCGGGCTGTGCAGCAGCTCGACCCGCGCGCGCATCGCGAGCGGCGGCAGCAGGAGCTGCTCGCCCAGTACCCAGGCCACGCGGTTGCGCGCGTTCACGGGCACCGTCACGCTCGGCACGAGCTGGTTCCACGGGCCGGGGCTGCCGGCGGCCTCGCGGTTCACGAACGCCGTCACCCGGATGTCGGGGCGGACCTTCGCCAGCGCCTCGATCAGGTGCCGCGCGTAGATCTCCATCCCGCCCGTCTCCCCGGGCACCAGGAAGACGAGGTTGAGGCCAAGGTGCATCGGCGCGCCATCGTAGGGCAGCTACGCTGCCGCCGCATGACGCCCCCGAGCACGATCGCGCCGTCGCAGCTCGTCCGCTACAGCGTCGCGCTCGGGGTGCGGGCGCTGCGGGCGCGGAGCGGCGACGTCCGGCGCGCGGCGGCCTGGCGCATCTGGATGCCCATGGACGTCGACCGCGTTG